>JAOUKV010000019.1 GCA_029882355.1 Gammaproteobacteria bacterium | reverse complement strand
TACGTTTTAGCCATTGCTAGCGTCCTCTCGTTTGCATTTAATTTGGCTGGAGAAGTAAACTCTCCTTCCAAATAGTTGTTTTATTGATCCGGCTCTCGTTCCCGGGGCTCGCCTTTAATCAGCGTGGAAGAACTATAATCCCGAACAATCATTAA
The DNA here is from genome assembly GCA_029882355.1 of Gammaproteobacteria bacterium. GTDB lineage: Bacteria > Pseudomonadota > Gammaproteobacteria > SZUA-229 > SZUA-229 > LH-M37. The sequence goes on along the minus strand of JAOUKV010000019.1, from coordinate 70,040 downwards.
TAAAAATTAATCTTAGTTATAAAATACATATACAAATGTTTATGATATGCTGAACTATGCACTTTACCCTGCAACAGTTAAAACTATTTGAAGCCGTCTCAAGACACGCCAGTTACACACGTGCGGCGGAAGAGATGCATTTAACACAACCTGCTGTTTCTATTCAGTTAAAACGACTAGAAGAGCAGGTAGGCTTGCCTCTGTTTGAGCACGTCGGCAAGAAAATTTTTCCCACGGTAGCGGGCAAAACGATGTATCAGGCGTCCTGCGATATACTTGCGAGGGTGTCAGAATTAAAGAATTCAGTTGAGACCCTGAAGGGCGAAGTCAAAGGTCCGCTACAACTTGCCGTGGTCACCACCTCCAAATATTTCATGCCACATCTGCTTGGTATGTTTTTGACAAAATACCCAGACGTCGAACCCAAACTGGTCTTCACCAATCGTGCCAAGGTGATGCAGCGCCTACATAATAATGAAGATGATTTCGTTGTTATGGGGCAAATTCCTGAAGATGATCATCTGGAAACCTACCCTTTTCTGGAAAATATTCTTGTCGTAGCCGCTCACCCCGATCATCCACTTGCAAATACAAAGCAAATCAATCTTGATGAGATTGTTGGCGAACGTTTTCTTATGCGAGAGCAGGGCTCCGGTACGCGACTGGTTTTTGACCGCTTACTGGAAGAGAAGAGCCTGAAGCTGGAACCTTATATGGAACTGGGTAGTAGCGAAGCGATTAAGCAAGGCGTTATGGCTGGACTGGGTCTGGCCATGTTGTCATTACACAGTTTACGGCTTGAACTGGCAGCAAAAAAACTAGTAGTACTGGATGTAGAAGGTTTTCCGGTTAAACGGCGCTGGTTTGCCGTGCATTTGAAAGGAAGGAAACTATCTTTAGTGGCGCGTACATTTCTTGATTTTATTCTTACAGAAAGCCACATTATTCTGGAGCATGATAAGAAGTAGTTGTAATTTATTAAATTCACAAAATCAACACTATAACTTATTGCTTGTGTCACTTATCTTTGGCGTGAGTAGAAAAACCATACCGCTCAAAACCTTATTTCATAAAATACTTATATAATTATTTAGCACTTACTGTGACTCAGTCCGTCGATAATTTACACAAATACCTAAATATACTCATAATTAATACCGGTTTTTACATTGCTCTTTATTGATTTAGGGCTATATACTTAAGACCTGCGTATAGAAATGAATATCAATATCAACCCCTGATATATCCGTAGCACCCGCCTTATAAATGATACCTAAACACTACAACAATTATAACTATTTAGGAGTTTCCAATGAGCAATCTATACATTTGGCCTGAGATGCCTTTTCTCTCCATAGCCACACTGGTTGCAGCGAGCATGGTATTTCTTTACCTGGCTCGCACGCCCTTGCACATGGCATTACAAAGTCTGGACGATGGCATTGCTGGTGGTCTCAATAAAATATCAACCTGGATCAATTCACTTGTCGAGAAGATGAGGGAGAAGAGCAAAAAAGTTCTACTTGAGTCCAGCATTGCCGATAGCGAACAAAAGATCGCCCAGGAGTTTAAACGTGTAGAGGCCAGCTACACCAAACATCTGGCAGACTACCCTGCTCTACATCTCAAACTTGATGAGAACATTGCCATTATTGATGCTGATTTTAAGGAATGCGGTCAGGCAGTTCCTGAAGCACCAGGCTGGAATGATGCAGTTACAGCTATTGCCGGCATTACTGGTACAGCTTCTGGAGATCGCGTTATTGAAAAAATGCTCAAGGAACTCCACAAATCCGCAATCGACGGCGAAAAATTGGCTTTGGCTGAAATGCGTAAAACAGCCTCGCAACGACATAAAATACTCAGTGGGTTAGCGCCAATATGGAATAAAATTTTAAAAGCCATGGCAGTTGTTGATACCAAAATATCACTGGTGCTCGAAACCACCAGTAAAATCGAAAAGTATATGAAGGAATACGAAAGCGTCAGAAATGGCGGTGCAGATTCCATCGACATGCTGTCATCCAAAGCCACCAAATTATTCATCTTCTCAACGCTGGTGATTGTCATTGCAGGCTTTGGTGCCTTTATTAACTTCAACCTGATTGCATTACCTATGTCAGAGCTGGTACCAGCGGGTACTCGTGTACTTGGACTGCAGGTATCTGATGTTTCTGCCCTGGTCATTGTCATGCTTGAAGTTGTCCTGGGTATTTTCCTGATGGAAGCCTTGGGTATCACCAATATATTTCCTCAAATCGCGACAATGACCCTCAGTAAACGACGCATTTTGTTGTACGCGGCATTACTTGGTTTATTTTTTCTTGCGTCTGTTGAAGCTGCACTAGCGATACTGCGTGATCACATAGCAGAAACCAATGCTGCAACAACACAGGCATTAGCAGGTAAAACCGCCACCACAGCAACTGCTGAAGGTTCTCAGATAACCATTATTGGACAGGCTACTCTGGGCTTTGTATTACCCTGGATACTGGCAATGGTTGCAGTGCCTTTGGAAATGTTAATAGAAAGTAGCCAGCATGTTCTAAACAAGCTGCTGATTCTAGTTATTGTTCTAGTTGGTTATTTGATCGCCATGATCGCTCACTTAATTAGCACTGTTATGAAAACCTTTATTCATCTTTATGATGCCTACATCATTATTCCGACCAAGATCGGTGAATTATTTATAAGCAAAGCATAATTTGAATCACAAAGGATCATGACAATGAAAATTAAACAAAAATTACAGACCATCGGCCTATGTGCGGCGGCTATTTTGCTTACGTCGTGCAGCGACAACAAACAATATGAAACTGCAATATGTGCGCTTGCTGATATTTCAGGAACCTATGCTGATGAAAAAGAAAATATGGTTAGCATTATCAAAGCCGGCGTCATTCCCAAGCTGGTACCTGGCGATAGCCTTTTTTTAATTGCCATAGACAGTAACAGTTATGACGAGGAAAACCTGAAAGGCAAATTAACACTCGACTATCGACCTTCACAGGCCAATAAACAAAGGATGGAATTTGCCGGCCTTATGGATGATTTTGCAAAAGAAGAAACTCGCGCAAAATTCACTGATATCAGTGGTGCCATGATGTTATGTAGCGGCTATTTAAAAAGCACTCAGGCAGGCACACAAATCATGTTCATCTTTAGTGATATGAAAGAGGAATTAAAACCCGGCATTAAACGTAGCTTCAATAAAGATGAGTTTACCAACATGAATCTTGCCGCAATGAATGTCATTAAATTAAATGAAGATAATACAGACCCGCAAGTTTATCGTTCACGTATAAAAAAATGGGAGAAACGAGTATTAAAACATAGCGCTGTCAGCTGGAATGCCTCGCTAGTACCTACCGACATATCTGAATACATAGATAACTTGAGGTAATAATAATTCAACGACAGAGGCTCACAATTCATCAACTTTTTGTGAGCCTCTTTCAACATTTCTTTTTTTTATACAGTAGTAGCTTGTCATACCAAAATTAATCTTATGTAAACCGCTCCAGCATTTCATCAATGGTGAGTACATCACCGATATCATTATTAGACATATCAAGAAAATCTGGCAAATTATGTACAGAATTTCCAATCAGTGGCCATACTGGTGGCGGCGCAATCCAGCCTGACTCCGTTTTCATATGGCGTCGATCAGAAGAAAAACTCATGACATATTCACTCGCGGGCATCACTCTTAACAATGGTTTTTCGTCGGCATTCAGTAAATCATTATCTATAAATGAATTGGAAAAATATGTTTCGATATCATTATTAAATGGCAGGCTAGTATCAAAATCTAATATCTGTTTTGTATCTTCCTCTGCTAGCAAGATGACATGATAGTCCCAAAGAACGGGTGTTAAGTGGTTCTCCATATCACGCTGATTAAGCATAGGAAATGAATCGCCTTTACTAGCGATGACTATGACATGGCTGTTTTTGAATTGTTCGTGCTGGCAAAGGTGCCAGATGTTTTCTTCACAGTAGTATGGTTGGTAAAGGAAGTCTTCTCTTTTTAATTTTCTTAGGTGCATCAGATTCTCAATTTTTAAGCGATCTAATACTTTTAAACATGCGGTGAGTTTATTGTGCCTTACCGTGTTTATTTTTTTATCATATCGTTTTAATAATTTCAGTTGAATACATGCTCTCGCGGCCGTCTGTGTCGTAGGTTGTAACGACGAAATAATAGGTACCGGTAGGCAGGTCAGTGAAGGTATAACTTTCGGCACTGCCATCCTCGATGCTAACAGTATTTATGTACTGGCCTTGTTTGCTGCCATAGTAGATGTTGTATCCGCCTATCGCCGATAGGGACAATGGTGTATTGTCTTCGCGTTCACTGGGAATATTCCATGTCAGGTTGATATTAATTGGTGTGCTCACCTCATCCGCGCCATTGATAATCACTACTACCGTATGCTGCGTGCCATCAATACTGCTGATCGTTAAGCTGTCGCTCAAGAACGTGCCGCTTGCCAGACTCTGTATCGCAGCCTGATTATTGTCAGCGCTATAGCTCCAGACTCCATCAGCGCTTATGGAAAGGCTGCCGTAGGCGCCATCAATTGATATTTCGACAAAGGCATCCTCGTCGGCATCGATTTCTGTAATCACCAGTGTTCCGCCAGCCTTCAACAGGTTGTCAGCGCCTACATCTTTGTCCTCGGTAACGCTGCCGCTATCAACGCCGGTGATGATAGCGGGATGGTTGGTGATAGCTGTAGCGTTCAAATCGACGATGGGCGGTGTGGTGGCTACTGGTGATTCGTCGGCGTTGCATGCTGATAGCTGGACGATTGTTAATAAAATAAACAGTATCGATGTAAAACGGGTGTTCAGTAAATATGTGATTTTCATGGTCGCTCTTCAAAACTATAGAGACGGCACATTGAGACGGTAAGAGCCAGGCTCAAACTGAGTGCAGTCAGAAATATGGAAAAAGTTTTAGTTTTGGAGCATTTTCGAATCAGCAGACCCAGTGCTTCTAGCTTTGAGAAACAGGGTTGTACCCACCGATGTGAAAACTATAGCAAGTCAATTTGAAAGATCATGATTTTCTGTCGGAAAAATGACAGTTTCCGACGAAAGGTCGACAGCCTGGAAGAAGAAGAGTTCCTCTCTTTATAACCGTCTGATTTATTAAGGTTTATTTTACGGGGCCATACCATCCCTATTCACTTTGTTATCTATCTTCCTTATAAAAAACATGGATATGTCGTGTTCAAAATTTTAATATATTACTTATGGTGATTTGCCCGTGGGTGTAACTACCCAGACATTACCGAATATTCAAATACTCCCTCTCAGAAATATCATCCCACTTTGTAACCTGCTTGCGAAACTTATCATATGAATCATATATTCGTTTCGCTGCTTTATTCTTACCCGCCAATTCAAGAACCACTTCTTCGGATAAGCCTTTCAACTTTTTCAAAACATCATCCGGCAAACGTCGGACATCTACATGATGCTTGTTAACCAATGTATCCAATGCAGCATTATTTTTCGCGGTGAATTCCGTCGCCATCTCCTGATTCACTACTTTGCAGGCGTTTATGACGATGCTCTGTAAATCTTTGGGTAAAGATTCCAGTGCTTTTTTATTGATGATGGCTTCCAGTGTGGTGCCTGGTTCGTGCCAACCGGGGTAATAATAATATTTCGCAGCTTTATGAAAACCAAAAGCGAGATCGTTATAAGGACCGACCCATTCGGTGGCATCCAGAGCACCGGATTTTAATGATGAGAATAATTCTGCACCGGGTAGATTAACTGGTGTGCCGCCTGCACGACGTAAAACTTCACCACCCAGACCAGGGATGCGCATTTTCAAACCTTTTAAATCTTCAACGCTGTTTATTTCTTTATTGAACCAGCCTGCCATTTGTACCATTGTGTTACCGGCTGCGGCGGGAACCACACCAAACGGCTCATAAGTTTCTGTCCATAATTCCATGCCACCGCCGTGATACAACCAGGCATTCATTTCCTGCCCATTCATGCCGAAGGGTACGGTGGAGAAAAACTGGGCTTCTTCAACTTTTCCTTTCCAGTAGTACGCTGAACCGTGTCCTATTTGCGCCGTACCGCGTGATACCGCATCGAACACTTCCAGCGCGGGTACTAATTCACCACCACCGTAGACCTTGACTTTAATACGTCCGCCGGACATTTCACCGATTAGTTTGGCAAGCTGGTTTGCGCCAGTACCGAGTACTGGAAAATTCTTTGGCCAGGTGGTGACCATTTTCCATTTAATGGTTTCTGCCGCAGTGGCGATTACCGGTGTAGCCAATGAGCTAACGAGAAAACCGATGATGGTGATTGTTTTTATAATGTCACGACGTTTCATTTTTTTATCCTTTCTATTTTTATTACTACTCAGACAGGCTGTAAGTTTGCATAGCTAATAACTAACCACTTACTACCCTGATATTCAAAATTCACTTCCACTCTGGCGTGCGCACCGCTACCTTCGAGATTGGTAATCATGCCTTCACCAAATTTTCCATGCATTACTCTTTGACCTACACGTAATCCATTGATTGAGTCTGTTTCCATCGATGCCGATGGTGAATACAGTGGCTGACTCACCATGGGTTTTGCACGCACTTCTTGTATCAGGTGATCGGGAATCTCACTTATAAAACGTGACGGTGATGGGTATAAGTCCTGTCCGTACAATCTTCGATGCTCGCTGCAGGTCATTACCAATTTTTGTCTGGCGCGAGTAATACCGACGTAACAAAGCCGGCGCTCTTCTTCGAGTTTGCCTTCTTCGTCTAATGATCGTTGACTAGGGAAAAGACCTTCTTCCAGTCCGACCAGGAATACTAACGGGAATTCCAGTCCTTTGGCACTGTGCAATGTCATCATCTGTACACAGTCTTCCCAGGCATCGGCCTGACCTTCGCCGGCTTCCAGGGCGGCATGGGTTAAAAAGGCCGTCAATTCATCCATACCTTCGAGCTCTTCTGCACTTGCGTCAAATTCATATCCACGACCGGCGCTGACCAGCTCTTCAAGATTTTCTACTTTCTGCTCAGCCTTTTCGCTTTTCTCTTTACCGTAATGATCGATCAAACCACTTTCGTGGATGACGTGCTCGATGCGTTCGTATAATTCCAACTCGGCGGTATCAGTGGCCATGCTGTCTATCAATTCGATAAAAACACCCAGCGCATTTGCTGCGCGGGCAGTCAGTGCCTTATCTTCGATCAAACTCATCGCGGCGGGCCAGAGCGCCAGCTCATTGTCTCTTGCCAATTCTCTTATTTTTTCTACGGTGCGATCACCAATGCCACGCGTCGGCGTATTGATCACGCGCTCGAAAGCGGCCATGTCGTTTCGATTATTGATCAGGCGCAAATAAGCCAGCGCGTCTTTAATTTCTGCGCGGTCAAAATAACGCAGACCACCATAGACGCGGTATGGAATGCCTTCGCTGACAAACTTTTCCTCGAATATGCGTGACTGCGCATTGCTGCGATAGAGGATGGCGATTTCTGAACGCGTGCCGCCCTCTTCTACCCATTGTTTGATGTGGTCGAGTACATAACGGGCTTCGTCGTATTCGTGGAAGGCGTTGTAAAATTGAATGGCCTCGCCATCTTCACCGGCGGTCCAGAGTTTTTTGCCCATGCGCCCGGTATTATTATCGATGATAGCATTCGCCGCAGACAGGATGGTGGTAGTCGAACGATAGTTCTGTTCTAACCTGACGATATCCGTTGCTTTGAAATGTTTTTGAAACGAATGTATATTTTCAACCTTCGCACCACGCCAGCCGTAAATCGCCTGATCATCATCTCCAACGATAAACACGTAATTTTTATTACCTGCGAGTGTACGTATCAAAGCGTACTGAATGGTATTAGTGTCCTGAAACTCGTCAACCAGAATATGACGGAAACGATCCTGATAATGTTTCTGTAATGCTTGGTTATCGCGCACCAGTTCCAGTGTACGCAAAAGCAGTTCGGCAAAATCAACCGCCCCCGCTTTTTCGCAGGCCGATTCATAAGCGGTGTAAATACGAACCAGTTGGACATACAAAGGATTGTGCGATGTATCAATATGCGTGGGGCGCTGGCCTTCGTCCTTGCGTGCATTGATAAATGCCTGTGCCTGTTTAGGTGGCCACTTGGCTTCATCCAGTCCGAGACCTTTGAGGATTCGGCGAATCATCCGATATTGATCATCGGAATCTAAAATTTGAAAAGCCTGAGGCAAACCGGCTTCTTTCCAGTGCGTTCTTAATAAACGATGTGCCAATCCGTGGAAGGTGCCGACCCACATACCGGAAGCTGGTGTACCCTGTAATTGTTCAACTCGTTTGCGCATTTCTGCGGCAGCTTTATTGGTGAATGTGACGGCAAAAATATTGTAGGCGGAAATATTTTCAACCTGATTGAGCCAGGCGATGCGGTGTACCAATACCCGTGTTTTTCCGCTACCTGCGCCGGCCAGCACTAACATGTGACCAGACGGTGCAGTGACCGCTTCGCGTTGGGCCTCGTTCAGGCCATCTAGTATATGCGAGACATCGGCACTGTCTGTTTGCACAAAACCTGTATCGAAGTCAGACATCGAAACTAGCTCCGCGTGTATTCTCTGTTAGCTGCAAAACGATTAATCCTGGAATGAAAACAATAAAAGCAAAGCGCCAAGGCCGCCCAGTATCAAGGACATTACAGGCGCACCAAGGAACATCAAAGAGCTAGTCTCAACCAGACTAAATACAATGAATGAGCTAATCAATAAACTACCACCACCAATAGCAATCACGTTACGCTTACTACCGCGTTTTATTTCATAGCGTGCATTTCTAATTTCCTTTAACTGTGTTTCCTGATTAGCACCGGTCGCCGTATTCCTCAACGCTTCATAAATCAGCATCGGTAGCTCTGGCATTTTTTCTACTATGTAGGGCAGATTGTCTTTAAAACCACGAAGCATAGCTTTGGTTCCAACCTGTTCGCTCATCCAACGTTCAAGAAATGGCTTGGCAGTAGTCCATAAATCCAGATCAGGGTATAGCTGCCTGCCCAGGCCTTCAATATTGAGCAGGGTTTTTTGTAACAGTACCAACTGTGGTTGCACTTCCATATTAAAGCGTCGAGCAGTCTGGAATAAGCGAAGTAATAATTGTCCGAATGAAATATCTTTTAACGGACGCTCAAAAATAGGTTCACAGACACTTCTAATTGCTGACTCAAATTCATCCACTCGTGTGTCCGATGGTACCCAGCCAGACTCGACGTGCAACTTGGCGACTTTATTGTAATCACGTTGAAAAAAAGCCAGGAAGTTTTCTGCCAGGTACCGTTTGTCAATCTGATTGAGCGTACCCATGATGCCAAAATCAACCGCAATATATTTTGGTGAAGCGGGATCATCAATATCGACAAAAACATTTCCGGGATGCATGTCAGCGTGAAAAAAGTTATGCGTGAACACCTGAGTAAAGAATATTTCTACGCCCAGCTCTGCCAGCCTTTTCATGTCGGTATTTTTTTCTTTTAGCGATTCGATATTACGAATTGAAAGTCCGTATATTCGCTCCATTACCATGACATTCTTGCGCGTGTAATCCCAATAGATTTCCGGCACATATAACTCCGATGAGTTATCGAAATTTCTACGTAGCTGGCTGGCATTGGCTGCCTCACGCATCAGATCAAGTTCATCGATTATTGTTTTTTCGTATTCAGCGACTACTTCAACAGGACGTAATCTGCGTATCTGTGAAGAATAACGCGCCGCCCATTCAGCAATAATATAGAGCAGAGAAATATCACGACTTATCACTGGCAAAATATCAGGGCGCAATACTTTAACCACAACATCATCGCCATTTTTCAAACGTGCGCCATGCACCTGTGCAATTGAAGCTGATGCAAGAGGATCGGCTTCAAAACTATCAAACAATTCTTCTAAGGACTGACCAAAGGCTTTTTCGACTATCTTTTTTGCAACGGCATTGGGAAATGGTGGCACCGAGTCCTGTAATAATTGCAACTCATCAGCGATATCATCGGCCAGCAGATCACGTCGTGTTGATAGCATCTGCCCAAATTTTATAAAGACGGGTCCTAGATCTTCTAGTGCACGTCGAATGCGTTCTCCTCGCGGTGCACGATTTGGCCGAAACCAGTTCCAGGGCAAAACGTAGATAAGAAATCGAAATGGGCGCAGTAGATGTGTCGCAAAAATAATATCATCCAGTCCGTGTCGCGCAAGTACATAATTGATTCGCAACATTCGAATGAATTGTTTAGGTCCGATTAATCTCATTATTTTTCAGGGCAGATCCCTGTCGTTAGCGTTGTTGTTTTTATCTGTTTTTTAGCGTTTTAAATCGTGCTTGAAATCGATCAAGTTGATTTCGCAGGGCGTCGACATCCTGATAAAACATTTCCAGTTCAGGCTTGCTGACTACATCGCGACTTTCTTCCTGAAGATATTCTGAAATATCTGTGGCAACATCATCACCTGCCTGCCGTCCCCAGCTTATTAATTTCTTTGTCAGCTTTGCCAAGTGGTGTGCTGAAGCATCACCGATGATTCTGGCCATGTATTCTTCCCAGTCAACATCCATTTCTGTAAGAATCTTTTTGAAACTTCGTCCGAGACGCACATCACCTTCAATCTCAACTTCACCCTTAAGCATTAGTGGTGCAACATCTTTACTCATGCTCATTTTTAACAATGCTACTGGCGAACCCTTGAGCGTTGTATCGGCACCACCTTCATAATGCTCGATCACATCCATGCCCGCTTGATGCGGCAGAAAATACAGTATTTTGTTTATGCCTGTTATTTCTACAGCAATGACTCGACCTTCTAGCTCAGCTAATTTTTCAGTGACTTCGGGGTCGAGCGATAGATAACGATTTATCATGGCTTCCAGCCAGACAATCGATGTTTCATTCACTGTGTCATTGAGTAACATTTCTAAAGTTTGAAGCCTTTGTGTAATGCAACAATTCCGCCCGTCATATTATGATAAGTACACCGCTCAAAACCGGCATTTTCCATCATCGCTTTTAATGTTGCCTGATCCGGGTGCATGCGTATTGACTCTGCAAGATAACGATAACTGTCTTCATCGTTGGCAATTATCCTGCCCATTTTTGGCAATATGTTGAAAGAGTAGAAGTCATAAATTTTGTCCAGTCCGGGCACTACCGGCTTGGAAAATTCCAGCACCAGCAAACGACCACCTGGTTTTAGCACCCTGTACATTTCTTTCAATGCTTTATCTTTATCAGTTACGTTGCGCAAACCAAAAGCGATGGTGACACAATTAAAAGCGTTATCATCAAACGGCAGCTCTTCGGCATTGGCCTCTACAAATTTCACATTGCCTGCGATGCCTTTATCGATCAGTCGACGTCGGCCCTGCTCCAGCATCGCCGGGTTAATGTCTGAAATAATAACTTCACCGGTTGCACCAACTTGCTTTGACATCTGGATAGTGAGATCGCCGGTACCGCCGGCAATATCGAGTGCATGCATCCCTTTTTTTAAGCCGGTATGTGCCATGGCAATTTTTTTCCAGATACGGTGAACACCAAAAGACATGACATCATTCATGATGTCGTACTTTCCGGCAACCGAACTAAAAACTTCTGCGACCAGGCCTGCTTTTTTATCAGCATCGACCTGTTTGAATCCAAAATGTGTTTTATTTCCTGACATAATGCTCTCTATTAGTCTTTGCGTTCGTGACCGGCTTCTTTCAAACGATCTAAATAATTCTGCCACTTCTCTTCGTATTTTGAACCCAGCTCATGCAAGTATTCCCAGGTATAAAGACCAGTATCGTGTTTATCATCAAACACCAGCTTTAGTGCATAGTTGCCCTGTGGCTCAATCGCTGTGATGTTAACTTCTTCTTTATTGAGCTGTAGGATTTCCTGACCCGGGCCATGACCGGTAACTTCGGCAGAAGGTGAATACACTCTGAGATATTCACAGGGTAATTTATAATTTGCACCGTCATCATAAGTTAGCTCAAGAATTCGGCTTTTTTGGTGCAGACTAATATCAGTTGGTTTTGCCATGTTTTTTCTCGTATGTGTGCTTAAAGAATGTAGCGACTTAAATCTTCATCCTTGACCAGCTCGCCCAGGCTGTTATCAACATAGGCGGCATCAATAATAACTTTTGTACCTGACTTGTCCGGTGCTTCGTAGGAAATTTCATCTAACAATCTTTCCATCACCGTGTGCAAACGCCGCGCTCCAATATTTTCAGATTTGTCATTCACTTCGGAGGCAATTTCAGCAATACGTTTTACGCCATCCTCAGTAAATTCTAATTCCACTCCTTCGGTTTTCAACAGCGCCTTGTATTGTACGGTTAGTGCCGCATCCGGCTCTGTCAAGATTCGTTTGAAATCATCCGCATTAAGCGCATCCAGTTCCACTCTAATCGGTAAGCGTCCCTGCAATTCTGGAATAAGGTCTGAAGGCTTACAAAGATGAAAGGCACCCGAAGCAATGAACAAGATATGGTCAGTTTTGACCATGCCGTATTTAGTGCTCACGGTACAGCCCTCCACCAGAGGCAATAAATCTCGCTGCACCCCTTCGCGTGAAACATCACCGCCACCGCCTGAATCCGCGCGCTTGGCAACTTTATCCAGCTCATCGAGAAAAACGATACCATTCTGTTCAGCATTTTCTACAGCCCTGGCCTTAATGTCATCTTCCTTGAGCAACTTGGATGCTTCTTCGTCGAGCAGGATTTTATAGGCCTGCTCGATTCTCATTTTTTGAGTCTTCTTACGATCACTCGACAAGTTCTGAAAAACGCCCTGTAACTGGCTGGTCATTTCTTCCATGCCCGGAGGAGCCATAATTTCCACACCTACGGGTGCAGCTGAAACTTCAATTTCGATTTCTTTGTCATCCAGCTCACCCGCTCTAAGTTTTTCTCTGAATTTCTGACGAGTGCCTGATTCATGTTTCTCCGGCTCACCAAATTCATTACGCGCAGGTGGTAATAAGGCATCAAGAATGCGCTCTTCCGCAGCAGCCTCTGCCAGATGTTTTACATTCTTAATTTCCTGCTCACGCGCTGTTTTCACAGACATATCAACAAGATCACGAATGATCGAATCAACTTCTCTACCAACATAGCCAACTTCAGTGAATTTAGTCGCTTCAACTTTGATAAAGGGCGCATTAGCAAGATGCGCTAGACGGCGTGCGATTTCGGTTTTGCCGACACCGGTAGGGCCTATCATCAAAATATTCTTTGGCGTGATTTCGTTGCGTAGTTCCGGTTCGATCTGCATACGCCGCCATCTATTACGCAGCGCGATGGCCACAGCACGCTTGGCTTTATTCTGGCCAATGATGTGCTTGTCTAACTCTTGTGCAATTTCGCGGGGTGTCATTTCAGACATATATATTTAACCTGTGATTCGTTTTAGCGAGCTGCCTGATTGCTGCTCAACTTATAATTCTTCAATAGTACGATTCTGATTCGTGTAAATGCAGATATCACCGGCGATAGCCAGACTCTTTTCAACAATATCATGAGCCGACATTTCGGTATTCTCAAACAGAGCACACGCCGCAGATTGTGCATAAGGCCCGCCCGATCCAATGGCTATCAAATCATTTTCTGTGTCGATAACATCGCCAGTACCGGAGACCAGTAGTGAGGTCTCCGCATCTGCAACGATCAGCATCGCCTCCAGTTTGCGTAACATACGGTCAGTACGCCAGTCTTTGGCGAGCTCGACGGCGGCGCGTTTCAAATGCCCGCTATGGCGCTCCAGCATGCCTTCAAATCTTTCCAGCAGGGTGAACGCATCGGCAGTAGCACCGGCGAATCCGACGATAACTTTATCGTGATAAATCTTGCGTACTTTAGTGGCATTGCCTTTCATCACCGTGTTGCCCAGGGTGACCTGGCCATCACCGCCGACCACGACTTTACCGTCACGGCGCACTGTAATGATGGTTGTACCGTGAAATGTTTCCACGCTAAAACTCCAATAATTTTAAAGACTGGTAATTTTACACGAAAGACTAACAGGAAAGGCTACTTACGTGATCTCGGGTGTGCTTTGTCATAAACCCCAGCCAAATGCTGGAAATCCAGATGTGTGTAGATTTGTGTTGTGCTCAGATTGGCGTGACCCAGCAATTCCTGCACTGCGCGTAAATCACTGGAGGATTCCAGAATGTGTGAGGCAAAGGAATGCCTGAACATGTGGGGATACGCATTGCTATCGAGGCCTTTTTTCAACATCCATTGTTTAATGCGTAGCTGTACGCTCCTGTTGCCTATGCGCCGGCCCTTGTTACTGAGAAACAGGGCCGCTTCTTCCTGCCTGAGCATCTGCGCTCTTTCTTTCAGCCATATTTTTAGCGATATGGCTGCTTTTTCTCCAAAGGGTATTCGCCTTTGTTTATTGCCTTTACCGGTAACGGTGACTATCTGCTGCTGCCAGTCGATGTCGCTCAAATTTAAACCGGTCAATTCTGATAATCGTAATCCACAGCCATACAGCAACTCCATCATAGCGTGATCTCTACGCGCCAACGGGTCATCATCGGATACGGTGAGTAAATTATTTAGCTGATCTACACCCAGTGTTTCTGGCAGTCTTTTTGGTGATTTTGGTGCTGGTACGCCATCTGCCGGATTATTATCCAGGCCATGGTGACGGCACAAATAATTGAACAGGGTACGTATGGCAGATAATAGCCTTTGTAAACTCCGACCGGAAAGGCCTTTGCGATGCTGCGAGGCGACAAAACGTCTGATTAATGCCTCATCGATATCTGCCAAAACGGTTTGATCATTCTCAGCGCAATATACACTGAAGGTTTGAATATCACGTCGATATGCCGACAAAGTATGTTTTGAATATTTACGCTCGGATTCCAGGTAGATAAAAAAGCGCGTCAAAGGTGTCTGCCATTCAAACACGCCGGAAACCTGCGCTTTGTTCATCCGCTATTTTTCCAGATGAACCGCTAGCGCCGCACTCACCAGCTCGCCCATCTGTGTTAAAAATTCGGTACCCATGGAAGCCTGGAAACGATCTGCCTCTCGGCTACCCAGGCCCAACA
Organism: Gammaproteobacteria bacterium; assembly: GCA_029882355.1. Lineage (GTDB taxonomy): Bacteria > Pseudomonadota > Gammaproteobacteria > SZUA-229 > SZUA-229 > LH-M37. The sequence goes on along the minus strand of JAOUKV010000019.1, from coordinate 54,924 downwards.
AACCTAACTCGGCACCTGAGACCAGTGGAATGACTGCTGCTGATGTTACTTCCTTAGCATTATCATCAAACAGAAAGATATTTTGCTCTTCTGAGCTACGACCACAAACCGGGATTTTCTGTTTGAGCATGGTTGAAAATTGGCTCAGCTCCGGTGCATGGGTTGGCACGAACAAACCCGGGTGCTTTTCTACCAGCTCGGCGTTATCTGAAAACAACCTGATATCGGCGAACTCAGCTTTGAGTTCATTTTTTAACTCATCGAGAACGACACTGGTAACGTCGATCAGGTCATGTGCGCTCAGCAAATTAATCGCAATTCGATGTCGGCTGTTGGCCAGGCGGTCATTAACCCTTGCGATTTCCATTAACTCGCGTAGATGATTTTCGCTAATTTTCAGTTTATCCCGTAAAACACCGACCTGACGCTCGATCAATGAAACGGCTCCGCCTACCCGATGAGGAATTTCCAGTTCAGCCAAAAGCTCGGGGTGTCTTTGTAAAATATCCCCGTGTTCCTTGAGCAAGCTGATTAATTGCAGTTCGTCGGCTAATTTTTCTTCTTGTTGTGTTGTCTGTTGAGACATTTCTGTTTGTGTTGTCACAGTTCTATTTGCCCTTTATATACATTTTCTGCCGGCCCCGTCATCATCAGATGCGACCCTGTTCCCGGCCAATAAATTGTTAAATCCCCACCTCGTAGCTCTACCTGTACCCGCGCATCGAGCAGACGATTTTTGATGCCTACTGCTACCGCCGCACATGCGCCGGTTCCACAGGCCATGGTTTCACCTGCGCCACGTTCATAAACCCGTAAACGGATATTGTCACGATCTTCTATTTCCATAAAACCAACATTCACCCGCTGAGGAAAACGTGGGTGGCTCTCTATGGCAGCGCCCAGTGTTTGTACAGGTGCGTCTTTCAGTGAATCCACCAGCAATACGGCGTGTGGATTTCCCATGGATACAGCACCTATAGCATATTTCTCATCATTCACCACCAGTTCATGGTATTCCGGCGTACCTTTTGCGTCAAAGGGCAGGCTTGCTGGATTAAAATCTGGCTCGCCCATATCGACAGTAACGCGACCATCATCCTCCAGCTCTAACTGAATCAGGCCCGATTTTGTTTCAACTGGAATTACCTGGCTATCAGTCAAGCCTTCTTCAGTGACGAAACGCGCAAAGCAGCGCGCGCCGTTACCGCATTGCTCTACTTCACCGCCATCCGCATTGAAAATACGATAACGAAATTCGGCATCCTGCCTTTCACTGCTCTCGACCAACAGCAATTGATCACAACCGACGCCAAAATGTCTATTGGCAATATGGCGTATCTGATCACGTGTTAAAGCTATTTTCTGATTAATAGCGTCAATAACGACAAAATCATTTCCTATGCCCTGCATTTTTGTGAAGTTTATTTGCATATCCGTAGCATACCCACGAGCTGCGTTTTTCGCCAGCCTATAAAACAAAAAAGGCCGATCTATTAAGATCGGCCTTACATTCAGTCTAACCTGGCTTGGCCAGAGACTTGGGACTTATTTACCCGATACGGTGCTCAGACCCAGCACTTCCCAGTCCTGCATGCCACCACGGTACCATTTGATTTTGTTGGCAGGGTAACCCATTTTCAACAGGCTCTTAATGTTATTGGGTGATTGACCACACCACATACCATTACAGAACATGACCAGAGTCTTTGCTTTAGAGAAATCACGATTATCGTCATCACCACCAACATTAAATTTCTCTTCCATAATGTCACCTATAGAAATAGGATCCGCTTTCGAAGCATTCAATTTAGTCCATGGAATGTTGATTGAGCCTGGAATAGTGCCTTTCTTTGTCCAGTCCGGTGTACGTGAATCAATTACTAGAATATTTTTATCACCGTTGGCCATCTTTGTCAGGTAGTCCATGACTTCAAGTTCAGCGATAGTTTCAACACCCGGGGCAAGCACCATTGGTTGAATACAAAATGGCGGACAGGGACGCGATGTTTTCGCAAAGTCCTGTTTGATCATATTCTTGTTATTTTGATTACGCGTAATTTTTGTTTTTGTACCATGGTTAATAACTTCAACACTCATTACGTCCTTTGAAATACCCACTGGTTTATTTTCATCTTTGGCAAATACACTTGCTGAAAATGCAAAGCTTGCCGCCACTAAAGATACCGTCATTGCTCTTATCATCTTTTTTTCTCCTATTTTTTGGTTTTGTTGTTTTACACTACTATTGACTGTTCAAGTGAGCCTTCAAAAATATTAATCACATTCAGGCTCTTCCTCTTCTCCTTCCTTTTTATCTCCACCCTCTTTTTTACCGTCGTCGGTCTTTGTAGACTCGTCAGCAAAAATAGCGCATTCACTACCAATGGTTACATCGATGCTCGCCTGAGCTTGCATAAAAAACAATAATGAAAAGGCCACTACCACTAATTGTATTAAACGACTCATGCGTACTCCTGCTATTTGGCTACTACAAATACCTATAAAGATTGATGATACTCTTAAAGCTAATTATTTTACAACCCTAAAGTCTTTCCTGTAATGATTACTATTTGCAAAGTTTTTAGACAAAAAACAGGCTAGTGTTTTACGTTTTCCCGATTCAACCATTGAAACTTCGTGTGGAATTGAGCAGTCATTGACCAGCACTGCCCTTTTATAAGGGCTATAGCTATGATCACCTCGTTGTTGATCGCGAGTTATAAATGCACCTCCGCGATATTCAGAATCGAAATGTAACACCACGGTGGCGAAATAATCAGGATTACTGTCCTGATCCACATGCAAGCCTATATAGTCACCTTTGTGCAAAAGGTTTGCCTGACAACGACGCATACAGAGATCTTCAGCTCCTAAAATCTGTTTGTAAAAAGCAGTCATCTTCGAGCTCATTACTATATTATTAATTTCTTCTGATCTAGGGTGCAGTGACACAGGTCTATCGATATCATTATAAAAACGGCACACCCATACCGAATGACCTTCACCCGCATCACCACCGACAATGTGCTCGTACTCAACGTCATCGAGCAAACTTTCGATTTGTTGCCACTCTGAGCTCGTCAAAGGAAGCTCTATTTCATTAAACAACAAAGAGCCCTGATCTTTGAATTTCTGTTCGGCATTCATTTTCATTTTTTGTCCCCAGTGAGCATTGATTCATCTGAAAATAACTGCTCCATGGTTTCCCTTTTTCGAATCACCTGCGCGTGATCATCATCAACCATAATCTCTGCCACCCTTGGACGACTGTTGTAGTTCGAACTCATGCCAAAACCATACGCTCCAGATGAGCGAACAGCAAGAAAGTCACCCTGCTGTATTGCAAGCTGACGACCTTTGCCCAGGAAATCGCCGGTTTCGCAAATAGGGCCGACCACGTCATAAAGCTGCGCAACTTCGTTATCTCTTGGCGCCACAGGCACAATCTCCTGCCAGGCCCCATAAAGCGCGGGGCGTATCAAGTCATTCATTGCGGCATCGACAATCGCAAAATTGTGCTCTTCGCCGTGTTTCAGATATAACACTTCGGTCAGTAAAATACCCGCATTACCTGCAATCGCCCGCCCCGGTTCTATGATGATTTCAACATCACGACCCTGTAAACGCTCGGCTAATGCTTTAGCTAATTCTGCAGGTTGTGGTGGTTGCTCATCACGATAACAAATACCCAGCCCACCACCTAAATCAAGATGTTGTAATACGATGCCCTCCTCGGCCAGTCGATCGACCAGAGCGAGTACACGTTCGAGTGCGTCTACAAAAGGCGCAACTTCGGTTAGTTGCGAACCAATATGACAATCAATTCCGATGACATTAATAGCATCCATGGCCTGGGCTTTTTTATAAACATCCAGTGCTTGTTCAATGGTAATACCAAATTTGTTTTCTTTCAGCCCAGTTGAGATGTAAGGGTGTGTTTTAGCATCTACATCCGGATTAACACGTAAGGATACCGGTGCTTTGATATTTTTTTTCTCGGCAATGCTGGCGATAACTTCCAACTCAGCTTCGGATTCAACATTAAAACAACGAATGCCGACATCCATAGCTCGCTCGATTTCATCCCTTCTTTTACCAACGCCAGAAAAAACTATTTTGTTGGCAGCACCGCCAGCGAGCAATACTCGCTCCAGCTCACCGACTGAAACGATATCAAAACCTGAGCCCAGTCTGGCCAGGACATTTAAAACCGCAAGATTTGAATTGGCTTTTACTGCGTAACACACCAGATGAGGATGACCTTGCAGGGCATCATCAAAAGCTTTCCAATGCCGTTCAAGTGTTGCCCGTGAGTAAACATAACAGGGTGAGCCCCATTCCGCGATGCCTGCCTTGAGATCTACATTTTCGGCAAACAGACGGCCATCCCTATATTTAAAGTGATCCACGATCTGTCTCCTCATTATTCATCAGTGAGCTTTCAGCGGGCGTCTTAACCACGTCATCAGCCTTCTCTACATCTGGCAAATACAAAGCACCTGTTTTTCCACAGGCTGAAATAAACAGCATCAATATCACCGACATTATTAAACGAATCATCATATTCTTCGAGTTTTGTAATAAAGGCTGGATTATTGCAATATTCAGCCTGCACAGAAAGCCTTAGTTGAAAATGTTTCTGTGTTAACTGATATTTTATCTTTATTAATCCCTACTGGAGCCGCAGCCACTTATGCTTGAACTTGATGCCATACAACTTGAAACAGGCAAAAACCCTGATGCAGCAGTGATCTGGCTGCATGGCCTGGGTGCTGATGGCAACGATTTTGCTGGTATTGTGCCGCAACTGCAGTTGCCCAACGAAATAGCAATTCGTTTTATTTTTCCACATGCGCCGGTTCGCCCCATTACCCTTAATCAGGGCTACCACATGCCGGGTTGGTACGATCTCACTAGCTTGAATATCGATAATGATGAAGATGAGGCCGGTATTAATGAGTCCAGTGCAGCTATTCGCGCCCTTTGTAATGAACAGGAAGCGCTGGGTATTCCTTCTGAGCGCATTATTCTGGCCGGGTTTTCACAGGGTGGTGCCATCGCGCTTCACTGTGGCTTAAATTATGCCTCAACTTTGGGCGGTATTATGGCTCTCTCTACCTATTTACCGCATTGCTGCGATCTCGATAACAAAAACAATCAGGCTCTCGATATATTTATGGCACATGGCCTTCAGGATGATGTGGTTGACTCTCATTTTGGCAACTTAAGCCGCCAACGTCTTGAAAAATCTGGCTATTCTGTAAAATGGCATGAGTACACTATGTCACACAGCGTTTGTCCTGAAGAAATTAGGGATATTCGCCAATGGCTAATTAATCGTCTTATTTCATAAATCTTAATATAATCTTCCTGCCACATGCTAACATTGGTCTATCGTTGTCTTTTACAGCCGTAGATATGAAAGATAAAGACCTAACTTTAAGTGTAGGTATAAAACCCGCAGAGCCACTCTGGAAACTCGCACCAACCCGCGATGACGATGGTAATCGTGTTAGTGATCTGTTGATGATTATCCCTAAACTTAAATCTAAACCTAAACACTATATTCAGGCCACACTGTCTGAAATAGAAGTTGCGTTAAGACAATACAAACATTTAGTATTGTTCGTTAACGTCGATATGAAACTAAATACACTGTGGGTTTCTTTCAAAGCCCAACCCGGCCTCTTTGCTGATATTACCGCCTCCTTAAAATTTCACGTACCAGAGGCTGTGGTTGTTGGTGATATGAGCCCTAAGCTTCACAAATAATCCTTTAATTCATATTTCGAGTTTTTTTATGTCACAAAATCCCTTAGATCTCCACGCCTATTCTGAAATGAAAGATATTATGGAAGAAGTACTTCCAGAGTTACTCAAAACCTTTATTGAATACATGCCCGACCTGCTCAACGATCTAAATAAGGCTATTGCTGACAACGAGCCAGACCAACTTTTCGGCATTTCTCATCGTATGAAAAGCTCCAGCAATAGCCTGGGGGCATTAGGTCTTGCCAAAGTATGTGAAAGCATCGAGATGATAGGTCGCGCCGGCGGCATCGAAGGGGCTAGTGAACTCAGCGCCCAATTAGAAGAACAGCTCGGTGAAGTGATAGAATTTTTTGAAGAAGAACTTAAAAGTCAGGGTTAATACTCGGGCTTTTTGCCTGACTAAACCCGTTTTCTAGCCTCGATCACTGCCTTGCGCACCTGCTCCGGTGCGGTTCCACCAATGTGATTTCTTGCTGCAACCGAACCTTCCAGCGTCAGCACATCAAAAACATCTTCAGTGATCAATGCCGAAAACCCCTGTAACTCTTCAAGACTAAGTTCACTGAGATCCAGCTCTTTTTCAAGGCCAACTGCCACTGCACTACCGACAACTTCGTGAGCATCACGGAAAGGCAGGCCTTTTCTAACCAGATAATCGGCCAGATCGGTCGCCGTCGAGAAACCCTGTTTAGCCGCTGCGTACATATTTGCATGCTTGCATTTGATCGCAGGAATCATATCGGCAAAGGCGCGCAATGAACCCAGTACTGTGTCCAAAGTATCAAATAATGGCTCTTTATCTTCCTGATTATCTTTGTTGTAAGCCAAAGGCTGGGATTTCATTAAGGTTAGAAGGCTAACCAAATTGCCATTCACTCGACCTGTCTTGCCCCTGACCAATTCGGGCACATCTGGATTTTTCTTCTGCGGCATGATCGATGAACCAGTACAGAAACGATCTGGCAGATCGATAAAATTAAACTGCGCAGAAGACCATATCACCAACTCCTCTGACATACGCGACATATGCGTCATCAACATTGCCGATGCCGAACAAAATTCGATAGCAAAATCACGATCACTGACGGCATCGAGTGAATTGGCCATGGGCGCTGTAAAACCAAGTTCTTTCGCTGTGAATTCTCTATCGATGGGATAACTGGTTCCCGCCAGCGCAGCTGCACCGAGCGGACACATATTCATGCGCTGACGACAATCTTCGAAACGCGAAACATCGCGCGCAATCATTTCAAACCATGCCAGTATGTGGTGGCCAAAGGTTACCGGCTGCGCCACCTGTAAATGTGTGAAGCCCGGCATAATGCTATCGGCTTCTTTTTCAGCCAGCAGTAACATGCCCTGTTGCAATCTTTTGGCTTCATTAATAACGTATTCGATTTGTTCTCGCAGATACAGGCGGATATCGGTAGCCACCTGATCATTTCGCGAACGACCGGTATGCAGGCGTTTGCCCGCATCGCCAATAATGGCCGTCAAACGTGCTTCAATATTCATGTGAACATCTTCGAGAGCAATCGACCATTCAAACTTACCGGATTCGATTTCCTGTTCGACCTGATCCAGCCCACTGAGAATCAGGGACAAATCATCATCCGACAGCACAGACACTTTATTCAACATACGAGCATGAGCACGCGAACCCTCGATATCCTGCCGATACATTCTCTGGTCAAATTGTACGGAGGCGGTAAACGCCTGAACAAAAGCATCCGTTGACTCGCTAAATCGCCCACCCCAGGATTGATTCACTTTGTCTGTCGTTTTCTGGTCTTGTTTACTCATAACACGGTTCTTTATCTAATGGTTTTGTCCGAGACAATAAAATCCGAACGTCATAAACGCTGATTATATCAGGGATACAAACTCTAAATCCGCCTTCAAACTTAACTTTATGAATCAACATGGCTTTTCCCTTGCAATCTGCCACAGCTCTACTATTCCTAGTAGCCATGAAAAACAATTTATCTTTTATTGACCTTGATCTCAGTGATACTGGATTATTACCGAATTTTTGTAACGTCAATGTCATTTTTATGCTGATTTTACTGGTTGAGTTGCTGGCTTTAGTATTGACCTCAGCGCCCGCTACCATTAATTTCTGGAACCAACTTGCCTTCATTTCGATGCTGATGTTATGGATTGGCCTGCTCAATGCTGCTGTTCTCTGCAAAGCTCGCGTCCTAATAAACGCTTTACCAAGTCAAAGGGGTCTCCTTTTTAGCTTTATTATTATGATGTCTATCAGTTTAGGTTTCAGTCTTGTCGTCATATCCATTAATTACCAGCTGCTACTTGATGAGCATAGCTCTCCTCTGGGCAATTATTTTCTTGCACGTATTATGCTGATCAGCGCTGTTATTTATGCCGTGGTATTGCGCTACTTCTATGTTCAGCAGCAATGGAAAATTCATATCCAGGCTCATTCTAAAGCTGAAATTCAAGCTTTACGTGCTCGCATCCGACCACATTTTTTATTCAACAGTATGAACACCATCGCCAGCCTCATCGCCTTTAACCCAGACAAGGCAGAAAAGGCAGTTGTAGATTTATCAGACATTTTCCGGGCTAGTTTACGTGAGCAAAATATCAATACACTCAGTGATGAACTTGAACTCACCAAAAGCTATCTTGATATAGAAACTTTACGCCTGGGTGACCGCCTTACTATCCACTGGGATATTGATCAAAACCTTGCAGAAACTGAGGTTCCTGCCCTGTGTCTGCAACCACTGGTAGAAAACGCCATTTACCACGGTATAGAACCCTTGCCCGATGGCGGAATCATCTCTATATCTGTTAAACAAAAAAACAACTTTCTTGAACTTAGTGTTAGCAACCCGTTAGGAAGTGGGTCTATGTCAAAACATGAAGGCAATCATATGGCTCAACAGAATATTGAACAACGAATCAATCTTGTATACGGTAAAAATGGTTCTTTCGTCATCAAGGAAACCGATACAACTTACACTGTAATTTTAGAAATTCCACTGGAAACAGACAGTATTTAGACTCATACTTTACCTACTATACTGCTATGCTATCAATTAGGGTTTAATGTGGTCTTTCATAAATCGAGGCATCAATATGAAAATTTTAATCGTTGATGACGAACAGCTGGCAAGACAACGGTTACGGCACATGCTGTCATCTTCCGATGAACATACTATCGTTGGTGAAGCCGCTAACGGAGAACAAGCTTTAATTCTTGCTCAAAATCATAAGCCTGACCTGGTTTTTATGGATATTCGCATGCCGGGTATGGATGGCATTGAAGCGGCTAATTATCTTAGCCATCTTGAAAGTTCGCCCGCTATTGTTTTCACCACTGCGTTTAGTGAACATGCTTTGAGCGCTTTTGAAAGCAACGCTGTTGGCTATTTACTTAAACCGATTAAACAGGAACAGCTGGATGCGGCAATAAAATCTGCAGTTCGACTTAATCGTGCACAAATTACCCAGCTTAAAAATGCAGAAAACTCAAACGCTCGCACTAAAATTTGTGTAAAAATTCGTGGCACCCTGGAACTTGTTCCTATCGAAGATATTATTTATTTCAAAGCTGATCAAAAATATATAACACTTCGTACTGACGATCATGAGTACCTTATTGAAGAATCTCTAAAGGCTCTCGAAATAGAATTTGAAAATCGTTTCCTTCGCATACATCGTAACGCCCTGGTCTCCGAGACCTTTATTAATGGCTTACAGAAAAACACTCAAGGTCAAGTCTGTCTAAGCTTTAATCATATTGATGATTTGTTAGAGGTCAGTCGCCGCCATCTTCCGATGGTTAGAAAAATTCTTAAAACAACCAGTAGTTAGCACCCTTTATAGTTATCAAAATAAATACCTGCCTTCATGAGCACAAAACTACCCTTAGAAAATATTTCCGTTTTAATCACACGTCCTGAATCACTAGCTAATTCACTTAAGCAACTTATTACCAAGGCAGGTGGTACGGCAATACTTTATCCTGTGATAAAAATCACTCCTATTGATGACTCTCTATCACTGCGCTCCATCACTGACAACTTATCAAAATTCGACATTGCTATCTTTATCAGTCCGACAGCAGTCTCAATTACATTAGAAAAAATAAAATCACTACCTGAAAACCTTAAACTTGCAGTAATCGGTAGCAGCACAGAAACCATGCTTAAAAAATATGGTTATCAGGCTCAAATTATACCTGCGGAATTTACCACTGAATCGCTACTCCAACATTTAAGTTTCCAGCAACCCAATGTTGCAACTAAAGAAATTATAATATTTCGCGGTGAAGGTGGTCGGGAATTACTTGGCAACACGCTTATCCAGCGCGGTGCAAATATCACTTATGCAGAGACTTATCGTCGTGAAAAAAACCAACTCGGTAGCCTTAATCACGACCAGCTTAATCATATAGATGTTTTAACCGTGACCAGCAACGAGGGACTACAAAATCTGTTTGATCTCACCGATAGTGAATCTAAAACAATGCTTATAAACTTACCACTCATAGTACCGGGTGATCGTGCACATCGATTGGCGACACAACTTGGTTTTAAGAAAATAATCCAGGCCAGTAATGCCACAGATGATGCCTGCATTCAGGCAATCTCCAGTTTAATTGTATGACTAGCCAAAGACTTACCTTTTCTGAGATAATCCCTATCCCTTTCTTTTTAATGGATAATTAACAATGGCTCGCTTCATCAGGCTTATCCTTGTCATTATCGCTGCTATCACTGCCTTCACTATGTATTCTATGAAGGATGTTGGCTATCTTACCGCTGGCTTTGGTGGTTACTCATTTGAGACAACACTACTGATTGTCGGTGGCGTACTGCTAGCAGGCGTTTTGGTGCTGCAGGCTTTACTTAAGGTTTTTTCACTAATCCACAGAGTCATTATTTTCTTTGGTGCCAATCGAAAAGTCCGACTAATTGAAAAAGCACGTAGCCTGCTTTCTCATGGATTAATCGAATTGGCAGAAGGTCGTTTTGCTGAAGCTGAAAAACTTTTACTCAAGCAGCTCAAGCATAGCGATAATGTTTTATTAACCTATCTTTCTGCCGCCCGCGCTGCACAACAGCAAGGTGAACATGAGCGCCGCGACGAGTATCTACGTAAAGCCCATGAAGCTACGCCCACTGCTGAAATTGCGATCGGTTTAACTAAAGCTGAACTTCAGCTGGCTCATCAGCAATACGAACAGGCGCTGGCTAACTTAACTCATCTTCATGACCTTTCACCAAAACACGCCTATGTCATAAAACTATTACTTAAAACATACCGGCGTCTTGCCGACTGGAAAAATCTCCAACTTTTACTCATTGATGCTAAAAAACAGAAGCTTTTATCTAAAGATGAAATTCATAATCTTGAGTTAGAAACATGGCGCGGATTATTAAGTGATCAATCCCATTGTAAAGATCTTAAATCACTCGCGACTGTCTGGCACAAATTACCTGACGCCCTAAAAGATGATACTAATCTTGTCGAGTACTACGCACTTTTACTTATAGATTTAGAAGCTTTTAACCGGGCTGAACAAGTTCTACGTGATCACCTAAAATCTCACTGGTCTGAATCAACCGTCATACTTTATTCAGAGCTGGATGTAGTTATTGATAACCAGCAACTTGAAGAGGTTGAATCATGGTTACTGGAGCATCAGCATAATGCACATTTATTACTTGCTTTAGGCAAACTCTGTCTCAATAAGAAGCTATGGGGTAAAGCACGCAACCATCTTGAAGCCAGTCTTTCCATTCAGGCAATGCCAGAAACCTATCTAAAACTGGCGCAACTACTGGAGCAGCACATGGATGACGCAAAGCAAGCTCAAATCTATTATCAACAGGGCTTAGAGTGTTTAGCTGGAAATCAGCATCATCATCTGGAGATTGAGGCTTCACAACACAATACTGAAAAGCCAGCATTGAAAATTGTACAGTCAGATAATGTCTAGGACTTTGGTTTTTGTATTCCCATAGATTTTAATGCATCATCAGAATATTCAAATGAATCTGAATAAATCTGAGTCTCTGGTAAGCCTCTGGCGTAAAAAGCATCCATACCCGATTTAACCATTGCAGGTGGACCACTTAAATAAATATCAAAACCAGATAAATCTGAGTACTCTTCGATAACTGCGTCACTAACATGTCCTGTTTTTCCCTGCCAGTTATCAGTTTTTTCCGGTTGGGATAATACCGCTGTATATTTTAGATTAGGGTGCTGCTCAAGCCATGCCTTAACCATCTTATCCATATACAAATCACGCATTGCACGTACGCCACAGAACAGGTGAATTGGTTTATCAAAACCTATTTTAAATGCATGTTCCAGCATTCCCTTCAATGGCGCAAAACCTGTACCACCGCCAACCAAAATAACCGGTCGATTAGATTCTTCGCGTAAATAATAACTACCCAACGGCCCTTCTATTTTGAATAAAGTTTTAACTTTCATTTCACTGAAAACATAATCACCAAAATGCCCATCCGGTACGTGACGAATATGCAGTTCAATCAGATCATCATCATGTGGTGCATTTGCTATTGAGAAGGCGCGACGCTTGCCGTCATTCAGAATAAACTCCAGATACTGACCCGCCAGAAATTGCATGCGTTCATTCTCTGGTAATTTCAATTCTACTTTCATAATGTCATGTGTGAGCAATTCCATACTTTCAACACGACATGGCAGGGTTTTTATTTCAACTTCCTGGCTTTTTGTGATCTCGGTGACTTTTATATCAAGATCTGACCTGGCCATAGCCTGGCAAAATAAAGCCTTACCTTCTTCATGCAGATCTTTGGCGGCAGCCTTCAAAGCACCTTCTTCATATTCCACCTGACCGGAAACTAAATCACCTGCACATTTACCACAGGCACCATTACGGCAGCCATAAGGCAAGCCGATACCCTGACGCAGAGCGGCATCCAGTACGGTTTCGTTCTTTTCTATGGTAAATTCGTGCCCTGAAGATGACACTAAAACGTGATAACTCATGTAAAATTGCGGTCCAATTTTGGTCTAAATGAAAAAGCGTCTCATTGTACTTTTATTTTAGTATAAAAGAAAACACTTATAATACACGGCTTTACCGTAACAACGTCCACTGGATAAACAAATATGGCTCAACTTAAAGTTTTCAGCACCGGCACCTGCCCCATTTGTGACAAAACAAAACTACTACTCAAAAAATGGGATATTGCCTACGAAGAAGTTCGTATTGATCTCGATATGGAAGGCCGTAGAGAATTCAGCGAAAAAACCAATGGTGCTCGCACCGTGCCGCAAATCACTATTGATGGTAAATGGATTGGTGGTTTTAGCGAGCTCACTGAATTACATATGGATGATGAACTTGACCATCTGATGGGGTCAGCCTGATTTTCACTTTCTTCTTGTCAGAAAATATTTAGTTCATCCCAGATTTCATCTACTCGTTGTTTCACTTTTTCATCCATAACAATGGGTGTGCCCCATTCGCGCTCTGTTTCGCCCGGCCATTTATTGGTGGCATCAATACCAACTTTTGAGCCTAAACCAGAAACGGGTGAAGCAAAATCAAGGTAATCAATCGGTGTATTTTCTATCATGGTGAAATCACGCACTGGATCCACCCGTGTAGTCATTGCCCAAATAACATCATTCCAGTCTCTGGTATTGATATCTTCATCAACCACGATGATAAATTTTGTGTACATGAATTGTCTTAGGAATGACCAGACGCCCATCATCACCCGTTTAGCGTGACCGGGATATTGTTTTTTCATACTGACCACGGCCATGCGATAAGAGCATCCTTCGGGTGGTAAATAAAAATCGACAATTTCTGGAAACTGTTTTTTTAAAATTGGCACAAAAACTTCATTGAGCGCAACACCGAGGATCGCCGGCTCATCTGAGGGACGACCAGTGTAGGTACTGTGATAAATCGGATCTTTTCTGTGTGTTATACGCTCGATCGTAAAGACGGGAAAAGTTTCGACTTCGTTGTAGTAACCGGTGTGATCACCAAATGGACCTTCAACTGCCTCTTCATCAGGATAAATAAAACCTTCGAGTACGTATTCTGCTGATGCGGGCACCTGCAATTCACTGAGACCACATTTAACCACTTCAGTTTTACTGCCACGTAATAACCCGGCAAAACCATATTCAGACAAACTATCGGGTACTGGCGTTACCGCAGCTAAAATTGTCGCCGGGTCTGCACCCAGAGCCACCGCAACGGGAAAAGCTTCGCCGGGATTTTTTTTCTGCCAGTCGCGAAAATCTAAAGCGCCTCCACGATGAGACAACCAGCGCATAATCACTTTATTTTTGGCAATAACCTGCTGACGATAGATACCTAAATTCTGCCTTTCTTTTTCCGGACCTTTGGTGATGACCAGACCCCAGGTAATTAAAGGTGCAACATCACCCGGCCAACAGGTCTGCACAGGTATATTGGCCAAATCAACCGTATCACCTTCGATAACAACATCCTGACAAGGGGCTTTTTTTATTTCTTTCGGCGCCATATTCAATACTTGTTTGAATACCGGTAATTTGTCCCAGGCATCCTTCATGCCCTTCGGTGGTTCTGGTTCTTTTAGAAAGGCAAGTAGTTTTCCTACTTCACGCAAGGCCTCTACATTTTCTTCACCCATTCCCATAGCAACCCGTTTGGCTGTGCCAAACAAATTAGCCAGTATAGGCACTGTTGAATTTTTTACGTTTTCAAAAAGAAGTGCGGGCCCCCCTGCTTTGAGAGTTCTATCGCAAATTTCGGTGATTTCCAGATAGGGGTCAACTTCGTGCTGGATACGTTTAAGTTCGCCCTGTGATTCCAGCTGCTGTATGAAATCCCGCAGATCGGTATATTTCATCGCTATTAAATGACCTAAGTATCAATATTGGTTGCAGACAATGCATTCGTTTCAATAAATTCCCGGCGTGGCTCTACATTATCACCCATCAATGTAGTGAAGACTTCATCCGCTGCCACGGCGTCTTCAATTCGTACCTGTAACATACGACGAGTTTCAGGATTCATAGTGGTATCCCAAAGCTGATCTGGGTTCATTTCACCCAGACCTTTGTAGCGCTGTATGTTCAAGCCTTTGCGTGCCTGAGCCATGAGCCATTCCATAACTTCTACAAACGTCTTAACTGGACATTGTTTATCGCTACGCTCAATATAAGCATCTTCACCTAACAACGCTTCGAGCTTATCGCCCAATTTTGCTAATTGTCTGTAATCGGTTGAAGTAAAGAATTCTTCACCCAATAGATAACTGTGATCGAGACCATGCATCTGTTTAATCATTTCCAGGACAGGTTTTCCATCCTCATCCTGGCTTATTTCATAACGGTAGCAGATACCAGATAACTCATGTTTCTTTAATGAAATCAATAAGTTATCTGCATACTCACGCAGTTTTTCTGAGTTTGAAACATCTTCCGTTGCAACACCATTAAGGTTAATCATTTCATCCAGAATATTATTATCCACTCTTCGGGATAAACGTTGAATAGATGATTTAGCGATCAGGTAACTTTGTGCCAAATTTTCAAGGGCGGTATCTGATAAAGCGGGTACTGCTTTATTGACAAATAATTTTGAGCCATCCAGTGCCAACTGTAACAAATGAGCGTTTAACTCTTCATCATCCTTTACATATCGTTCCTGCTTACCTTTCTTAACTTTATACAAAGGCGGTTGAGCAATATAAATGTGGCCACGTTCAACCAGCTCTTTCATCTGGCGGTAGAAAAAGGTCAGCAACAAGGTGCGAATATGAGATCCATCGACATCCGCATCGGTCATGATAATAATACGGTGATAACGTAATTTATCAGGGTTGTATTCATCCTTACCGATGCCGCAACCCAGTGCAGTAATTAACGTACCAACTTCGGCTGAAGCAATCATCTTATCGAAGCGAGCTTTCTCAACATTCAGAATTTTACCCTTAAGAGGTAGAATCGCCTGAGTTTTTCTGGAACGGCCCTGCTTGGCAGAACCACCCGCTGAGTCCCCTTCCACTAAATACAGTTCGCATAAACTGGGGTCTTTTTCCTGACAGTCTGCTAATTTACCTGGCAAGCCAGCAATATCCAGCGCACCTTTACGGCGGGTCATTTCTCGTGCTTTTTTGGCTGCTTCGCGTGCGCGAGCTGCATCAACAATTTTGGCTGTAATAGCTTTGGCTTCAGCGGGTCTTTCTAATAGAAATTCCTGAAGTTTCTCTGCCATTGTAGATTCGACAATACCTTTTACTTCAGAAGAAACTAACTTATCTTTGGTTTGAGATGAGAACTTAGGGTCTGGTACTTTCACTGACAATACAGCGGTCAAGCCTTCTCTCGCATCATCACCGGTTACATTCACTTTATTTTTTACCGCAATACCGGATTTTTCCATGTATTGATTAAGACTACGCGTTAACGCACCTCTGAAACCAGCAATATGGGTGCCGCCATCCCTCTGTGGAATATTATTCGTGAACGGATAAATATTTTCCTGATAGGAATCATTCCACTGCAATGCACATTCAACCACCACATCATCTTTTTCTGCGGTGAAATGAATAACTGTTTCGTGCACAGGTGTTTTGTTTTTATTCAGATGTTCAACGAATGACTGTATACCACCTTTATATTCAAAGATATCTTCTTTGTCTGTCGCTTCTTCTTTAAGAACAATACGCACGCCAGAATTCAGAAAAGACAGTTCACGTAATCTCTTAGCCAGAATATCGTAGTGATACTCAATATTTCTAAATACATCAACACTAGCCCAGAAACGTAACTCAGTTCCTGTCTTTTCAGTTTTCCCAATAACTTTTAGCGGTGAAACTGGATCACCCATGCTGTATTCCTGTTGATGCGTCTCACCACCACGCTGAATAGTCAGCAGCATCTTTTCCGATAAGGCATTTACAACAGATACACCAACACCGTGAAGACCACCAGAAACTTTGTAAGAATTATCATCGAACTTACCGCCCGCATGTAACACAGTCATAATCACTTCTGCAGCAGAAACGCCCTCTTCATGAATATCAACGGGGATACCACGACCGTTATCTTTTACCGTAATAGATCCATCGGTATTAATTTTAACGTTGATTTCAGTACAATGCCCGGCAAGCGCTTCGTCGATAGAGTTATCAACCACCTCAAAAACCATATGATGTAAACCGGAACCATCATCGGTATCACCAATATACATACCGGGGCGCTTTCTAACCGCCTCAAGTCCTTTTAATACCTTAATATTTGAGGAATCGTAAGTCTTTTCTGTGCTCATTGAGTTAACCAATTATCGAGTAAGTCGTGATTATATCAGGTCTTTCAGCTTACCTTGTTCCACGTGGAACATTTTTTTAATATCCCATGCAGATAAATCAACCTGATCTATTTCTATGGAAGTTAAAAATAGCTGCGTCTTCATTTTGGATAAAACTTTTAGTATTTTTTTCCTGTGCGGCAGATCTAATTCTGCAGCCAGGTCATCGTACAGTAAGATGCAATTTCTACCTGTACTCTCTGTAAACTGCTGTGCCTGGGCCAATCTCAACAAAGCAACCAGTGTTTTCTGCTGCCCCCTGGATATTCCCGTTTGCGCAGACTGTCCATCTACCTTGATACTTAACTCAGCCCGATGTGGTCCGTATTGAGTAAACCCCTTTAACCTATCCTTATTTAATTCACTTTTTAGCAAGCTATCAAGACTTGCTTCATTATTCCAGCCACGCTTGTATGTTACTTCTACAGACTGATCCTTAAAAAATTCAAGCATTAGATTATTCAAATATGACTGCAAATTACTTAAATACTTACTTCTTAAGTTATCGATATAAGTAGCCATATCAAATAGCTCTTTATCCCACAATGAACAATAATCATCATTCTGCCTGGATTTTAATGCAGCATTACGTTGTGATAGCGCTCTTTTGAATCTTTGCCATACGCCAAAAAAATCATGTTCCACGTGGAACACGCCCCAGTCCATGTACTGTCTTCTTTCTGAAGGACTGCCTGTAATGAGTTTATAACTGTCGGGATGAATAGTTAGGACGGGAAATAGTGTAGCAATATCAGCCACCCTTTTAATCGGTTGTCGATTAGCACGAACTTCAAGTTTATGACGACTGCGCTTGATCCCTAGCGGTATTTGATTATTTGAATCAGTATGAATTTTTGCAACTAATTGCAATTCGGTTGACTGGTGTTTAATTAAATCACTAATCTGGTGAGTTCTAAATGATCGAAGGTGACTAAGGTAATAAATAGCTTCGAGTAAACTGGTTTTACCTGAAGCATTTAATCCGGTTATAAGATTTACACCATCAACTGGTTCGAAATTAATCTCAGTTAGATTTCGAAAGTTCTGGATCTGTAACTGCATTAAATGCATAACAGTCCTTTTTTGCTAGCTAAAACTAGAGTCGCATCGGCATGATGACATATTTGCAATCAGGTTGATCCGGGTAAGTTAGCAAACAACTACTATTAGAATCTCTCAATGTTAGTTGTGCAATTTCTGAGCTAGCTGCGTTTAGTGCATCTATCATGTAATTTACATTAAAACCAATTTCTAAAGTTTCACCTCTATAATTAACTTCAAGTTCGACATCGGCCTCTTCCTGGTCAGGATTATGTGCCTGTAGACGTACTAAATTTTCTTCTAAAATTAAGCGTATTCCACGATACTTTTCATTAGAAAGTATTGATGCGCGAATTAAAGCTTGTTTTAAAACTTCGCGCTCAGCTGACATTACATGGTTACCATCATCTGGGATTACACGATTGTAATCAGGAAAACGTCCATCAATTAATTTCGATGTGAATCGAATATTATTTAATTCAACACGAAGATGATTGTTACTTAAAATTATTTTAACCTTATCTTCGCTAGTATCTAACAAACGCGCTAATTCAATAACACCCTTACGCGGAAGAATAACTTGTTTAATATCAGCTAATTCACAATCAGTTTCTTTTTCACAATAAGCCAAACGATGACCATCAGTCGCTACAGCTCTTAATATTTTGGAACCTACTTCCAGCATTAGACCATTCAAATAATAACGAACATCCTGTTGTGCCATAGCAAATGATGTTTTATCAATAATATCTTTTAATGTTTTTTGTGGTATTTCAAACTCGGAATTTGAGCTTATTTCATCCAAGGAGGGAAAATCTGAAGCAGGTAGTGTAACCAAAGAGAAACGACTACGGCCAGATTGGATCATGGCTTTTTCATTTTTAATTGTGATATTCACTTGAGAATCAGTTGGTAGTGACTTGCATATATCTAATAACTTTCGTGCAGGTACGGTGATCTCACCTGGTTCATCTATGACCATATTTAAATTGGTAACAAATTCAATTTCTAAATCTGTTGCTGTAAGTGATAACGAATCATTATCAGCCTTAATCAGTACATTGGATAAAGCAGGCATTGTTTGCCTTTTTTCTACAGCACCAATTATTTGCTGTAAAGAATTAAGCAAGTTGTCCCTTTGAATTTGAAATTTCATTTTAGTGATGCCTTATTAGTAATAGTTCTTTATTTATATACTTATTGTTATTATTAGTACCCATTAATAACTTGGATAAAGCCAATAACCCCTTATTATTCAAAGCTTTAGGTAAGAAATAAAGCAATATATACGGGGGGTATTCTGCCCCCATCCTGTAGATCAATTGTGGATAACTTTTTTGTTAATTTTCGTCTACATTTTACGAAGAGCCTGATAACAGTTTATCCACAAGTTGTTATTAGTTACTTAAAATACGCATTAAATTTTTATAATCTTCGTCTATTTTCGCGTCTGAGTCCCTAAGTTCTGCTATTTTACGACAACCATGTAAAATTGTTGTGTGATCTCTTCCGCCAAAGGCTTCACCAATTTCAGGTAGGCTATGGTTAGTTAGTTCTTTAGATAAAGCCATTGCTAGTTGTCGAGGTCTTGTTATAGAGCGACTTCTACGACTGGATAATAAATCAGAACTTCGAATTTTGTAATATTCAGCGACTGTTTTTTGTATATTTTCAATGGTGATCGCCCTATCCTGAAGTGCAATTAGATCACGTAATGCGTCTTTAGCCAAATCAAGTGTAATTGGTTTTTTTGTAAAATTAGCTGTTGCCATAACACGACGAAAAGCACCTTCCAATTCACGTATATTGGAACGGATGCGCTTAGCAATAAAAAAGGCCACTTCACTTGGAAACTCAATATTATATTCTTCCGCTTTTTTCTGCAAAATGGCGACACGAGTTTCCAACTCTGGAGGTTCTATACAAACAGGTAATCCCCAGCCAAATCTTGAACGTAGTCGTTCTTCAAGGCCTTCTACTTCTTTTGGGTAACGATCACAGGTCAAAATAATCTGACTACCAGTTTCGAGTAAGGCATTGAAAGTATGGAAGAATTCTTCTTGTGATCGCTCTTTTCCGGCAAAGAACTGGATGTCATCAATTAACAAGGCATCTAGAGAACGATAATGCTGTTTAAAAGAGTCAATGGCATTATGCTGTAAGGCTTTAACCATATTACCGACAAAGCGTTCAGAATGAAGATACGCAATACGGGCCTGTGGATTATGTTGCAGCATCCTATTGCCAATGGCGTGTATAAGATGGGTTTTACCTAAACCAACGCCACCATACATAAAAAGTGGGTTGTAGGCTTGGCCAGGATTTTCCGCAACTTGTAAAGATGCAGCCTTGGCTAGCTGATTTGATTTACCTTCAACAAAACTGTCAAAAGTGAATGCTGGATTAAGATTGTGTTCAATCGGATGTTGGTGATCGCTGGTAGTTTTTTTTGTTTCAAAAATAAGGTTTTTAGCTACCGATATTGGGTTTGAGGCAGGTATTGAGTTAGCTGATTTTGTCTGTGTGCCGACTTCAATCGTTAAAGAAACATTGATTGCTCCTATTTCGATAAGAATGTCACGGATTTGTTGCTGGAAATTTTTTGTTACCCAGTCAAGTACAAAGCGGTTGGGCGCCAGTAAAGTAATAGTGTTTTCTTCTTCTTTAATTTGGAGCGGCCTTATCCATGTATTTAACTGCTGATCAGAGAGTTTCTGCTCGAGCTGCTGTAAACAATTAGGCCAATATATCGCGGTCAAGGAAGCGGTTCTCCGTAACGAAAACAAGAAATAGTATAAAAAAGGAAGGTGGATTCTATACTTGTTAATAGGGCTTATCCACAGACAAAAGATAATATAAAAGAGAACAATATCTAAGCTGTTGAAAAATGGTGGAATTAGTCTTTGACTAAGTATGTCGGCATCAGTAAAATGCGCGGTTCGCTGAATTAATAACAGTTATAGGTTTAGAGCAATGAAAAGAACATTCCAACCCAGCACATTAAAAAGGGCAAGAACGCACGGTTTCCGTGCACGTAGTCGCACAGTTGGTGGTCGTAGAGTATTAAAAGCACGTCGCGCTAAAGGTCGTCATAAACTTACCGTTTAAGGCTGAAAAACTTAGAGCTTAGCGATTGTGCAGCGCGCACGCTTACCAAAGTCCGCTAAGTTGTTGAACGTAGCTGATTTTGATCGAGTTTTCGAGAAATCAGTGCGTTCAAACGACCAATATTTTACGGTATTAGCCAGACCTAACGACCTGGGCCGTCCAAGACTGGGCATGGCAATCTCAAAACGTAGAGTAAAACTTGCAGTAGGAAGAAATCGACTCAAACGTCTCGTTCGAGAAAACTTCCGCTTATCAGAGCAAAATTACAATGCTGATTATGTTGTTATGGCAGGAAAAAATGGTGCCAAAGGAACTAATCAGGAGCTGAAAGAGTCCCTGGAAAGACATTGGGGATTATTAAAAAAGAAATGCGCCGAATTTTAATAGCTTTAGTTCGTTTCTATCAAATCGCGATAAGTCCTTATTTCGCGCCCAGTTGCCGTTATACGCCTACCTGTTCTTGCTATGCGATTGAATCAATTCGCAGTCATGGTGTTTTTCGTGGGAGTTGGTTAGCGATTTATCGTATTGGTCGTTGTCATCCCTGGTGTGAGGGTGGTTATGATCCGGTTCCCAGTAGTAATCCTACAGGCTGTAAAGTTTCAGACGGTCACTCTAAAGATCATAAATCTATAAAACATAACCCGGAAATCGGGCAATAATCGGAAAACCATTAGTGATGGAAAATCAGAAAACCCTGCTTTATTTCACCCTTTTCTTCATTGCCTATTTATTGTGGGCAGAATGGCAAAAAGATTATGGACCACAACCGGTAGCTCCTGTTGCTGTAGAAAGTACCCAGCAAAATAGCAGTACTATTGAAAGCGGTGTACCTTCAGCCGTAACGGTACCGGGCACAATAGTCACGAGAGAAAAAACAACTTCAGCGGCAACAAGCCAAAGAATTACAATTGTCACCGACGTATTAGAAGTTGAAATTGATACACGGGGTGGCGATATTCGTAAAGCCATTCTAAGAAAGTATGCAGTTGATGCGGATAAGCCAGAGGTAAAAGTTGAGCTATTAACTGATGCTGAAGTTAATTTTCATATAGCCCAATCCGGTCTGGTTTCAGCCAATCAAAAAACAGCACCAACACATAACGATATATATACAGCAGAGCAGCTTACCTATCGTCTGGCTGAAGGTGTCGATGAAATTAAAGTACCTTTGCACTGGGTCGGTAATGACGGATCAAAAGTAACAAAACTTTATACCTTCCACAGAAATGATTACACCATCAACGTCGATCATAATGTATCGGCAGGTCAAAGTGGCTGGAGTGGTAGCCAATATATGCAATTATTCCGTAGTCAGCCATCAGACGAGAACAGTTCAATGTTCATACACACTTACACTGGTGGTGTTATTTTTAACGATGAAATTAAATATGAAAAAATTGGTTTCGATGACATTCAGGAAAAAAACCTGAAAAGTGAGATGGAAGATGGTTGGTTAGCCATGATCCAACATTATTTCCTTGCCGCATGGATCCCTGAAAATAATGGTAAAAACTTATATTTCAGTCGGTATAACGCACAGGCTGACCGATATACTTTAGGTGCGCGCTCAGCAGCAAAACAATTGATGCCAAATGAGCAAGGTACATTTAATAGTCGATTTGTCGCCGGGCCAAAACTGCAATATAAACTGCAAGAAATAGAGCCAGGTCTTGAGCTGACCGTTGATTATGGCGTACTAACAATCATCGCAAAACCCTTGTTTTGGTGGTTAGATAAGTTACATAGCATATTTGGGAACTGGGGCTGGGCCATTATTTTCTTAACCATTACGGTTAAAGCACTGTTCTATAAATTGTCAGAAATGAGTTATAAGTCGATGGCAAAAATGCGCAAAGTAGCACCACGCATGAAACAAATGAAGGAGCAGTTTGGTGATGACCGTGCTGCCATGAGCAAGGCGATGATGGAGTTGTATAAGCGCGAAAAAATCAATCCGATGGGTGGATGTTTTCCAATACTTGTACAAATTCCTGTGTTCATCTCCTTATATTGGGTGCTACTCGAAAGTGTAGAAATGCGACAGGCTCCTTTTGCATTATGGCTCGATAACCTGTCAGTCAAAGATCCCTATTTTGTTTTACCAGTAATAATGGGTGTGTCGATGTTTATTCAGCAGAAGTTGAATCCGGCTCCAGTTGATCCTATGCAGCAAAAGATATTTCAGATAATGCCATTTGCATTTACTGCGATGTTTGCCTTCTTCCCTTCAGGTCTGGTTTTGTACTGGGTGGTTAATAATATACTGTCAATTACTCAGCAATACGTCATCACTAAACGTATTGAGAATGAAAAATAAAGAATAGCTATTCTAACAGAATGGTTCTATGTCAGAAAAAGATACCATAGCAGCGATAGCCACCGCACCTGGACAAGGTGGAGTGGGTATCGTTAGGGTCTCAGGTGACAAAGCTGCTTGCATTTCCGAGCAACTACTTGGAAAAAAACCAACCCCACGTTACGCGCACTACTCCGTATTTCAAGATGAAAACAAAGCCGCCATCGATAACGGCATCGCTTTGTATTTTGAAGGCCCCAATTCATTTACCGGCGAAGATGTCCTGGAGCTGCAGGCGCACGGCGGCCCCTTTGTATTAGATATTATACTCAAGCGAGTTTTATCACTGGGTGCCCGTGCCGCAAGGGCAGGAGAATTTAGCGAGCGAGCATTTCTTAATGACAAAATCGATCTGGCACAGGCAGAAGCGATTGCCGATTTGATAGCGGCAGAAAGTCACGAAGCTGCCCGCGCTGCCATTCATTCATTGAATGGTGAGTTTTCTAATGAAATAAACAATCTGGTAGAACTACTAACGCGTTTACGTATTCATGTTGAAGCAGCTTTAGATTTTCCTGAAGAGGAAATTGATTTCCTCGCAGATCAGGTTATAGAGAATAGCTTGATTGAAGTAAGAGAAAAATTAAAGCAAGTTAAATTATCGGCTCAACAGGGTAGATTATTGAAAGAAGGCATGACAGTGGTCATCGCGGGTAAACCAAATGCCGGCAAATCAAGTTTGCTAAATCAACTAGCAGGTCAGGAAACCGCCATCGTTACAGATGTTCCTGGAACCACTAGAGATATATTGCGCGAACACATACAGATAGATGGCCTACCTCTCCATATTATTGATACTGCAGGTCTGCGTGAAAGCGAGGATGTGGTAGAACAGGAAGGTATTCGTCGAGCCATGAAGGCAATAGAAAAAGCAGATCGTTTGTTGTACGTTATGGATGGCGATTCAAAAAATGAAGAGAGAGAGATCATTGATAGCTTTTCAAAGAATCAGGGTATTACCTTTGTTCACAACAAGATAGATAAAAACAATGGTGTGGCAAAAATAATCGAACTAGCAGGTAATGCTACAGATATTTTCGTCTCTGCAAAAAGCGGTGAAGGTATAGATCTGCTAAAACAGCATTTAAAAAAATGTATGGGTTACGAGAATCGTGTAGAAGGTAAATACATGGCGCGTCGCAGGCATATGGAAGCCATAGAAGAAGCTGAACAGCATTTAGAAAGTGCTGATTTAAATCTAAAACACAAACAAGGTGAGCTGGTAGCAGAAGAACTTAGCCTGGCACAAAATCAATTAGCTAGTATTACTGGTGAGTTTAGTAGTGATGATTTATTGGGCAGGATTTTTTCAGATTTTTGTATAGGAAAATAACCTGTACTAGATAAATAAGGATATGCATATTTAATCAATTACTGAAGAATTCCTAACACAATCATAATAAATGCAGGTCATAATTCAAAATGGTATGAAAATATGCCAATTGATGAATTTCAAAAGCAAATAAATATGGCAAATCAACCCACAATACTAGTAGTTGAAGATGAAGAAGACCTGAGGGATATCGTCATTTATAATCTTGAGCGAGAAGGCTATCAGACCATTGGTGTTGAAACCGGTGAACAGGGACTGGAGCAAGCCATTGCGAAAAAGCCTGATTTAATTATTCTTGATTTAATGCTTCCAGGTATGAACGGCATGGATGTCTGTCGGCATATTAGACAAAATGGGGAAATACAGGCGATCCCTATTATCATGGCTTCAGCCAAAGGTGAAGAGGCAGATATTGTTAGCGGACTGGAGCTGGGTGCAGATGACTATGTGACCAAGCCTTTTAGTCCACGCATTTTATTGGCCAGAGTTAGTAGTGTATTACGCCGATCGAAGCAAGTTGATGTCGTTGATGTTTCTTTATTGAAAATAGATGGGCTTACGATAGATACCAAGAAATTTCAATTGAGCATCGATAATGAAGCTATAGATTTAACCAAAAGCGAATTTGGTATTCTGCATTTTCTAGCCTCACACCGGGGCTGGGTTTTTACTCGCTATCAAATTGTTGATGCGATCCGCGGTGATAAATATGTGGTTACCGAGCGAGCAATTGATGTACAGATTGCCGGCTTGCGTAAAAAACTGGGCAGTCATGCTGATTTGATTGAAACCGTTCGTGGTGTAGGTTATCGTTTCAAAGAATGACGGATAAAAAACAATCACTCTGGTTACACTACGGATTCTCGGCAGGCATTGTTCTGCTTACCCTGTTAACGGTAGCATGGTATGCAACTGATCGTTTCCGCGATTTCTTTATTGATCACCTGCAGGGTACACTCGAATCCAGAGCCATCACTGTTGATCAGTCAATAAAAAACTCAAACATTGATGCCGCATGCCATATGTTGCAGTTATCCGATCCTGATCTTCGCGTAACCATCATAAATAAAAAAGGCATCGTATTATGCGACTCTGAAGTTGATGCAAACACGATGGAAAATCATGCACAGCGACCGGAGATTAGTCAGGCTCTATCTGGTCAACGTGGCTCGAGCACACGCTTTAGTGCTACATTGCAAACCTCCATGCTTTATTTTTCCATTCCACGTTCTGAAGATGAAAAAGTTATAGGTGCAATACGAACAGCAATTTCATTGATCTCTATAGATAGGTTGCTCGATGAGTTGTACCGGCAGTTTATGATTTTGCTCATTGTTCTACTGGCGATCATTTCAATAGTGATTGTTAATATCTATCGCAAAATAAATCAGCCGTTGGCAGAGATTGTTGAGCAGGCCAATTTATTTGCCAAGGGTGATTTCAGTCATGCACTGCCCGAGTACGATATAAAAGAGATCGCTGAGCTTGGTAATGCGCTTAATCGTATGGCTGAGCAGCTCGATAGGCTGGAAAATCTGCGCCAGGATTTTGTTGCCAATGTTTCGCATGAGTTAAAAACCCCCATTGCTACAATTAAAAGTTATGTTGAAACGCTGCTTGATGGTGCGCAGCACGACCCGGCTGATCTTGAGCGATTCCTTAGTATAGTGTGTAAACAAAATGATCGATTGGCGGCAATTGTCGATGACCTGCTTACCCTGTCCCGGCTTGAGAGCGCACCCATTACCCAAATTTTGGCGCTAAATGAAGCGGATGCCTGCCAGTTGCTACATTTCAGTGCTGAAAATTGTCAAAGTCGTGCCGAAGCAAAAAATATAACGATTGATATCAACTGTAAGGACAATATCGAGATACAGGTTGATCATTCTTTGATGACACAGGCGCTGGTCAATCTTATCGATAATGCCATTAAATACAGCAATGAAGATAAAACCATCACGCTGTCGGTGGAAGAAACCGGTAATAAGATTCTGCTGAGCGTCAGCGATGAAGGTCCTGGTATACCAGAACAGCATATTCCAAGGCTATTTGAGCGTTTTTACAGGGTAGATAAATCACGCAGCAGACGTATTGGTGGCACCGGTTTAGGTTTGGCCATCGTCAAGCATATTGTCCATATTCATGGCGGTCAGGTCGAAGTCGAGAATAATGGAACCGTAGGATGCCGTTTCAGCATCATTCTTCCCATATCTCATTAACATCTCAAGGATTCCTAACAAAAACCTAACAATTCCCCGCCAAGATGCGCTCCAACATTAAATTCCACTTGTTGGAGAGAGTAATGAAACTAAGCAATAAAAATAAAGTTATTCGTAATAGCCTGTTATCAGTAATCGTTCTTGCGGCAACTCCCGTTGTTTCACAGGCTCGTGATCAAATTCAAATCGTTGGCTCTTCAACGGTATACCCGTTTTCAACACTGGTTGCCGAGCGTTTCGGTGGCAGCGGTAAATTTAAAACCCCTGTTGTTGAAAGTACCGGAACGGGTGGCGGCATGAAACTGTTCTGTAAAGGTGTTGGTGCGAGCCACCCTGATGTATCAAATGCATCACGTGCGATCAAATCGTCAGAACTTGAGAATTGCCGCAAAAATGGCGTAAAGGATATCATCGAAGTCAGCTTCGGTAATGACGGAATAGCCTTTGCTAATGACGTTAGCAACAAGCCTGTTAATTTCACACGACAGCAACTGTGGATGGCTATGGCTGAGCACGGTCCAAAACCAGAAAAATGGAGTGACATTGATAAGTCATTACCGGACACAAAAATTTCTATTCTGGTTCCACCTCCAACATCCGGTACACGTGATGCATGGAATGATAAAGTCATGAAAGGCGGTTGTCCTGCTGAAGTGAAAAAGAAAGATAAAAAATCCTGCAAAATTATGCGTGAAGACGGCCCTGTTGTGGAAGCTGGTGAAAACGACGCTTTGATCGTACAGAAACTGGGAGCAAATAAAGAGGCCTTTGGTATTTTCGGTTTTAGTTACCTTGAAAACAATAGCGATAAAATTCAGGCTGCAACAATTGAAGGTGTAGAAATCTCACTGGAAAGTATTCAAAGTTATAAATACCCCATTGCCAGGCCCCTGTTCTTTTATGTAAAGAAGGCACACATCGGTGTAATTCCTGGTTTGAAAGAATACCTGAATGCCTTTACTAATGAAAAAGCCATTGGTGATGAAGGCTATCTGATCGATGCAGGTTTGGTACCACTGGAAGATGGAAAGCGTACTAAGCTACGTGAAGTAGCTAAAAAGCTGATAGTAATGTAGCCATAAACAGGAATGAATTATAAATATGAGTAGTTTACTCACTTTTGTAGTCGCGCTAAGCCTGACATTAATGTCAGGCTTACGTGGTTGGCATAGAGCAAAATCAAAATCTAATTTGCATTCGCGCCCTATCTACCATGGTCTTAATCATGGCTTATGGGTTGCATTGCCAATGCTGGCAATTTCCAGTTTATGGTTAATCAGCGATAGTATGATTATAAAACCCTCGGTCTTATCTGAACTGACTCAAAACAGTAAGGTATTATTGAAAGACACGGATTTTCGATATCTTGAAATTACACAGATTGCCAATGGTTTGTTGTTGACACACACGGATGACGCCAACACATTACAGGCTGTGCAGAGCTATCTGCAAACAAAAGAAAATACCGACACGTTTATTCTAACGATGTTGCTGGTTAGCGGATTACTGGGTTTTAGAGGCGTCAACCGGCGATTTAAAGAAAGTACACCCGCGCGAGAACAGGTAGAACGGATCGTCAAAATAGTCTTAGCTGCCAGTTCAGCTGTTGCGGTACTGACTACCGCTGGCATAGTTATGGCGTTACTTTTTGAAACATTGCGATTTTTTCAGCAAGTTCCTTTTACCGACTTTTTGTTTGGCACGCATTGGAGTCCGCAAATGGCTATTCGTGCCGATCAGGCCGGTAGTTCAGGTGCATTTGGTGCAATACCTTTATTTGTAGGCACTTTATTAATAGCTTCAATTGCCATGCTGATTGCTGTTCCCGTGGGATTGTATTCAGCCATATATCTGGCCGAATACGCACAACCGAAATTACGAGCATACGCAAAACCCGCACTGGAAATCCTCGCTGGAATTCCCACCGTGGTCTATGGCTTCTTTGCCGCCCTCACTGTAGCGCCGATGATTGTTGATATATGTAGAGCTGCAGGCTTGAGTGCATCATCAGAAAGTGCACTAGCAGCAGGTTTGGTTATGGGCATTATGATAATCCCGTTTGTTTCGTCATTATCTGAAGATGTCATTTCTGCAGTGCCTCAGTCACTACGTGACGGATCTCTGGCGATGGGCGCAACTAAAGCTGAAACTATTAGAAAAGTAGTCTTGCCTTCCGCCCTGCCCGGCATTGTTTCTGCTTTGTTGCTGGCATTTTCTCGTGCCATAGGTGAAACCATGATTGTAGTCATGGCAGCAGGTTTAGCCGCTAATATGACAGCAAACCCATTGGAAAGTGTGACCACCATTACCGCGCAGATTGTGACCATATTAGTTGGCGACCAATCCTTTGATAGTCCAAAAACGCTGTCCGCGTTTGCTCTTGGCCTAACCCTGTTCTGTTTTACGCTGCTGCTTAATATTCTTGCGTTGCGTGTAGTCAGAAAATACCGAGAACAGTATGCATAACGAAGATACGTTGAATCAAAAAAATAGAAATCGGAGTCGCATATTGGCCGATTTCCGTTTTCGTGCCTATGGCATTCTGGGTCTGGTGATAGCAGGTAGTGCTTTATTATTTCTCCTGGGCAATATTTTTTCAACCGGATATTCCGCGTTTCAACAAACAGTGATTACGTTGGAAATAAATCTGGATGAAGACAGGTTAGGTGTGACTAGCACAGCCAGTCCTGAAGAAATGCAGGAGGCCAATGTCGCAAAAGTGGTTAAACAAAGTTTATATGACCTTTTCCCTGAGGTGAAAAAAAGAAAAGAAAAACGAGATCTGACAAAATTGATTAGCCTTGGTGCTGAGCTGGATGTTAGAGATATGCTCTTACTCAAACCGGAAAGCATTGGTAGCATCATTACTTTAACAGTGCCAGTGTCATCAGATGCAGACCAATACTATAAAGCCACGTTGAC
Source organism: Gammaproteobacteria bacterium (assembly GCA_029882355.1). Taxonomy (GTDB): domain Bacteria; phylum Pseudomonadota; class Gammaproteobacteria; order SZUA-229; family SZUA-229; genus LH-M37. The sequence goes on along the minus strand of JAOUKV010000019.1, from coordinate 24,817 downwards.
AGGAGAACAATTCAAGAGTCGCCTGAAAGAAAATCAGAAACAATGGTTACAGACACTGATTGATAATAAGCAGGTAATCATAAAATTTAACATCGATTTTTTTACACAGGCAGATTCGCGCTATCCTGAGCTGGCGGGAATTGGCGGTGCCGTTGTGGGCACGATCTATACTTTATTAATCTGTTTAATGATTTCATTTCCATTGGGTGTTGCTGCAGCCATTTATCTGGAAGAATTTTCACGTGACAGTTTTATGACACGAATGGTTGAAGCCAATATCAATAACCTTGCCGCTGTGCCATCGGTGATTTTTGGTTTATTAGGATTGGCCGTAATTCTCAATATTTTTGGCATGCCGCGTAGTACGCCATTAGCGGGCGGCATTGTTCTGGCCCTGATGACCTTGCCAACCATTATTATTGCCTGTCGATCAGCCATCAAAACCGTACCACCGAGTATTCGTGAAGCCGGAATGGCCATGGGAGCATCGCCCATACAGGTCACTTTTCATCATGTCATGCCCGCAGCCATGTCCGGTACACTGACCGGTACTATTATTGGTTTAGCTCAGGCGCTTGGTGAAACCGCACCTCTATTAATGATAGGCATGGTCGCTTTTATTGCCAGCGTCCCCGGTGTTCCGACAGATCCGGCGACCGCGTTGCCGGTACAGATTTATTTATGGGCCGAAAGTGCTGAACGTGGTTTTGTTGAAAAAACGGCGGCAGCCATCATGGTCATCATCGTGTTTTTAATCGTGATGAATTTACTGGCTGTAGTCATTCGTAATCGAACAAGAATATCCAACAAGTAGAACATCTTATGCCTAATAACAATGCCTCAGCGTCTAACAACATGAATGAATCAACTCGAGCATCAATCCCGTCATTACAGACAACGAGAAAAAGTGCGACGAATAGCACGCAAACAATCGTGCGTGCCGATAACGTCAATGTCTTTTATGGTAATACACAGGCGCTGCACGATGTATCCATCGATATACAGGAACAGCAAATCACAGCTTTGATCGGCCCATCCGGTTGCGGAAAATCAACATTTCTACGTTGCATAAACCGTATGAATGATGTCATTGACGAATGTAAAATCACCGGTCAAATTACGCTCAACAAAGAGGACATATACGCGCCCAGTATCGACGTGGTATCGCTGCGTAGAAAGGTCGGCATGGTGTTTCAGAAACCCAACCCCTTTCCAAAAAGTATTTTTGACAACATTGCCTATGGACCAAGAATTCATGGCATCGCAGAAGATAAAGATGATCTTGAAGAAATTGTAGTAAATAGCCTGAACAAAGCCGGATTATTTAGCGAAGTAAAAGACCGCTTACATAACTCAGCACTCGGATTATCTGGTGGGCAGCAGCAGCGATTATGTATTGCCCGTGCTATCGCGATTAATCCAGAAGTACTATTGATGGATGAACCTTGCTCAGCACTTGACCCCATCGCCACCAATCACGTTGAAGACCTTATGTGGGAATTAAAAGAGAACTACACTATTATTATTGTCACGCACTCCATGCAGCAGGCTGCGCGTGTGTCACAACGAACCGGTTTTTTTCATATGGGCTCACTGGTGGAAGTCGGTCAAACAGAACAAATATTTCAGAACCCCGTAGATAAAAGAACACACGATTACATTACCGGACGATTCGGTTAGACGCCGCAACAGGAAACAAACATGTCATTACATTTTATACGCGAGATGAAGCGTCTTAATAAACATCTAATTGAACTGTCAGATATAGTTGAAGAGCAAGTGGGACAGTCAATTCATGCTATCACTGAACTTGAACATTTGCCCGCGCAAAATGTAATCGATGAAGACAGTGGTGTCGATAGAGCAGAAATAGAAATGGAGGAAGACTGCTTAAAATTATTGGCGCTACATCAACCCGTGGCCAACGACCTGCGCTTGATTGTTGCCGTGTTAAAAATAAACAGCGATCTTGAACGCATCGGAGATCATGCGGTAATTATTGCAGAAGAGGCAATCAAGCTGACTAATCTGCCCAAAATTGATGTGCCGGAACAGTTATTTGAATTATCGGCACAGGCAAGAATGATGCTTAAAAAGAGCATGCTGGCCTTTGTTGAAAGTGATCTGGAGGTTGCTAATAACGTATTAGTGCTGGGACAAAATATTCGTCAACTGGCGGAAAAGATATATCGTAATCAGGTAGAGTGCATTAAGTCATCGCCACAGGAAACAGAACAACGTCTGAGTGTTTTAACAGTATGCCGACAGCTTCAGCGTATAGCTGATCATGCGACTAATATTGCGGAAGATATTATTTTCTTAATGTCGGGTGATATTATTAGACATAAAAGTTCTGTTGATTAACTGGCTATAATTCTGGCTTGTGTCCTTAAAACAGCTAATAGAATGAGCATTTCAAAACACCCCTCAAAGGTAAGTTTGCCGCAGACCAATCCCGGTGTTGCCAGTGTGCTGGAATACCTTATTATTAAATTTCAAAATATTAGGCCTGAGGTTTGGCAACAACGCGTGGCTGATGGCAAAGTGCATTGGCACGATGGCTCATTAATTACCGCAGACTCGCCCTTTCAGCCACAGCAACGCGTTTATTATTACCGTGAAGTAGAAAGCGAGCCTGTCATTCCGTTTGAAGAAATAATATTATTTCAGGATGAGCATATTCTGGTTGCTTACAAACCCCATTTCCTGGCGGTAATACCTACGGGTATTTATATTAAAGAGTGTCTGCAAAATCGCTTACGAGAAAAAACCGGCTTTCAAAACTTACAGGCTTTGCACCGGCTGGACAGGCCAACGGCAGGCCTGGTGTTATTTTCAGTTAACCCGACCACTCGCCATCTTTACCATAAACTGTTTAGTACGCGCAAAATACACAAAACCTATCAAGCCATAGCCAGGGTAAAAAACGAAGAAGGTATAGTTGGTAAAGAATGGGTAGTACAAAATCGAATAATACAATCCAATCCGCGTTTTCTAATGAAGGTGGTCGAAGGTGAACCGAACAGCCATTCCGTGATTCGTTGTCTGGAACAATCTGACGATAAGGCATTATTTGAATTAAACCCGATAACCGGAAAAACACACCAGCTGCGACTGCACATGCAATCATTGGGCTGGCCATTATTGAACGACAGGTTTTATCCGATGTTATTGCCAAAGGCCGGTGAAATGTATTCCCTGCCACTACAGCTACTGGCAAAAGAACTACGATTTATCGATCCAGTCACACAGCAGTCCAGAGTTTTTAATAGTAATACGGAATTGAGGTTAGAATAGACAAGTTTGTTGGCATTCAGGTGTCTGCTAAAATAAGAAACTACTTCATATAACACAAGCGGAAAACTCTAACGTGATTATCAAACCAAAAACTCGCGGTTTTATCTGTACTACCACCCATCCAACTGGTTGCGAAGCCAATGTTAACCAGCAAATAGCGCGCGTCAAAGCTGATGGCGCTGTGGCAAATGGCCCAAAGAAAGTCTTGGTGATTGGCGCATCCACAGGTTATGGCCTGGCTTCGCGTATTACCGCCGCCTTTGGTTCGGGCGCGGCCACCCTGGGCGTATTTCTGGAAAAACCCGCCACCGAGAAAAAACCCGGTTCTGCAGGCTGGTATAACTCAGGCGCATTTGAGAAAGCCGCGCACGCAGAAGGCCTGTACGCCAAAAGCATCAACGGCGATGCCTTCTCCAATGAAATGCGCACCAAAGCTATCGAAATCATTAAAGCTGATCTGGGCCAGGTTGACCTGGTTGTTTACTCGCTGGCCTCACCGGTACGCAAAATGCCCGACGGCGGTGAAGTCGTTCGCTCAGTATTAAAGCCCATAGGTGAAACCTACAAGGCCACCGCGGTCGACACTAGCAAAGATGAAATTATCGATGCTGAAATCGAACCAGCCACAGAAGAAGAAATACAGAACACCGTCACCGTCATGGGTGGTGAAGACTGGGAATTGTGGATGGCTGCATTGAAAGAGGCTGGCGTATTAGCCGATGGCGTTAAAACAGTTTCATACAGCTACATCGGTACGGATATTACCTGGCCTATTTACTGGCACGGCGCTCTGGGTAAAGCCAAAGAGGACATGGATCGTGCCGCAGGTGATTTACGAAGTTCACTCGCCGATATTAACGGTACTGCCAATGTTGCCGTACTCAAGAGCGTGGTCACACAGGCTTCCGCGGCTATACCGGTGATGCCTTTATATATCGCCATGGGCTTTAAGGTGATGAAAGAACTGAATATTCATGAAGGCTGTATCGAGCAAATCAATCGCATGTTCCGTACTCAGTTATATAAAGAGGGTGGCGCAGAGCTCGATGACACCGCACGTATCCGCATGGATGACTGGGAATTACGTGATGATGTGCAGAATAAAGTTAAAGAACTCTGGCCACAGGTGAATAATGACAACATTTTTGAACTCACCGATTATCAGGGTTACAAGGATGAATTTTTAAAATTGTTTGGCTTTGGTATTGATGGCATTGATTATGAAGCCGATGTGGATACCTTGATTGAGTTTGAGCCGGCAACTATTTAAAACGCATACCCCTTTTTATAAAAAAGTAGTGCGGATAAATGAACCGGTATTCAATTATAGATTTATATACAGATTTTGCGACTAACCCTGGCAAGGATTTCGGCTGGGATAAAGGTATGCAAAATGCGCTTAATCATCATTATAAGGGAGCATGGATAAATAGTATTCCAGAAGTAATATGGAGCTACTGTGCCGCTGTCGGCAACCCATTTAGTGCGGGTGAACTGCATGCAGGTGAAACTGTGCTGGATATTGGTTGTGGTGCTGGTGTTGATCTTTGTGTGGCAGCTTTATTAGTTGGAGAAAAAGGCAAGGTGCTGGGCCTTGATGTTACACCGGCGATGGTTGAGAAATCCAGGCAGCATGCGACATTGGCTGGGCTATCAAATATAACGGTATATCAGGGCGATGACGAAAAACTACCTGTTGAAGATAGCTGTGTTGATGTGGTGATTTCAAATGGTGCGATAAATTTATCATTATATAAAGAAGCTGTTTTTGCAGAAATTTACCGTGTCTTAAAAAATAATGGCAGATTATTTTTTTGTGACATGATAAAAGACGAAAATAACATTTCGACGAGTTGTTGTGAAGATGAGTCCTGGGCTGATTGTATTGCGGGTACATTAACAAGTAGTGAGTTGATTAAAATTATGGGAGAGGCTGGTTTTGATGATGTACAGATGCTGGCGACAAATCATTATAAAACATCAGCATATACGGTTGGAGCAACATTTAGAGCATTAAAGCTCAGAGGGGGGCTATAACAAACACCTATGTTTACTTGGGTGATAATAAAATAATTCCATAGTATTTTACTCAGGTATAAGGGCTTGATTAAAAGCCGTTACTGAGGAAATGTGGAAAATGGTGGAATTACCCAGCGGAAGAGTGGTTGATATCTCAACAGATCGATCCAAATACCATGCATTACAGCAACAGGGTATTGGTCTGCGTTCAGAGCATCGCAAACTGTATGCGCTGGTCGATATCATCTATCGTAAGTCTGATGAAGACGGACAGATAAAGTGTGGCTGGTCAGAATTCGATTATGAATATTCCGGCCATACCCTTGAAAGTGTTCGCTATGCCCAGGACTGGAGCGATGAAGATAAAGTAGCACTCTCTCGCTATATACAGCAGAACGACCAGCGCCGTCGTATCGAAACCGCACGCCGCAGGCTCGTTGAAAACCAGCAGCAACTTTCCGTCAAAAGCTACACCTCCCCAAAACACCTGTATAGCCTGCTGCAAAAGCGTCTAAATGAGCTGCCGCTACGACGCGCCAGTGCAGCACAATGGCTGTCTACCATCGAAAATCTCAGGAAAAGTGGCGTTCGTGAAGAAGAAATTCACTGGTCGGGCATCAGGCGCTATCTTCAGCAACAGGCGCCAGAGTCCATCATCAGTAAACAGCAGTTGCAGCAAAATGGTAATAACGAGCTGCGCATTGAGCTCAGCATTGAACAGATCTGGGGCGAAAATGGCGGACTTAGTTTTAGAGAAGTAGCACAATGTATGCCGCATCAGGTGGTTTATCGCGCCGCCCTCAAGCTCGACCTCGAATGTATCTGCGTGCTGCGTTACGTCGACAACTACTGTAATTATCGTGTTGGCGTAATAAAAACCCTGAATAATGACCATCCAATGGCGCTCAATAAATACTGGTTTGCGCTCGATCCCTATGGCCGAGCCATCACCAATAACAGCGGTGGACTGTTTTACGATAATAGTCTGGAGGCTAAAACAGCCGCTAACGAACACGCACGAGAACATCTCGGCATACACAGTGGCGCAAAAACAAATACACAGTTTGATTACCTGACGCTGTTCGGCGGCGATGACTATCGAGAATGGTTCGTCAGCCTGCCCGATCACCAGCGCACTTTTTTCGGCGCGCACTTTTATGACCACAATATACTCGCACATATCCGAACTACTTCTCGCATAGACTGCGCGGGTAGAAAAATATTATTTATCGAAGAAGTACAAAGCGACTGGCATCAGTCCGGCAAGCGCAGTGGTTACGACAATAGTAGCTGGGGTAGGGTTGCCAATGCGCCTTTCAAACAGGAATGGTCTGTTCTCGCCGTTAAACTCATGCTCATTCAGGCAAGCCAGAATGGATATGCTGGCATTGCCTGGTCGATGGGCAGCATACAGGAAATGCGTTACCAGCGTTATCTGCAAGCCATCAAACAGTATTATGATAGCACCATACCAAAAGCACTGAATCGGTTGCTGAAGTCATTTAGCTGCAAAGTGGAAATAACGCAGATCAATACGCGAGACCCCTGGCTTAATCTTGAAAAGCAACAGCAGAAATGGCGTGTTGCCGATGCCCAGGGGAAATTTAAAACTAAAGCCAAATACAATAATCGCGATGAAGCCATGGCTGTCATAGAAAGACATTGTCGAGCCATAGAGTTGGAAGTGCCCGCCCTGTTTATTAATGATGAGTTACGTAGACAGATTTCAGAGAAAGGGTTACCGTTGTATGGGCATACTATAGATTGACCATTTGTAATATTTAGACACCTGCTAAAATGATGGTCTTAGAATTTGTATCAGAAGGTGAAACGTGGATATAGGTATTATCGGCATAGGCCTGATGGGCAAAGCGTTCGTCGAGCGTTATTTGTCACAGGGTTACGCGGTCAGGGTTTTTAATCGTACTCAGGACAATATTAACGATCTGGACGATAGTGCTATTGTTTGCGAAACGACGGAAGAACTGGTCAGCGCATCCGACACCATCATTCTCATGGTCAGCAATGCCGAGGCAATTAGCGATATTCTGCAGCTTGAAAAACAGAAGGACCTTCAAGGTAAAACCATTTTACAGATGGCGACTATTTCACCAGCGCAGTCAAAAGAAATAAGTGAAGCGATAATCTCACGCGGTGGTGATTATCTGGAAGCGCCGGTACTCGGCAGCTTGCCCGAAGCAAAAATAGGCACGTTGATCATCATGGCAGGTGGATCAAAAGACGTGTTTGAAAATGTGCTACCTACACTTCAGATATTAGGAACAGCGCCCCGCTACATCGGTGAAACCGGTTCAGCTGCAGCACTCAAACTGGCCATGAACCAGATGATAGCATCACTCACTGCTGGTTTTTCCCTGAGCCTGGGTTATGCGATTAAAAATGGTGTCGATACTGACCTGTTTATGGAAACCGTACGTGAAAGTGCATTGTACGCAAAAACCTACGACAAGAAGTTACAGAAATATTTAGATCGAGATTTTGGTGCCGCCAATTTTTCAACCCAGCATTTACTGAAGGATATTCGATTGTTTATCGATGACGCCAAAGCCGGCGGCTTAAATACCGATGCACTGGAAGGTATTGAACGGATAACAAACAAAGCTGTTAAAGAGGGAATGGATGTGATGGATTATTCTTCGATTTTTGAGGTGATATGTCCAGTTTGATTTGCATTTTTCAAAACTGTGATCTACCTCAATTTTTCTGCCTTGAATATTAATATAATTATCGTATGAGAAATTCTAAAAGGAGATTAAAAATGGAAAATCATTCAGTTGAAGTGAAAGATGACTGGTATAGCTTTAGAGTAGCTATTTTAGTGCTGGTAGGTGTCAATTTTCTTATCTATGTAGCTGGCTATATTACATAGTGCTAGTTCGATAGGAGAGTAAGGATTAGCAGACTTATTTTCAATAATCTGACTATAGACAATTACTGTGTGGTGCAAATACGAGGAACGGTATTTTCAATTTCTTTGCGGGCGCGACTTTTTGTACTCTGCTCATGGATAGTTGCTGCGTACATACCGTCAGCATAACTAATAGCAACATCATAGCGATGACCCGAACGGGGTTTCAAATATCTCTCATACGACACACTGTGGCTACCTGAAAATAGTGAAGAATCTGAAAAGTTAAAGATTAGGTAACTAAGTGAATTGACAGGAATACCAATCTTCATGTTTGGTTTAGTTAATTCTACTGTACCTTGATATGTTATTTCGCAAGACCTGTCGACATAGTACACATGCATACGTGCTGTTCCCGAACGAATATCAGATTTAAGGCTCAGGTTCTCAGGCGACACATTCAAGTATGAATGTGTCGTCGAGCAAGCAAACATACCAGCAGTGGTAAGTAAAAGAGCGGCTATGCGCAAAGTGCTTGTCATTGTGTTAAATCAGGACAGCCCATGTTCGAGCCAGTCGCCCAATGTTTAATCGCCGAAAAGGCACCAAGATAGCTGGGCTGCTGAAAGTAAGTTTCAACACGTGTTTTATTCTTGTTAATCTTGTAAGCATCTACCACCATCATGTACCAGCCATCTTTAGGCATGTCACCCAGTTCAGTGGAGCCCTCAGTGATCATTGATTGCAGGGTAAGACGCGTATGTTTTTTTCCAATAACTATTTTAGGCGTGAAAGACCGAACCAAAGTACGTTGTACCTGAAGACCAGTACCGCCAGTATTAGAAGTATTGGCAACACGTTGACGGAAACATTCAGTAGATTTTTTCTTGAGAGTTTTAGAAACCTTGGAAAGTGGCCGCTCTACCTCAAAGACCTCCTTCTCAGAGAACATGCTGCCAGATTTAACATTCTGAACGAGTAACTCAGGCGTATTAGGCATAGAGCCACAACCGGTGAGAATTAAAGTGAAAAAGGAAAAAAAGATAAGGCTGATACGAGACATATAGATATCCATTTCTTGTTAGAGGAAATATGAATATTAGCTAAATATGTAAGGTTATACAAACCAAGGGGGTACATCATATTTGTAATATCCATATATTCCCATGGCATATAAGAGTTTACTTATATAGTGATTTGTCTTAGAATCATGGCATTATGAAACTAAAGTTTAGAATATTCCTGCTGCTAATAGTTATGCTTAATAGTGCCCTGGTCGGTGCAGAGGGCGTGAGCACAAGTCGCGCAAACGAGCCTGAAAGTCATGTGCCAGATATGGGGCTGCATTTAAACGGGCATAGCTATGAAATACTACAGAACACCTCAACCCTGGAGTTCCGGGTTGATAGTCCTGTCGGTGACGTTTGGGGCAGTTTTCAGGATTTCAAAGGCAACTTTGTGATGCTAAATAGTGCGACTGATAATAAGCCCACTGTAGTAGAGATCAATACTGAGAGCCTGAATACCAACGCCGGTTTTATCAGAGCGATGCTAAAAAGTGAAAGTTTCTTTGATGTAGAAAAATTCCCTTCTATGCGTTTTGTTAGTAGTAGCTTTGAATGGTTTAACGAATCGCAGGCAGTATTAAAGGGCGAGATGACTATTCAGGCGACAACACACCCGGTGGCCTTTTATGTGACCCTGGTTAATGCAAACATTAAAAACGATTATTCAGAACGAATCACTGTGAAAGTCTCGACTACCATCAAACGTTCAGAGTTTGGGCTTTACACCCTGCTACCATTAGTCAGTGATAACGTGAATATATTTATGAGTATCGATGCGCTTAAGAAAAAAACCGCCGTATCCCTGAGATAGGCAAATGCAGAAGGTGGCTAAGGTACTTGTGAAAATGTTTTCATAGCAGTGATTACCTTTTCAAGGCCTTAGCATGATAGGCAATATGCTCACCAATGAAGCTGGCAATAAAATGGTAGCTATGATCATAACCTTCTTGCATGCGTAGCGTTAGCGGCTGGCCTTCTATTTCACAGGCGGCTTTGAAATTTTCAGGCAGTAACTGTCTCTCATCATAAAATTCATCAGCTGTGCCCTGATCGATCAGGATGTCAGTAACCCTTGCGCCCGCATCGACCAGAGCAGTGGCATCGTAGGCTTGCCATAAATTAACGTCTTCACCCAAATACGCATCGAAACACCCTTGCCCCCAGTCACAGTTGATCGGGTTACAAATGGGTGAAAAAGCGGAAACCGATTTATAAGCATGCGGATTTTTAAGCGCACAAATTAAAGCACCATGTCCGCCCATGGAATGACCAGAGACAGATTTAAGGCCGGCGATCAGGGGCAGGTTTTTTTCCAGTAATGCCGGTAGTTCCTGTGTGATGTAATCATACATCTGGTAATGTTTTGCCCAGGGTGCTTGTGTCGCGTTGACATAAAAACCTGCACCTTTGCCCAGATCATAGCGATCAACTTCATCAGCGACATCGTCACCGCGTGGACTGGTGTCAGGAAAAATTATGGCAATTCCATGTTCAGCCGCATACCGTTGTGCTCCTGCCTTTGAGCGTGCGTTATCATCAGTACAGGTGAGACCAGATAACCAGTACAGGGCGGGAACATCACCCGATGCTGCCTGCGGCGGTAAATAAACGGAAAAAGTCATTTCACAATGACAGCATTCTGAGTCGTGCGTGTAACGATTTAAATAACCGCCAAATTCCTTAACGCTTTCTATACATTGTAGTGTCATCAGTTTGCCCTTAAAAAATAATCACAGAGCGAATGCTCTCGCCACTGTGCATCAAATCGAAGGCGCGGTTGATATCTTCCAGCGGCATGGTGTGTGTCACCAAACTATCCAGTTCAATCTTACCGGCCATGTAGCGTTCAACATAACCCGGTAATTCAGTTCTGCCTTTGACACCACCAAAAGCTGTGCCTTTCCAGGTGCGACCTACTACCAGATTAAAAGGCCGTGTCTGAATTAACTGACCCGCACCGGCAACACCGATGACCGTTGAAACACCCCAGCCCATGTGGGTACATTCAAGTGCATCGCGCATCACATGGGTATTGCCGATACATTCAAAAGAATAATCCGGGCCACCGTTAAAAGTGTCCTGCATGTATTCAACAAACGAACCATCGATATCACTGGGGTTAACAAAATCGGTGGCACCGAGCTGGCGAGCGAATTCAAATTTATCAGGATTAATGTCGATGCCAATAATACGTTCAGCGCCAGCCATTACCGCGCCCTGCACGCAGGACAAACCAATACCGCCAAGACCAAAGACAGCCACTGTAGAACCCGCTTCAACTTTAGCGGTGTTTAATACCGCGCCAATACCCGTGGTGACACCACAACCTAACAGGCAAACTTTATCGAGTGGTGCGGCCTTGTTAATTTTAGCCAGGGCAATTTCCGGTACCACTGTGTACTCAGCAAAAGTGGAGCAGCCCATGTAATGAAAAATATCTTTACCATTTTTTGAGAAACGACGAGTACCATCAGGCATATAACCCGTCCACACCGTAGAAGCAATGGACTGGCAAAGATTGGTTTTTGGTGACTTACAGTATTCACATTCACCGCATTCAGGAATGTACAAAGGAATAACGTGATCACCGACGGCTAAACTTTTTACACCCGGGCCAAGTTCAACCACCTCACAGCCACCTTCATGACCAAGAATAGCAGGAAAAGAAGCCTCAGGATCTTCACCAGAAAGCGTAAAAGCATCGGTGTGACAAACACCAGAAGCAATCACCTTTAAAAGCACCTCACCTTCTCGCGGGCCCATCACATCGACTTCTTCAATTTCAAGGGGTTTCTGGGCTTCCCATGCAACGGCGGCTCTGGCTTTCATGTGATATCTCTCTTTGGTGGAGTGGATAGTAATATTAAGGTGTGGCGGGATTGAATGCTAATGTATTTTTATTTGTGACGTAGGTCGTGATGATCTGCCTATGACGCTGGATGATTTCCTCCTTACTAGCTCACTATAATTTTCCTCGCCAGATAAATAGTGTGACGACTACCCTTACCCTTATGAGCCCTGACGGTTTTGGTATCAACCTTAAAGCGAGCTTTTTTCAGTTGCGCGCTGAATTTTTCATCATGCCAGGCTGACCATATCGCTAACACACCACCAGTACGAAGTGTTTGCCATATAGCCGTTAAACTTTCGAGTGAATATAGATAGTTATTGTCGGCTTGTGTAAAACCTTCAGGGCCGTTATCAACATCTAATAAAATAGCATCATAAGTAGCCTGCCTTGTTATGAAAAGTTCAGCCACATCACCGAGATGAACCTGAACCCTATTATCATTAAGCGGCCTGCCTGCACATTCACCCAACGGGCCTTTATTCCATTCAATAACTTCGGGTACCAGTTCAGCAACCACCACCTGGGAGCTCATTGATGACGCCTCGAGGGCTGCGGCCAGAGTGAAGCCCATACCCAGGCCGCCGACTAACACTTTTGCATTCTCCATGCCTGGAATATGTGCACAACCTAACTCAGCCAGGGCCCGCTCGGAACAATGCTTTCGACTGTTCATTAGCTCGCCACGTACACCTTTAAGATGAATAGAAAAATCATTCTCGTGCTGAGTTAGCCTTAGTTCGCCACCGTTATTGGGAATGTTGGCCGTACCTAATAATATCGATGGGATCATAATTTTTTTTGAAGTAAGCAGGGGCGAATCCAGGGTCATTAAGTTACGACGGGTAGGAGTGAATTTATTTGCAGATGATATCGGTCGAACGTACAAAAAACAAACAATCCCTTCATTTAATGAAACTGGGTTTGATGGCTTTTGTTTGATCCCGTTGAAACAGACATCCTGCCTAATGTCATGTTTCTACCTTAAAAGTTCATGTAGTAATATTAGATAACCCGTTTATAATTAGGGTTAATATTTTAAAGGCTATGAATCACAGGAGTTATGTATGAACAAATTTTTTCCTTTTAATTATTTTTTCTTTGTACTAATTATCGGATTTCTTACAGCCTGTGGTGGTGGCGGTGGCGGTGCCCCGGCAACTCCGACTTATACTATAGGTGGCAGTGTTTCAGGCCTGACCGGTAGCGGTCTGGTTCTTCAAAATAATGCTGGTGATAATCTAACAATCAGTGCTGATGGTACATTCAACTTTGTAACAGCAATCACTGATGGTGACAGCTATGCTGTCTCTGTGCTCACCCAGCCAGGATCTCCCGCCCAGACCTGCAGCATTAGTAACGCCGGTGGCACCCTTGCAGGCAGCAATATCACCAATGTAAATATCTCCTGTATTACTAACACTTACAGCGTTGGTATAAATGTCTCGGGCCTGTCAGGCGGTAATTTCACCCTGCAAAATAACAATGGTGATGACCTGTTAATTTCGGCTGATGGCAGCTATGTGTTCTCTACCGCCATCACCGATGGCAATAATTATGCGGTTTCATTTGCCACGCAACCCGCTTCAGTACCACAACAAACCTGCAGTATAACCAGTGCCAATGGCAGCGGTACCATAACCAGTGCTGATGTCAGTGGCATCAACATCAACTGTGTTTCACATTACACCGTGGGCGTTACCGTCAACGGTCTGGCGGGCAGTGGACTGGTATTGCAGAACAACAATGGCGATGATCTCAGCATCACCACCGGAGACGGCGACTATATTTTTAATACTTCGCTGCTCGATGGCAGTGACTATGCCGTCAGCATATTGAGACAACCGACCGCACTATCACAAAACTGTAGCGTTACCAGCGGCACCGGTACAGTGGCCAGCGCCGACGTTAGCGGCATTGCCATCGACTGTACCACCAACAGTTTCACCGTCGGCGGCACAGTAACAGGCCTGCAATCGGGCAATACCCTGACGCTGCAAAATTCAGCAGGTGATGATCTACCTATTAGCGCCAATGGTGTTTTCACCTTCGCCACCCCTGTAACTGATGGCCTGCCCTATGATGTCACACTGCTCACTACGCCCAGCGACCAGTCCTGCACCTCTACCCACGGGGCCAGCACCCTCAAAGGTGCCAACATAACTCACGTAAATGTGTTCTGTGGCTTACAGCCTGGTGGCCTCAGCGCAGCGGTTGGCGCACTGCCAGCTGATATTTATAATCACAGTCAGGTCACGCTCAACGATGGAACGATCCTTGTCGCCGGCGGTATTTCATCAGATGTTGTATCACCTGCCGCCTATCTCTATGACCCTGTCGCCAAAACCTGGACCCCTACCGGTTCGTTGAATACCCAGCGCGCTTTCCACAGCGCCACATTGCTCAGTGATGGCAAGGTACTGGTGGCGGGCGGAAGCACGACTCAATTCGTTAGCTCACAGACCCTTACCGCTGAGATCTACGATCCGGCCGCAAGTACCTGGAGCACAACGGGCGATCTGACTATCAAGCGTTCATCTCATACCGCCACCCTGTTACAGGACGGCAGTGTGCTTATCACCGGAGGCTGGACCGGTGGTACCGCCCCCGTCACAAGTGCTGAGATCTACAACCCAGTGGCTGGCACCTGGGCCGCCACGGGCTCTATGAGTGGCGCACGTACCGGGCATACCATGAATACACTCATAGATGGCAAGGTGCTGGTTGCAGGTGGATTCAATGTGGTCGCTACCAACAATGTTTACCTGCAACACGCAGAAACCTATAATCCTGCGATGGGCACCTGGTCGAATGCTGCCGGTATGAGCATCGCTCGCAGTTACCATGCTGCGACCATGATCTCTGGCGGCAAAATGCTTGTCACTGGCGGAAGATCAAGCATGGCAAATGCTGATATTCTGGCCAGCAGCGAGATCTATGATCCCGCCGCCGACACCTGGACCAGCTCGGGTGATATGCGTCATACCCGTAATTTTCATACTGCCACAGCACTGACCGATGGCCGTATTCTTATCGCCGGTGGTCAGGGCACAGACGGGAAGTCTGTGGCCACGCTGGAACTGTACAAACCTGGCACCAACACCTGGAGCTGGTCAGGCAGCCTCGTAGAGGCCCGCGATCATCACACAGCCACACGACTGAGCACAGGCGAGGTCATCATCAGCGGTGGACTGGCCGATAACACCACTTTATTGGCGAAAACCAGCACAGAACGATACGATCCTGCCTTGATTGGCTGGAGTTCTGCCGCCAATCTGCCTAATACACGGTTATGGCATGCGACCAACTCACTGACTGGTGGTAGGGCCATCGTTTCCGGCGGCCTGAGTGTTGGCATCACCTCACTACTTTATGATCTGGTCAGTGATACCTGGACGGATGGTCCTGTACTTAATGCAAACAGGAACCGGCATGTTTCCGTAACACTGCCGGACGGCCGGGTACTGGCCATCGGTGGCCGTAACTCCAGTGCCGATATCTACGATCCGGTGCTTAATATATGGACTGCGGTAAGCAGTAGCAGCATGTATCTCGATCTGCATGACGCGGTATTGCTGGCGGATGGACGTGTGCTGGTCATTGCTGGCTACGATGGCGGCAGTACCTATTTCACAGAAGCACAGATCTACGACCCGGCTACCGATAGCTGGAGTCCGGCTGGCAATATCAATGTTGGGCGTGTTGGCAGATCTGTCAGCCTGTTACCCAGTGGCAAGGTCATCGTTGCCGGGGGCGGAAATTCTGACATTGTCGAAATCTATGATCCGCAAACCAACAGCTGGACTCTTACCAGCACTTTACCGGCAGTGATGTCTGGAGCCAAAACCACTCTGCTACCTGATGGAAAATTACTGCTCAGCGGGGGGCTGGACAATACCACTACGCCACTTAACACGGCTTACCTGTATGACCCGGCCACCGACATCTGGAGCAGTGCTGCAAGTATGGTGACAGCACGTTATTCACACGCGAGCACCCTATTGCCCGATGGCCGTGTACTTATCTCAGGCGGTAATGGTGGTGGTGCTGCCGTGATGGCTGATGACGAGATTTATGACCCCGCCAGCAATACCTGGAGCGCCATTACCCAGCTGGCCACACCGCGTTATGAGCACACCGCCAATTTGCTAAGCGATGGTTCGCTGCTTATTGTCGGTGGCCGTGATGGCGGGACTTACATGGATACCGCTGAACGTCTGCGCTAGGCCAGCACCCCCTGTCCAACCGGCAGGGGGCACTTATAAGAACAAAATACCTGGCCTAAGCCTGTGTAATTGCAGGCACAGAATAAACCCTGGTAATAAAAAAACCCGCTTCAAGGCGGGTTTTTTTATATTGCATGAGTATTAAGATTAACTGTTCTTTGCGCGTTTACGCAGGCTCAATCCGATCAGGCCAATGCCTAATAAAGCCAAAACACTTGGCTCAGGAACAGAGACCCACTCGGCATCATGTGAATAAGGCGCAACGCTCTCAACAAGGAATTTGTCAGGAGATGTGTCTGTTGGATCCCACTGAGCACCACTAACGGTAAATAAGTCAAAATGGAGACCTAACACACCATCAAACAGTGAGTTGATTGTTATACCAAAAGATTCCGTGTAACCAGAACCAGTACCTGTATCACCCGGCTGTGTATTGCCAATAATACTAATTAAGTCATCAAACTGAAATTCATAGATTTCGAAGTAGGTATCAAAAATGGAATGTGGAGCAATGCTATTAGTGTCCTGAATCGGCGGAGTGCCATAACCAGAGTCAACCAGGGTGGCTCCATTGATTGTAATATCGAATCCATCGACATTTCCTATATCAGGCATAGTAGCCACAGTTAAGTAGGCATAGCGATCTGTGGCACCAGCCGCGTCCCAGGCAAAAGAACCATTAGGATCAGTGCAGCCTGTCGTCCCGGTTTCACAGTTGGCGTAGGCAAACAGGTTAAAGCTAGTTGTGCCAGAAACAACCCATGTATCCGGTGTGCCGCCACCGTAGTTCCAGTCTGATGATCCGTCCCCGCCCAGCTGCAGGCTTGGTAAAGCGTGTGCAGTCGCGGCATAAGCTGAAGCAACAGATATCAATAATATTGGTAATAATTTCATATCAAATCTCCTTGTTTGTGAACCAGACACCACGCCCAGCTATTCTTATATTACATAGAGCAACATGCATGCCAATTGCTAACAAAATCTGATGGGATAAAAAAATAATCGATATAGTTCATTAGAATCAATAAGATAGGATGCTTGTACTTGTAAAAATAAAATTTGATCCGTCAAGATTGAGGCGGTTTATTTATGCAGTTGTAAATATTAGTGACATATGCAGTGTGATTTAGATTGCTATTAATACAGGTGGGTTTTTGATATTTGAGAAAATAAAGTAGATAAAACAGGTGCTTACGTGTGTTTTTTATGCAGATAAGAGGTATCTACGCAATTAGTAGGGTCAAACTGGGGGAAGTCCACTCTTGCTCCAATTATCAATATAATCAATAAGATAAAACTATTTCTCTTGTGAAAATAAGCTTTTGATCGTCAAGGTTGAAGTGATTTAGTTATGAAGCTGTAAATATTAGTGACATAGGCGGCGCGCTTTAAAACAACATTTTCTACGATGTGAGGCGAAGCTTAACTGGAGGTCACAATCATTCCAGTACTAATGGCGTAAAGCAAAATTGTGTGCCATCAAACAATCCCTTATCACTCAGCTTCAGCGCGGGGATGACCAGCAGCGCCATGAATGACAGTGTCATGTAGGGGGCACGCAGAGTCGAGCCCATGGCTTTAACTGCCCTGTCCAGTTCTACATATCGTTGCGCCACGGCTTCAGCTGGCTCCAGGCTCATCAGCCCGGCGACCGGCAGCGGCAGGCTCTCTACGTGCTGGCCATCACAGCAGGCAATGCCGCCCTTACTTTCGACCAGCGCATTCACAGCAGACACAATCTCTGCACGGGATGCACCTATGGCAATCAGGTTGTGCGAGTCGTGCGCGACAGTTGAGGCGATAGCGCCTCGTTTGAGACCAAAGCCATGGATAAAACCAATCGCCGGTGGCGCATCAGCTTGGTAGCGATTCAGCACCATCAGCATAAGCACATCCTGCTCTGGATCGGGTTCGATAAACTGGTCCACCACATGCGCAGGCCTATGGCGCTCTTCGGTTAGCAATTCACCATCAAAGGCCTCGATCACGCGGATCTTTTTCGCCCCGTTAGCGGGCACAGCCAGTGCTTCAACATCAATCGCCTGGGCATGAAAGGCATTGACCGCCTGACCGCGTTCAGCTTCAACCAGACAGTTGCCCTCCTGCGCGACCCTGTCACCAGCAACGAAAGTCTCTAGCGGCAGGAACTGCACCAGGTCGGCAAACAGCACCGCATCCATGGCATCGCCAATCTGTAATCGACCGACCGGCAACCGGTAATGCTGTATCGGATTGAGGCTGCAACAGCGCAGCACATCGAAGCGATCATGGCCAAGGGTAACAGCGCGTGCCGCAAGTTTATTGATGTGCCCCGCCAGCAAATCGTCCGGGTGTTTATCATCACTGCAAAGCATGACCTTATTGGTATGCTCAGTGATCAGCGGATGCAGCGCCTCAAAATTTCGTGCCGCCGAACCCTCACGAATCTGTATGGTCATGCCCGCGGCGATCTTGTCCCTGGCCTCAGCCATCGTGAAACACTCATGATCCGTACTGATGCCTGCTGTCACATAACGGTGTGCCGCCTCGCCCTTAAGCCCCGGTGCATGGCCATCCACCGGATAGCCACGTTCACGCGCCAGCGCCAGCTTGGCCATGACCTGCGCATCGCCATTCAGCACACCGGGAAAGTTCATCATCTCGGAAAGCGCAACCACCTCCGGCTCATCAAATAAGGCCGCAATATCATCCAGCTCAATGCTTTCACCCGCCGTTTCAAATGGCGTCGCCGGTACGCAGGAAGGCGCACCAGAAAAAATCTTACAGGGCGATGCTTTGGCAGAATTCAGCATGTAGCGCACTCCGGCCAGTCCCAGCACATTGGCGATCTCATGGGGATCGGTCACTACCGCTACGGTGCCGTGGCGCACCGCTTCACGACCAAATTCCGCTGGAGTCAGCATCGAGCTTTCGATATGAACATGAGCATCAATCAGCCCCGGTGAAAGACAGGGCTGATCCGGACGCTCTTCACCCAGCTCGGTTATTTCGGTAATGATTCCATCCTGCCACTGTAGTCGTCCATAGAAGACGGTGTTTTTGAGTATATCGACCACGTTGGCGGTAATGGTTCCACTGTGCTTGTTCATTGATAGCTATCCGTATTTTGTGGTAACGCAGGATGGGAGAAAAATTACTTCTCAGTTTAAGAAGAGAAAACACACACAGCCAGGCAAGCAATCCACCAGCTGCAACAGCCACTATACATGGCGGCTCAAGTCTCTTTTTTCACGGATGAGATTATAGCAATAAAGCGGATTCTGGATGAATATCCAGCTATGAGTTATAAAAGGGAAATAATATTTTTAGGATATGAACCGAAGTTTTAGAACAGTGCATCCGTGCACCAGATATTTGTATAAAAAACAATGTTATCACTGCAATTTATAAATCAATACTCCCTCAGTACCAGCCCTGTTATTTGGCGGGTGTTTTCTCAGCAGCCGGTGGCGCAGTTGGTGCTGGTGGAATACGGTTTGGACCCTGCCAGTAAGGTGCATAACCATAGGGTGCACGATAACCATAGGGCGCGTAACCGTAGTTATTACCGTAGTAATTATTGCCGTAATAATCGTTATAGCCGCTGCCATATCCATTGCCATAACCTCTGCCAGAACTCTTGCCACTCATGCCGAAGCTGAAGCTGCCATCAAAATCACCTGAGCCATCGCTCCAGCCATTGCCCCAACCGTTACCATTATTCCCCCAGTTATTGTTGCCCCAGCCGTTGTTACCCCAGCCATTGTTATAACCATTATTGTAGGGCCCCCACCAGGCGTTGGCAGATTGCATTGTAAAAGCTGCAATACCAGCAACCAAAATTACAGCCGAAATTTTCTTTAAAATGATCATAATATTTCTCCGTATTAATTAATGGTTCAAAATCTAAAGAACTATTAGGATAATATTTTTAATCGAAAATTGTCTTTGATATAAATCAAACTATTAAAAAATCGATTTATAAAACTTTGTTTATTGTTGATGCAAAAGTTAGTCTACATTAGGTTTATTTTCAAAGTTAACCGCTTTGGTCGTCGCCGATTTTTTACCCAGGACATAAACAAACCAGGTGAATGCGCCGATAATTATAATGAGTAATTTCCATGCATCAGGATGATTGATTAGCTCCATTAGGAGTCGATCGATTTCTGTTGCATCCGGCTTTAATTCTGGCAGTTCAAAATCTGAAATATGGCGCTGTTTAAATTTCTGGGGCCAGCTCTTATCTGGGTTATTTTGTATGGCAAGTTCAATAATGTGTCTTCTGGCTTCTGCCGGGCCGCGCCAGTTTTCACCAGCAAAGTTGAGGGCGTTGCTATAGATTTGTTTTGTGCTGGGTGAGAGCTCGGCCGCTTTTTCAAATGCCCGCATTAGTTCTACTGAGTAGCCATCGGTAGCGCCAAGGGTTCTTATTTTTAAGTTCCAGAGTTGTGCGCTGTTAGGGTTGAGTGTTAGGGCTTCATCAATAGCCAGATTGGCCAGTAACGAGAGTGCGGAGAACTGTTTTTTGGCCAGCTTGGGTACGTCCCGCCACATCGAGTTGCCCCTGATTTGCCATGCATGTTTATTCAGGCCCCAGCCAAGGCTCCACCATGCGCGATAATGATTGGGCCAACGATCAATGACCTCTAAAAGTGTTGCCAGACCATCTATTGAGTTTCCATTGTTGATGAGCCCGTCGGCATAAACAATCATGAAGACGGGGTCGTGGGGGTTGTTTTTTATAAGTGTCTTAAGTCCATTAAGGCGTTCGGTTACTTTGTGTTTGGGCAGAGTTTCTATTTCCATTGCCCGGTATGATTCCAGTTCCAGTCCGGCGTTGCCATGAAAAAGCGAGCGAAGTTTTTTGTAGAGCTCAAGATTCGTGTAAGCATCATCAAGGTTTCTTGCATAGACCCTGTTATTTAATGCGTAGATAGCAAACATTAAAAAGTCCGGGTATTGCTGCTGAAGCGGATTGATTTTATCTCTTCTGAGCGGACCCTTTAATTCCTTAAGTTCTGCATGGAGCGAGATGAAATCCTGAATAGCCTGCGCGTTAAGTGTTTTTGCATTGCTGAGGTAAGACTGTTGTTGCTTTGTTAATTTAACACCCAGGGTATCGTCAACCCATTGAGAAATTTTTATTAATACATCGGGCAGTTGCTGGGAGGTAAAAGTCCATTCTTTCTGCAAAGTGATATTGTCACTTTCAAGATTAACGAGTTCAGTTGTGAGTGTAAATTGCTTGCCATTAAGTTCGACACTGCCGGTAAGCACAGTTTCAATACCGAGAGAGTGATTCAGGTTCTGAAAAGCACTACGGCTTGTAAGTAGTGGCTGAGCAGAACCCGTTTTTATATTAGCATCGCTATAAATCTGAAATGGTGCTGGCATGTACAGACGTGAATCAGGTATGTACTGAATTCTGTATCTGATAATTTCGGAAATGGCCTGGCTCCAGTTAACTAATTTGTCATCACTAACCCTGAACTCAGCGACAGCTATTTTGGCTGGATTGGTGGCTGGTCGTTGGTAACCGGGTACTATAGTCGTGAAAGGGTAAAGGTCATCTTCGAGTGCATTTCTAACTTGTTCTTGCACCGGTGCCGAAGCCAGTGAAGCGCCAGAGATGAGCAGTAAAAAAAATGGAACCAGACTCAACTTAACGAGACTCTGTGAGGGCTTTGATTGATTTCCTACGATAACCGATTTAATAGATGTATCCACTATGCACTCTCCCCAGCAACCCTGTGCTTTTAAAATGTGTCAGCATTGTCACTTTATAACCACACTCATTGCAAGCATTCATTCATTTTGACCTTAGCTTCAGGGCAGGTTGTAATAGTTTAAAGAGGTATAAACATCTTATTAGTCCACTATCTAACCCGATTAAATTACATAATGCGGCGGCAGCATTAAAACAGTTTCCATACCATGAAACACGGCTGCAATATGCATGATGACATGAGTCAGAATTGCTGAGAGCGGGCTGCGCGTTAAGAGGTAGGTTGCTGTGATGATGGAATTACCAACAATGACCCAGAGCATCGAAAGACCATGAAATTCTGTGTAACCAAGATGGTAGGCGATGGTGACAAAAATGCTGGCTAGCAGCGCGAGCAAGCCTCGGCTTAAAAGTGTAGACCTTGAAGTGCTTGCTTGATCAGTCCAGAGCCGTTGCACAAGCAGAACAGGCATTACGTTTAACAATAATCCATCGACGATGCCGTATGTGATGCCAATCCATAGAGTGGCCCAAACTAGCTGCATGCCCTCAGGAACCGCCGAAGCTGGATAAGTATGAACCTTCCAGATGAGAAAGAGCGTAGCTATTGCCGTACCAACGAGCCCCATTCGCCAGTGGCCAAGAAGTTGCTTCAGTGAAATGGGCTGCTTGTAAAAATAAACACCGAGAAACGTGCCGATAATGGTGATATAGGGAACCAGGAACAGCGAGCGATGCCAGTGAAGTTGCATAGAAAATACGGCAGTGACAAGGAACCCTATGAGGCCTGCTAGCATTAACCATGTTAATGATTGCTTCAATTCTGGAGTAGTCATTATTTTCCACTTCATTTAAATAGACCTATAACCAATCGGTAAATGCGACACCAATACCTAGTCGATTTACCGGAGAGTTATAGTCAATAAGACTTTCACCATAACCATTAAAATACTGAATGAACCATTTAACACGACGATTCATTGGTAAACTCCAGTTGATTTCAATCGCACCATAGTTGCGATCATTTAGATTATTTCTTAGCATGATACTTACTGTATGTTTCTCTCCTGCATATGCAGCGCGAAATTCACCATGTCCCATATATTTTTCAATGTCTGGATTGTCATCTGCCCCGGATCCACTTATACGATACCATGGCTTAAGACTTAAATAATAATTACCATGCTCGAAAATAAAATCTGCGTAGACTCGATTCCAGCTCCGGGACAGAACGCCAGATTGACCGTTAGACTGATGAGCAGACCCCAGTTGAATCAATCTATTTTTAAAGCCCAACAAGCTCCAATCATTTTCGAAGATTAGAAAAATTTCAGGTTCATGCACAGTTTCACGAAATGGGCTTGATACATTTTTGTTATAGGCCTGCCAAAATGAAAGATTAGTATAGGCAAACTGCAATGAACCATGGCCTTCAAACAAATCATCAAGGATAGGGAATTTCATACTTAACTGAAATTTAACTTCGGTATTATCCAACTCGCCATCAAGAGACACATCCAAAGGCGCATTATTGGGTTTGCTATTATATGAAACAGGTAAAATATAATTCGGTCTGTGCGGTGTAATGACAAAAGGTTGCAAGCGTGTAACACGTTCCATTTCTATACGCTGATCAAGTGGAGTGGGTATATTTTTGTCTGTTGTACTGACCGATTCTTCAGCGATAACACAAGCAGGTATGGCGAGAAAAACAGACAGCATTAAAAGAAATAGTTTAAAACAAGTCATATCATAATCCTTGCGAGTACCTCTCATTGTTAACCATACTCCAGTTGAGACTAAGATTCCTGAGATTACGCCAGCCCAGCCAAAAATAGCAGGCACTGATTAACCTTGAAGAAAAACAGGGTCACGTCTCTCATTATAATGTTTCATTAATAAGTAGCAGCTTGTATGATTCCCGAATGAGTAACCAATTCCTTGTTGTGTTCCTTCTTATGCAGATCCCCTTGTTTGGGTGTGCTATTACGAATGCAAGCGACTTGATTCGGCAGCAACGCATAGATGAAAGCCCTCAATGGAATGGTGAAGTATTCCATAATCCGGAACGGGTCCCAGCTACTGAATGGGGGAAAAGTCTGGTGACCTTCTGGGATTATTTCTTCAACAAACCAGAAGGGTCTATACCTGATACCCCACTGCTTGCAGAGCCATTTAATATTTCCCTCTGGGATGGGCAGCGAGACTTACAATTCGCCTGGCTAGGGCACACAACCTTTCTTATTAAGATTGATGACAAAGTGATCCTGACTGATCCCATGTTCTCAAAACAAGCCGGTTCCTATGGATGGTTTAGTCCAGAACGATATTCAAAAACGCTTGCTTCAACAGACCTCCTGCCAGAAATCGATGTGGTATTGATTACTCATAATCATTCCGACCATCTGGATGAAGATTCAATTAAGGCGCTAATTCCCAGGACCAGACACTTCATCGTACCTCTGGCAGTTGGGCCGTTGCTAGAAGAGTGGGGTGTCCCTCATATAAAGATAACCGAACTCGATTGGTGGCAGACAAAATCCATTGATGATTTAACGATTACCGCAGCTCCAGCCAAACATACTTCCGAGCGAGGAGTTTTTGACAAAAACAAAACGCTTTGGGCCTCCTATGGGATTCGAGGAAAGAAACATAATCTATACATTAGCGGAGACTCTGGTTGGTTTAAGGGGCTCTACGAGATAGGTGAACGACTAGGCCCCTTCGATGTGACCTTTTTTGAGATTGGCGCCTATGGTGATATAAGAGGCTGGAAGGAAGTGC
>JAOUKV010000053.1 GCA_029882355.1 Gammaproteobacteria bacterium | reverse complement strand
GAAAATGTACCGCCACATCCCAATCCGAGGAACCAACAACCCAGTCTTTTGGAATCCATGTAAATTTCTTTAAGATACCGTCGGCAGGTAAACGGCCTGTTATATAAAAAATAGTTTCAGGTTCAATCATATCTTTATCTGCAGTTTTTAAATCAGTACTACGGACATCAATATTAATATCCGCACCTTCAAAAATTGCCTTCACCTGTTTTGCATTTAATTGATCACCTTCAAAAAATATACTGCCAAAAACATTCTTTAACTCATAATCCATTGCCGGCAGATACAATTCATTACCATTAAGCTGCAATACCCCCCTAGTTATCACTGGATCATTATTATTCAATGGAACCTCTATCGACATCTGGAGTTCTGTATCACCACCAGCCTGGAACTGTCTCATGATATCTCCCATGACATCATTCAGACCACTATTCCAGACGTATTGTTGAAGATCGACGGCGGGCGCATGACCTTTCCCATCAAGATACAACCGTGGTTCAAAAATATTGGCAATCAAGGCATTAGCACTGGTCATCTTTACACGATAAGTTTGACCACTCATATCGGAAATAGACATGCTGGAATTATGGAAGCGGATGTGGCCACTGGTGTCATTCATGGCTGGCCAGTCTTGCAAAAATTTCAATGTTAAATACTGAACATCAAAAACAACTTCCATCACACCATCATTTTTCTCGTAAGGAAAATGATTGAGATCGCCGTACATAATAAAACTACCCGATTTAGAATAGCCATCGGTAACAGCCATATCGAGCCAGTCCACAAAATCTGTCGACATAATTGAAACAGGATAATATTTATGCATGGATACGCCAAATGCGTTTATAAAATCAGATTGAATATCGGCAAATACAGCACCCTGCTTATCAGCAACTAGTTTTAAACGTGCATTTACTTCAATGTCTGAATTGAGCAAATACAGATCTTCCGATGTAATGATCCAATCACTCGCTTTACGCTCTACAAGTACAGTACCTTCTGCTAAATCTATAGATAATGGTTGTCGAAACAAATCTCCAAAATCAATTATTACCCTTTCAGAATACAGATCAATCCTTGCCTGATCATTTGAATAAGCCAATGAACCATCTACGCCACGAAATAAAATGTCGCTATCTGGCGCGTAAAAATCAAGATTCTCAACAGTAGCAGAAAACTTTATATCGGATATTTCATCAGCAGAATAAAACATTACCAGGTTATAAAAATCACCTGAAAAATGGTTAAATCGATATTTTTTTACCAATCCTAATTGCTCGTCATCAAGAAATATATTTGCCGCTTCAACAAGATCCTGTGAGCGCAAATATGTTGCTGTGGCAAACAAGCCCTCCTGACCCTGAATAACAGCAACACTGGCAGATTGTTCCCATGCAACATTCTGCCGAACTAAGCTCACATTGTGACTATTAAAATACCAACCTTCATCCGTTTTCCCCCACTCAAACTTTCCCGCCACTTTATTCAAAGAAAATCCACCATGATTTTTCTGCGTAACATCTAACTGTTTCAGTGATCCCTCCAGTGTAATTTTCGACAATATCCTGTTCTGTCGAGTCAGCCACAGTTCGCCATCAAAAATGCCCTTTATTTTAGGTAAGTGTTTATCATCAACTAAAGAAAGCCATTGCTCCACATTAATCGATGACCCCTGTAGATAAACATCCAGGTCAGCATCCAGCAAATGAGCTATATCACCATCTGTTTTAACAATCAGCCGGAAAGAATCACCGTAAACTTTTGGCAGCTGAAGATTCATTTCCAGACTATGGTCATCAAAAAACTCCTCAATAAATATATTCGCCCCAATAAAATCTAACTGTCCACCGCGCAAGCTATAATCTTTCCAGTGAATATCACTATCTAATAATGAAAAACTGGTATTTTTAATGGCTGCGATAATTTCAGTAGAAGCATTACTATTGGATCCGGCATTGTCGCCACCAAACTCAACGCCCTGAATACGCCATCGATTATCAGCGTAACGTTCGATATAAAGGTCGGCTCCAACCAGGCTAATATCTCCTACGGTGGGGGACCATTGAATAATCGAATCAATATAGGCCAGGGCAAAAAAGGCTTCATTTAATCGCAGTAACTCACGTTTTTTTTCCTTGTCATAAATAACTACATCTACTAATTTAAGACGAGGTACCAGCCAGTACATATCGGCATCCATGCTATCAATCGATACAGGCAAACCAATCTGATGAGTTAATTCTTGCTCAAGATCTTCAACATACCCGGTGGCATATGGCAAAATTCCACGCAACACACTAAAAGCCACCGCCAGAACGATTAACGTTACTGCGATTGTATAAATTAGGAAAAGACGAATTTTATCGACCCAGGTCATTTAATTTTCACAGGTTTACAGTGTTGTGGTCATTAGACAATCACAACATCATATTGCTCTTGGGTATACATAGTTTCTGCCTGAAAACGAATCGGTGTGTCAATAAAATCTTCCAGCTCAGCCAAACTCGCAGACTCTTCATCGACCAATAAATCTACCACTTCCTGGGATGCCAGCACCAACAACTCCTTGGCATCAAACTGGCGTGCCTCACGTAAAATTTCTCTAAAAATCTCATAACAAACTGTCTCAGCTGTCTTCACTGAGCCACGTCCATCACAAGTAGGACAAGTACCACACAGCACATGCTCCAAACTTTCACGTGTACGTTTACGTGTCATCTCAACCAGGCCCAAACTCGACACCTCACAGACATGGGTTCGAGCATGATCTTTATCAAGAGCTTTTTCTAAAGCCCTGATCACCTGACGCTTATGCTCATCTTCAGCCATATCAATAAAATCAAGAATGATGATGCCACCGAGATTGCGTAAACGTAATTGTCTTGCAATCGCCTGCGCAGCTTCCAGATTGGTTTTGAAAATGGTTTCTTCCAGATTTCGACTTCCCACATAAGCACCGGTATTGACATCAACCGTGGTCATTGCCTCTGTCTGGTCAAAAATTAGATAACCACCCGACTTTAAATGTACTTTACGATCCAGACCTTTATGAATTTCATCTTCGATGCCGTGTAAATCAAAAATAGGACGCTCACCAGGATAATGTTCAATTTTTTCTTCCACTTCAGGCACATAGGTACCGGCAAATTCCAGCATGGCACAGTATGTCTCTCGTGAGTCCACGCGGATTTTTTCGAGATCATCATCAACCATGTCACGCAACGTGCGTAGATACAAAGGTAAATCCTTGTGCACCACATTACCAGCCTGTACATCACTGGCTGAATTAATATGCTCCCACTGGCGATTCAGATAATTAATGTCTCTGGCAATTGAATCTGCCGAGGCCACTTCTGCTGCGGTGCGCAAAATATATCCGACACCCTTTTTCAATCCTTCCTGTGACAACAATATACTCTTCAGACGCTCACGCTCTGCCTCATCCTCAATTCGCGAAGACACACCGATATTTTCTGAATTTGGCATAAATACCAGATAACGTGATGGGATCGTAATATTAGTCGTTAGACGTGCGCCTTTGCTTCCCAGCGGATCTTTGATGACCTGAACCAATAATGACTGACCCTCCCTCAATAACTGACCAATCTGGGGAGGCTGCTCTACCGTATCATCATTAACATTTTGTTTTTTATAGCCTGCCATATCAGAAACATGCAGAAAGGCTGCACGCTCCAGACCTATTTCGATAAATGCGGCTTCCATCCCGGGTAATACCCGCACCACTTTACCCTTATAGACATTACTCACCAAACCACGGCTACGGCTACGCTCAATATATAGCTCATGCAGCATACCGTTTTCAAGAATCGCTACGCGCGTTTCCTGAGGTGTGATATTGATCAAAATTTCCTTACAAATAGACATGGTTATTCTTCTGATTTAAATACTGTTATTAACGCTCATTTCATATTACCCAGGGATTTCATATGCGCTTTGGCCAGTAATTCAGCCGTTTCAAACAGCGGCAAACCCATCACCCCCGAGTAACTCCCGTTCAAATTTTTCACAAACTGAGCGGCTACGCCCTGAATCCCATAAGAACCGGCCTTATCCAGGGGTTCACCGGTAGTCACGTAGGCCTTAATCGTCTGATTTGAAAGCTCAGTGAACTCAACCTGACTGCTACTTAAGGCTGAATATTCAGCCTCGGCAGTCTTCACTGCCACTGCGGTATGCACGTTATGAACCTTACCTGAGAGTTTAGCTAACATTAGCTCTGCCTGCTCAGTATCTGTCGGTTTGCCGAACACCTCTCCATCGAGCTCTACAATGGTATCTGAGCCTAAAACGGGCAGCTCTAGACCCTGATGAGACATGAGTTCAAAGCCTGCTCTCGCCTTTTCTAGAGCCAGGCGTTGTACAAAACTCAACGGCAATTCTTCGTCCAGCA
>JAOUKV010000018.1 GCA_029882355.1 Gammaproteobacteria bacterium | reverse complement strand
ACACCCAATAGCCTTAATGTAATACTCAGTACGACCATGATGGCAATATTGGTCAATAAAAATAATAGTATTCGTTTCATAGGTTTACCTGTTTCAGTTTTGATTATTTCGTCCAGATTTAATGGCGCTAGAATAAGGTTATTCAAGGCTGCGAAATATTCGAATATTCCTGCTGATATGCTCGTATTTTACGATGTGTTGTGGAAACCGTAGCAGACTTTAATGCCCACTACTGAGGTTATTTTGGTATAAATGGGCGTATGCGATACGCCCCTACTTCTAGTAGAAGCCCTATCAAATTCACCCTCACACAAATAATTGAGGCCTGAATACAGTATTTTCCAATATTAAAGAAAAACTGTGTTCAGGCTCGTTTTGTTAGAACGGATGCATCGGTCGATGCCTCCACAATAGCAATATTTAATCAGGCTCTTCGCCATTCAGACCTGAGACCAGGCCATTGATATCCGAACCTTTTAGACCAATCTCACCTAATAATGAATCCACTAATGGCGCATGGGTGCGATAGCGCAAAGCACTATTTACTACGTTATCAGCTAAATTCCCTGTATTCCCGCCAGCCTCTGTGACTTCACCATTACTACCATTTAAGCCTTCCACCTGAAAGATTTTAATGGCGTCGATGTTCTCCATGGGTTTAACACTTTCACGAATAATTTCTGGCAACTTGGCCATCAGTTCAATTTTTATCTGCATGGCAATTTGCTCAGCTGACAGAGTATTGGCTGCTTCGTTTATTGAGCGTTTACCTTCTGCATCAACTTCATAACGCTCTTTATCAGCGGCAGCACGAAGTTTGACGGCCTCTGCATCACCCTGTGCCGCAATTCGCAATTTATCTGAGTATGCATTTGCCATAATCAAAATTGAAGCAGCCTGATCATCCGCTGCTGCTTTTTCAGCCTCAGCCGCAACAGTTACTTTAATTGCCTGCTGCTCTGCCATTTCTCTGGCTTTAACCAGCTCTACGGCTTTTGCCCTTTCTGCAATTTCTGTGTCACGTACAGTTTGAACACTTTCAAATTCTTTTACTGCACGCTGTCTTGCGATGTCAGCGTCTGCCTGGGCTTCTGATTGTTCTTTGGATTTTTCTGCAATGGCAATGGCTTTATCCTGCTCTGCCAGCTCTATGGTTTTTCTTCTTTCCACCTCTGCGGTTTCAATTGAACGTTCTCTATGAATATCTTTCTCACGCACGATACGTTCTTTCTCAATACGTTCCTCATCAACGATTCGATCCGCCTGTATACCTGCAAGATCAACCTGCCTTTTAGCTAAAATGGTTGCTTCGTCTGCATCACGTTGTTTTTCTGCCTGCTCTCTGGCAATTTCCGATGCCTGCGCTGCTCGTCTGACTTCAATTTCTCTGGCCTGATCAAGCTTTGCGTATTCTTCATCCCTTCTTATTTCAAGACGTTTACGTTCGGCTTCAAGATCTTTGGCGGCAATCTCCACATTGGTATTCTGTTCAATGTCATTTCGAATTTTTCTTCTGGTTTCAATTTCTTCTGTTAGCTTGGTTAAACCTTCCGCATCAAAAGCATTATCAGGATTGAAAAATTCTTTGCTGGTTTGATCAAGCCCCGTTAAGGAAACTGACTCAAGTTCCAGACCATTTTTAATCAGATCTTCATAGACCACTTCCTGCACTTTGCGCACAAAATCGACGCGCTTTTCGTGTAGTTGTGTCATTTCCATTTCTGCAGCAACCGCACGTAGTGCATCGACAAATTTACCTTCAACTAATGATTTTAGCTGGTCGGGGTTCATGGTTCTCTGACCCAATGTTTGCGCGGCGTTGGCGATGGATTCTTTTGCTGGTTTTACACGTACATAAAACTCGGCAATCACATCAACACGCATCCTGTCCATAGTAATTAATGCTTGCTCATTAGCTCGACGCACTTCAAGTCGAAGCGTGTTCATGTTGACAGGGATAATTTCATGCAGCACTGGAAAAACCAGAGCTCCACCGTCAAGTATTATTTTTTCTCCACCAAAGCCTGTCCTGACAAAAGAGGTTTCTTTAGATGCTCTGCGATATAATCTTGAAAAGATCATACCTAATACAGTCAATGCTACTATCACAACGATAGAGGGTATAAGTATATTCAATAAGTTTTCCATCAGTATTTCCTTTTAATTTTACGAGTTGTTTTTTATTACTACTATTTTTTATACATCTATCAGTGATGAGTTGGTATTTTCAATGGCTTTAAAGACTGCGCCGTCCTTGCGGACAATGAGTACCTTACTTTTTACCGGTAACTCGAAATCACCATCCGGCTCCAACATGACATAATGTGTTTTGCCGTGCTCATCTTTTAACTTGGCTTCAACAGGATGACCTTTGCTCGCATTAGCTAGTGTCAGAGTTGCGATTCGCCCGATAAAACTAACCTCACTAACGGCGCTTGACTCGTCATTAGGCAAGTATTTATGGATCAAATTACCCAATAGGCGAAGTACGGGTATTGATAATATGAAGGCGGGTATAGCAGCAATTGCAGCTGGTAATAATGTACCCGTTACTGTTTGCAGCATTGCTTGAATGGCAAATCCTATCAGGCCAAAACTGGTTAAGAAAATAACCAGTAACATCAGCACCGGAACTTTACCAACCCTTAACCATGCCAGCATTCTTGCCAGTGATGACTGCACCTCCAATTCTGAGGCAACGTCTATTTCAAAGTCGAAATCTGGCAGTAACGAATCTAAAACACTCGATAGCGCAAAGCCCAATAGAATCGTTATACCTTCAAGTACTGCAATGCCGAACATTATCGTTAGCGCAATACTAAAATATACATTCTCGCTTACCAGAATAAAATCAACCATAAGGAAACCAGTCCATATCTACCGTTATCAATTGAGGATCATTAAAACTTATTACTGTTTTTTTATGCTGGCGAGTCGTTCCTGTATCCTATTTTTACGCGCTAGCTCATCCAGTTCAGATAACTGCGCGGCGGTTTTTCCTGTGTTACTGTTTAAACGTGAAGCTACACCGGTTGCATTTTCCATGACACGGTCAAATGACTCGGTTGCTTTACTGGTGCGCTTTTCTGCACTACTGCCACTGGTTGTGCTTGAAGAATCAATTGACTGTGCTTCTTTATGCGCTGCAACATATATTTTTAGATCTTCTTTCATCTCACGTTTTTTTGCCTGTAAGGCACTGATGTATCCATCAAGGTCTTTTTCCTGAGTACCACATTCAGCAATGGTATTTTCCAGCACGGGGATTTGAGCCTCGATGTCAAGCTGACTGGCAATGGCGGCCTCGGCAAGATCGTCTCGAT
Source organism: Gammaproteobacteria bacterium (assembly GCA_029882355.1). Lineage (GTDB taxonomy): Bacteria > Pseudomonadota > Gammaproteobacteria > SZUA-229 > SZUA-229 > LH-M37. The sequence goes on along the minus strand of JAOUKV010000018.1, from coordinate 68,289 downwards.
TTTCTTTAACCGCTAACTCGATTTTTTCTGATAGATCATCGTGTTTGCTGCTTTCATCCATTAAACGTGTACTTGCCAGATGTTTTTTAGCAATCACCAAACCAAGTTCAGCACGGACATCATCTATCACACCATCTATCTCACGAATAGCTTCTTCCATTACCGTTTCTGGTACCGCATTTTCAATCGCATCGACCATTGCATTCAGGCTGCCACTAACGATTCGACCAACCCGACTAGTTATACTTTCTCTCATAATAATCTCCTTAATTGTTGAAATGAGTACGTTTGACTATTTCAGATAATTCTATAACAGGTTCAATTCTCTCACGCATTAAATCGGTGTTATAACATGCGCACTGTTTTGTTATTGAAATTTGTAATACTGATTCGATTAATCGGAAAACACGGTCAGCTACGCCAGACTCTAATTTCAATAAATTTTCAGTAGTGTGTTCATCTTCGTTGCTGCCTTCTCTATTACAATCAGTCGAAACAATCAAAGCCACAATGTCTGGCAACCATTCAATCACTCTTACTAATAGCTCAGAATGAATTTCATTGCCTGATTCCAAATGGCGAATACGTCGATTTATTGGCGATAGTAAATCGTGCATGCTGGCTATCGCGCTTTCAAAATCATTGGCCGCTATGTGGCGAAGTCGCGCCTGCTCAATAATCGCCCTTAATTTATCGCTAGGTGTTTTTGCACCCGTAATTTCAACCTGAGCCAAAAACTCCGCATCTTCCTGTGAAATTCTAGCGCTCACATTTTGTAGTTTAGCCATTAAATTCAACTCCAAAACCAACCATGACGTAATACTTGGATACAAATATAGCAAAAACGTATTCATTTGTATACGTTTTGTTCAGTAGAGATATTATCTTATAAATATCAACTTGTTACGCATCTAATTATGATCAAAAAAGGAGTAAATCATTAATAATTACCAGAAAAACAATAGGTTTAATATACATGCTTTTATTTATGCTAGCTATATAGAATTGAAGACAACTTTATATTGGCACCGCGACACCAAGCTGGATGGCAATACAGATCAGAAGCAGGCATAACTACCTAAACACCCTATTGCCCCCCCAAAACTTCAAGTAGAATCCCCCTATCAAATTATCCTCTCAACCGATAAAAATATGCCAGAAAGCACGACCAGCACCGTAGTAAAACCAGTCACTCATACGCCCATGATGCAGCAGTATCTACGTCTTAAGGCCGACCACCCCAATACGATCATGTTTTACCGGATGGGCGACTTTTACGAGATGTTTTTCGACGATGCACGCAAAGCAGCGAAGTTACTGGATATTACTCTGACCGCCCGCGGTCATTCCGGTGGCCAGCCTATTCCGATGTGCGGTATTCCCTATCACTCGGCAGATAACTATCTGGCGCGACTGATCAATCAGGGTGAGTCGGTGGCTATTTGTGAGCAGACCAGCGAGCCTGGCGCCAGTAAGGGGCCGGTTGATCGTGAGGTGATGCGGATTGTGACGCCGGGCACGGTGACGGACGAATCGCTACTCAATGAACGCAAGGATAACCTGCTGGTGGCGGTGCATCATTTTGATAACCGCTATGGTGTGGCGGCGCTGGATGTCACTGCCGGGCGCTTTCATGTGCTGGAGCTGGATTCGCTGGAACATCTTTATGCGGAGCTGGAACGGTTGAATCCGGCGGAGTTGCTGTTTTCTGAAGAGGCGCAGTATCTCAATAATCTGAACCAGCAACTCAACCGTAAAATCGCTATTCATCAGCAACCGCCCTGGTGGTTTGATGCCGATTCGGCGCATCGTGTACTCAACGAACAATTTGGTACGCGGGACTTAAGCGGTTACGGCTGCGATGAGTTGAATGCGGCGATTATGGCGGCGGGCTGTTTGATGCAGTACGTGCAAAACACCCAGCGTTCGGCGTTGCCACACATCACCGGCCTGCATGTGGAGAGCACCGATAACTCAGTGATTCTGGATGCAGCCAGTCGTCGCAATCTGGAGATTGAAGTTAATTTATCGGGCGGCACCGACAACACGCTGTCTTCGGTGATTGATCGCACTACCACTGCCATGGGCAGCCGCTGTTTGCGTCGCTGGTTGCACAATCCGCTGCGCGATACTGAAATTCTGCAACAACGGCATCAGGCGATTGGTGAGTTAATTCAGTCGGGACTTTATGCCGACTTGCAGCAACAGCTGCAAGCTATCGGTGATGTCGAACGCATTATGAGCCGCGTCGCTCTGGGTTCGGCACGGCCGCGCGATCTGGATACGTTGCGACGTTCGCTACAATGCCTGCCTAATTTACAGGCTGTGCTCGGCCAGTGCCATGCACCACTGTTAAAACAACTTTCTGATGAAGTCAGCGAACACCCTGATACCGCTGCCCTGCTTGCTGCGGCCATCATCGAAAACCCGCCGGTATTAATTCGTGATGGCGGCGTCATTGCTGAAGGTTTTAATGCCGAGCTGGATGAGCTGCGTTCACTCAGTAAAAACGCCGATAATTTTCTGGCAGAGCTGGAAGTGCGCGAACGTGAAAGCACCGGCATCAAGACCCTCAAGGTCGGCTATAACCGCGTGCACGGTTTCTTTATCGAGATTAGCCGCCTGCATTCTGATGAAGTACCCGAGCAATACGTGCGCCGACAAACGCTGAAAACCACCGAGCGTTTTATCACCGCTGAATTAAAAGAATACGAAGACAAGGTGCTGAGTGCGCGCGACCGTTCGCTGTCACTGGAAAAAGCTATTTACGAGGATGTACTCAAAGCCCTGTTGGCCCAGCTCGAACCTTTGCAGATCTGTGCGCGTGGACTGGCGCAGATCGATACCCTGGCCTGTCTGGCAGAACGCGCTGAGAGACTGGATTATTGCTGCCCTGAACTGGTGGAAACACCGGGTATTAATATTGAAGGCGGTCGTCACGCCGTAGTTGAACGTGTGCTGGATTCGAGTTTCATCGCCAACGATACCCGACTCAGCGATAACAAACGTATGAACATCATCACCGGCCCGAACATGGGCGGTAAATCGACTTACATGCGCCAGACCGCGCTGATTGTTTTGCTGGCCTGCATCGGCAGTTATGTACCGGCGAAGAAAGCGAAGATCGGTCCGATTGATCGCATCTTCACCCGCATCGGTGCCTCGGATGATCTGGCCAGTGGCCGTTCGACCTTTATGGTGGAAATGACCGAGGCGGCCAACATCTTAAACAACGCGACAGAGAACAGTCTGGTGTTAATGGATGAGATTGGCCGCGGCACCAGCACCTTTGATGGTTTGTCTCTGGCCTGGGCTTGTGCGCACCATCTGGCCAGCAAGAATAAATCCTATACTTTATTCGCCACGCATTATTTTGAACTCACCGCCCTGCCCGATGAATTATCAGGCATCGCCAATGTGCATATCGATGCTGTTGAGCACGGTGAGAAAATCGTCTTTTTACACAGTGTTAAACCCGGTCCGGCGAATCAGAGTTATGGCTTGCAGGTGGCGCAACTGGCTGGTGTACCCATGAATGTAATTACTCTGGCGCGTAAAAAACTGGTCGAGCTGGAACAACATAGCATCGAAACCCATGCCGATACCGGCCAGTTTGAAATGTTCAGTAATCGCCCTCACCCTGTGATCGAACGTTTACAGGATATGGATATGGACGAACTCAGTCCGCGAGAAGCGCTGGATTTACTTTACCAACTGAAAAAAGATTCATTGAAATAATATTGCGCAATTATGATTGCGTGATATTGTTAAGATATTGAAACCTAAAAAGAAAAAATAACATGACGTTTAAAATAATCGGAGTTATCGTCAAACCTCACACCGAGCTGGTCAGAGACAAGCTTGAGCATCTGCTCGACTATCTGAATCAAAAAGAATGTGAAGTATTACTGGATGAAAGCGCCGAAGGCCTGCTCAGTAGTCAGAACAATATTGTTTCGCGTGATGACCTCGGCAACCGCTGCGATATCGTTATCACCCTGGGTGGTGACGGTACCATGTTAAATGCGGCGCGTTCACTGGCAGATAAAAATGTACCCTTGATAGGCATCAACATCGGTCGACTTGGTTTTCTCGCTGACGTTTCACCAGATGAAATTGATACCGTGCTCGATGATATTTTATCGGGCAAGCACATCAAGGAAGAACGCTTCTTACTCGAAGCCAAAGTAACACGGAATAATAAGGTTCTTTTTTCTGGCGATGCATTCAATGATGTGGTTGTACATGTACGCGATGTTGCACGCATGATTGAATTCGAAACACGTATTAATGATCAGTTTGTTAATCATCAACGCGCTGATGGTTTAATCATTTCAACACCGACGGGTTCGACCGCTTACGCGCTATCCAGTGGTGGCCCGATTTTACAATCGAATCTGGATGCTATTGCACTGGTACCGATTTGTCCGCACACACTAAGTAGTCGGCCACTGGTGATTAATTCCAACGCTGAAGTTGAATTAGTCATCAGCGAAACAAATCAGGCTATCGCACAAGTTACCTGTGATGGTCAGACTTCGTTTGATGTTGAGAATGGTGATCGTATTAGTATTAAACGCAAGCAGCACACGATTACCCTGTTACATCCGCAAGGCCTTAATAATTTCGACATTCTTCGCGCAAAACTTCACTGGAGCGAATAGGTTTAGTTTTTAATCATGCTTTTACATTTAACCATACGCAACTTCGCCATCATCGATGCACTTGAACTTGAATTTGATGCAGGCTTGACTGCACTCACTGGTGAAACCGGTGCAGGTAAATCTATATTATTAGGCGCACTGGGTTTAGTACTGGGTGATCGCGCTGACAATGACAGCATAAAACAAGACGCTGATCATGCCGAAATTGTTGCCGAATTTGATATACAAAATAATGAAGCGGTTCGGTCATGGCTGGTCGAGCAGGCGTTAAACACTGACGATGAATGCCTGTTACGTCGTCGTGTTTCTAGAGATGGCCGATCACGCGCTTACATCAACGGGACACCGGTTAATCTGAACATTATTCGTGAACTGGCTGAAATGCTGATCGATATTCATGGTCAGCATGAACATCAATCTTTGATGAAACCCGTAGTACAACGACAATTACTCGACGACTACGCCAACCATGGTAATTTAATTGAAGCCGTGAGTAATGCATTCGTGCAACTCAAACTAGTAGACGAACAACTGCAACATCTTGAACAGGCCAGTAACGATAGAAATAATCGACTCGATTTATTACGTTTTCAAACGCAGGAACTTGATGCACTGGCGCTAGAAGCAAACGAATACTCTGCACTTAATGAGCAACACTCTCGCCTCGCCCACGCTGAAAAACTAACCAGCACGGTACAGCAATCTATCGAACTACTTCATAGCAATGAAGATTCAAATATTCAATCTGATTTATCACGGGTAATCACTTCACTTCAGAGCATCGCAGAATTTGATGAAAAACTGAACCCGATTGTTGATTTATTACAGGAAGCAATAGTACAAATTGATGAAAGCATTTCACAATTAAATTCATACGGTGATTCACTCGAACTCAACCCCGCTGAACTTGAAAGCGTAGAGCAACGACTTCAGATAATTCTTGACCTGGCACGTAAACATCACGTTGAACCAAAAGCGCTAGTCGAATTGCACTTGCAACTTTCAAATGAATTAGATGATATTGGTCATGCTGACGAAAGACTGGAAGAGCTACGAGCTGAGTATAAAACGTTAGAACAAACTTATCAGAACGCGGCTAAATCACTCAGTAGCAGCCGAAATAAAGCAGCAACAAAATTAAACAGCGCTATCAGTTCTGCAATGCAAACATTAGGTATGAGCGGCGGCCAGTTCGTTATTGAAATAACACAAAATGACAACGACAAACGTACCGCACATGGTGTCGATAAAATCAATTTCACGGTGACTGCTAATTCAGGTCAGGCCTGTAAAGCATTATCGCGCGTTGCTTCTGGTGGTGAGTTGGCGCGAATTAGTCTCGCCATTCAAATGATTACCGCGGCACAAACGCGTATTCCAACATTAATTTTTGATGAAGTTGATAGCGGTGTTGGCGGGGGTATTGCAGAAATTGTTGGTCAACACTTACGAATTTTAGGTAGCAGTAACCAGGTTGTTTGCATTACCCACTTACCACAGGTTGCATCACAGGCACACAATCACATGCGCGTTCACAAACTGTCAGATAAAAAGAAAACGAGCACAAGCGTAGCTACTCTAGACCGCCAGCAACGTATAGAAGAAATTGCACGTATGCTGAGCGGTGTCGATATTACTCAACAATCACTAGCGCATGCAGAAGAAATGATCACCCGCGCTGAAGAAGTTTAACCAGACTAAGGTCACACTACTCTTCACGCAAAAAAAAAGAAATCTCCAGGGAGATTTCTTAATTAAAGTGGTGCTACATCCTCAGCCTGAAATCCTTTATCACCTTTGGTGACACTGAACTCAACCTGTTGACCATCATCAAGAGATTTGTAACCATCTCCGCGAATTTGGTTGAAGTGTACAAATACATCTTCGCCATCTTGTCTTTCGATAAAACCAAATCCTTTTGAATTGTTAAACCATTTAACCGTTCCGGTTTCACGTTCCGCCATTGCAACACCATTTTTTAATTTACTGGAATGTCCATTCTATATCAGCATTTATCAAAAACACAATGTTATATTTCATGCCACTTTTAAATAAGAATATTAGTGATTAGTAACGCTATTTCGTTATTTTGAGACAAAAAAAAGCGCGCTCACTTTTGAGCACGCTTTTCTTAAACCCTGTCTAATTCTAACGCTGTTATTAAAAAATATATATTGCCTGCATTAAGCATTCAGCCACAAGAAATATTTAATCAGTTAGTATTTAATTAACGCTGAACCCCAGGTAAATCCTCCGCCAAAGGCTTCCAGCAATAGCGTTTCACCACGCTGTATACGGCCATCACGAACAGCCGTATCCAAAGCCAGAGGCACTGATGCTGCCGAAGTATTACCGTGCTTATTCACCGTCATGACAACGTGATCGGTCGACATTTTGAGTTTTTTCGCGGTAGCATTAATGATGCGTGTATTGGCCTGATGTGGCACCAGCCAGTCAATATCAGATTTTTCAAGATTATTATGTGCCAGGGTTTCATCAACGATACGCCCTAACGTGTTCACTGCCATCTTAAAGACTTCGTTACCGCGCATGGTGATACCACCTGCGCCATCGAGCAATTGACTAGCACCCGTTGAGACACCATAAGGTACGGTCAATAAATCCTCATATTGGCCATCGGCGTGTAAATGCGTCGAAATAATACCTGGCTCATCGCTGGCTTCAAGTACCACAGCACCGGCACCATCACCAAATAACACGCAAGTACCACGGTCGGTCCAGTCAACTATTCGTGAAAGCGTTTCAGCACCGACTATTAAGGCACACCGGGCTGTGCCGGCTTTGAAAAAGTTATCAGCAATACCTAGCGCATAAACAAAACCTGTGCAGACGGCCTGCACATCGAAAGCCGCACAGCCATGAATATCCAGGCGTTTCTGCAGCAAACAGGCGGTACTCGGAAATACACGATCCGGCGTAGTGGTTGCTACGATTACAAGATCAATATCTGCGCTGGTTTTGCCCGCGGCATCCATGGCATTTCGCGCCGCCTTTTCGGCCAAATCCACAGTGAATTCACCATCTGCCGCGATATGTCGCTCTTCAATACCAGTGCGCTCGACTATCCACTCAGCAGTGGTATCGACGATTTTTTCCATATCCTTATTGGTCAGGATTTTTTCGGGTAGGTAACTACCTGTACCTGCAATTCTTGAGTAACTCAAACTGCTTTCTCCAGCAATGGTTCCATTCTGGAACGAATATGTTGTGGGACTGTTTTTTCTACTTCCAGCACGGCTATCTCTATTGCATTAGCAAAACCAAAGATATCGGTACCACCGTGGCTTTTGATGACAATGCCATTCAAACCCAGCATGCTGGCTCCATTGTAAGCACGTGGGTCAATGCGCTTTTTAAATGCTTTAAGCACGGGCATCGCAATCATGGCCGCAATTTTGTTGTACAAGCCTTTGCTAAATTCTTCTTTCATGAAGTGACTGATCATCTTGGCAACGCCTTCAGAGGTCTTCAATGAAACATTGCCGACAAAACCATCACAGACCACCACATCAACGCTGCCATTGTAGATATCATCACCTTCAACAAAACCAATATAGTTGATTGGGGCATTGACCAGCAGCGCATCAGCTTCCTTAACCAGTGCATTGCCTTTCATTGCTTCAGAACCGATATTCAGCAAGCCCACACGTGGCCGTTCTACATTATCGACGGCCTCGGCCAGCACCGATCCCATGATCGCAAACTGACACAGGTTTTCACCACTGCAATCAACATTGGCACCCAAATCAAGCATATGAGTATGGCCGGTAACCGATGGGATGGTGGTGCAAATGGCAGGACGATCAATACCGGGTACGGTTTTGAGTACAAATTTGGCCGTACCCATCAGCGCACCGGTATTTCCGGCACTGACGGCGGCCTGAGCGCGGCCCTCTTTAACAAGGTCTATCGCCACACGCATAGAAGAATCTTTTTTCTTTCGAATCGCCAGGGCTGGCTCATCGCACATTTCGACAACCTGTGATGCGTGCTGAATTTCAATCCGGCCAGCTAAAGCACCAGTCAGATCCATTCCAATCTGCTCAGCACGGGCTCTTAAAATAGCCTCATCGCCCACCAGAATGATGCCGACATTCTTATGCTTCTTAATTACCTGGACAGCAGCAGGCAGCACGACTTCTGGTCCGAAGTCGCCACCCATGGCATCAAGTGCAATTATCGCCGGATCTGGCATCAATAAATTCAATGCCGCTCAACCACCGTTAGCGGTTGAGCGGCAGGGTAAACAACCTAAACTTCGACAGCGCTTTCTGTGTCTATCACCTTACGGCCTTTGTAATAGCCGTCTGGTGTTACATGATGACGCAAATGAGTTTCCCCGGATGTTGGATCAACAGATAAAGTTTTGCCTGTAAGGGCATCATGTGAACGGCGCATACCGCGTTTTGAACGTGTTTTTCTACTCTTTTGAACGGCCACGGAATATCTCCTGTTAAAAACCTATAAATATAAAATTATTTTAAAATTCAATAGATTAGAATTTAACCTAATCTATTTTCAAATCTTTCAATACAGCGAATGGGTTCGATTTTTCTTTCTCCACTCGCCTTTCTTCATCCTGTTTATGAAGAAACTCAGAACACGCTTTTTGATGTGTCGCTGAAATAGGTATCGACAACAGCAGCTCATCTTCAAGAATTTCTACTACTGACTGCTCATCACCTTCTAATAAATAAGGATCCGCATCAAATGGTACCTTGTCGATATATTTTTCATCAGTCATCAGACCAAACTTAAACTGCCCTGACACAGCGTGTTTCATCGGCTGCATACAGCGCTGGCAAATCAGTTCCAGAGATGCTTCAACCTCACCGTGCAATCCTAAATAACCCGTACCGGAGGTGAATTGTAATTTAGCGAATAACTCACCTGAATTATCACTCAAAACCTCTGATAAACGCTCAAGCTTGACCAGCGGCATTACCCCTTCCAGAGTCACATTGCGCTCGGCCTGCTTTAAAAAATTCGTCGTTTCAGGCAATTGCTTTGACATAATCGACCCATTTTAAAGCAAAATATCATTTCTGTATATAATATCCTATACAATTCAATAAGTTCTGTTCCACAGGCGATAGAAACATTAGCATTTCCTAAAATATCAAACACATAGCTACAATTGTTACGACAAATTCATCCCACCGGTTAATCTAATCGTTTAAAATCCCCTTTTTATTCAACAAATAAACATCTATGAAGCTCATTCTCGGCTCAACCTCCCCCTTCCGCAAAGAGTTGCTGGAACGACTGCAAATCGAATTCAGCTGCGCCTCACCCGATGTTGATGAAACACCGATTGAAGGTGAAAGTATTGAGGCGATGGTTATGCGTCTGTCGGAGCTCAAAGCAGAGGCGGTTGCCGAACAAATCAAGGGACAGGATGCTCTGATTATTGGATCTGATCAAAGCGCTGTACTCAACGGCAAACCATTAACCAAGCCTGGCAACTTCAACAATGCCGTCAAACAGCTTACCGAAGCATCAGGTCAGCGCATCGTCTTCCAGACCGGCCTATGCCTACTCAACACCCGAACAGGCAAGAAACAGACGATCTGCGAGCCTTATACAGTGATATTCAAGAAGCTCTCCGCTCAAAAGATTGAAAACTATTTAAAGAAAGAAGAACCGTACAACTGTGCCGGCAGCTTCAAGTCCGAAGGTCTCGGCATTGCCCTGTTTGAAAAATTTGAAGGCGAAGACCCTAACTCGCTCATTGGACTACCTCTGATTAAGCTAGTCGGTATGCTGGAGAATGTGGGTTTAGAGATCCCCTCCTCATAGCTAAAGCCAATGCTGAAGAACCCTTTAATTCCTGACATTCTGTCTTTATTGCAGCAGCATACTGAAGGCATTACTGAATATCTGATTATTAAATCTCTGGAAGAACATACTGGTTTTGAAGATATAGATGATGACTACCAGCTCGCTATTTTTCAAAAGCACTTCCTGGTAATGAATGCGTTACACCAGTTACAAAAAAAATTAATGGCAGAAGAACAGGTTTTTCTTGATATTTCACCACTTAAAATTCAACTCATCACTGCTAAGATTCAGTCAAATAACAAAGAACTCACTGAATCAGTAAATGTAAAACTCAGTGAATACTATCTAGACTGGGCCAATTTTAAAAATACAGACAAACAGGATGTAGAAAAATTGTTATCCAGCTTCTGGAAGCTGTATATCAGCGCAGACAGAGAACTGGAAGCGCTGGCTATTTTAGGCCTGGAAGGCAAACCCAGAAGTGAAGCAATAAATCAACGTTACCGGGAACTGGCTGCTCTTCACCATCCAGACAAAGGCGGAGATTCAGCCACTTTTATCCGCATTCGTCAGGCCTACGAAACATTGAAGCCCTAAGTCGGCAGTTGGCGATTTTTTAATTATTATTCCTCACCAAATTCCTTATCACGTCTTCCACATTTTTTGACATCGGATTTTTCAACCATTCCTGATGCGCTTCTTCTATGTGCTTAAGCTTTTTTTCACGGTGGCAATTCATGATTTCGACAACTTCATCAACATCATCAGTTATTACAATTAAATCAAAATCTTCTTCTGAGACAGTTCCATGCTTGATCAGTGTCGCTTTCATCCAGTCAATGAGTCCCGACCAGTATTCTGTACCAAATAAGACTATTGGCATTCTATATATCTTTTCTGTTTGAATAAGTGTTAGTGATTCAAAAAATTCATCCAGCGTGCCGAAACCACCAGGCATACAAACATAACCCATGGAGTATTTTACAAAGATAACCTTACGTGCGAAAAAGTAACGAAAGCCTAAAGATAAATTTTGGAACTTATTGGGCTTTTGCTCGTGTGGTAGATCAATATTTAAACCGACAGAAATCGCATCATTCTCGGCAGCGCCTTTATTGGCAGCTTCCATGATACCGCCACCACCACCAGAAATAATGGAAAAATTTTCTTTGGCAAGACGGCCACTAATATCAACGGCTTTCTGATAATAATGATTATCCGGTTGAGTACGCGCAGATCCAAATATAGAAATAGCGAAACCTATATCTGCCAGCTTATCAAAACCTTCTGTGAACTCACTGATAATCCGGAACATTCGCCAAGATTCATCACCCTTAAAATCTTCAATCATTACTATCCCCAACCTCTAGACAATTATCATTCAATGACTAAAGTTATACGCCTATAATAAGACTCTTTCAATGCCATCAGCCTTAATATTCGCCAGTACTGTTTTCTGCCAATCTTCTCCGAGATTGTTTTTGCACATCTCGACAACAATGTAGTCAGTTTCAAGACCGGTATCATCCTGATAGCGAGACAAACCTTGTTGGCAGGCGGGACAAGAAGTCAGCATTTTCACTTTTCCATTTTTATTTTTTTTGCTGCCAGTCAGTTCAAGCACTGACTTCTCTAATTCTTCCTGTTTTCTATAACGCAATTGATCCGCAATATCAGGACGTGCGGTTCCCAAAGTACCCGATTCACCACAGCAACGATCTGACAGTGTGACCTTTTTACTCATTAAGCTGGAAGCAACTTTAATTGGATTGTACGATTTCATTGGTGTATGACAGGGATCGTGAAACAAATACTCAGTATCATTATCAGCAGTCATCGTCACACCCTTCTCCATCAGGTACTCGTGTATATCCAGCAAACGACAACCGGGAAAAATTTTCTCGAATTCATATTTCAACAACTGATCCATACAGGTACCACAACTAACAATCACAGTTTTGATATCAAGATAATTCAGCGTATTAGCAATACGATGAAACAGCACGCGATTCTCAGTACTGATCGCCTGTCCTTTTTCTGCATCACCACCTGCTGTTTGTGGATAACCGCAACAAATGTAACCGGGCGGCAATACGGTTTTTGCTCCCGTCTGATACAACATGCCCAGGGTAGCCAAACCTATTTGACTGAATAAACGCTCTGAACCACAACCTGGAAAATAAAACACCGCATCAGAATCATCCGTGGTTTTTTCTGCATCACGAATAATCACTACCTGTGAAGCATCTTCTGCGTTCAGTAAAGTCCTTAAAGGCTTGGCCGGTATTTTTGAGCGCATTGGTTTACGCACTAAATTGACAATTTGCTCATTTACTTTTGTATGACCGGTTGTTGATGGCGGCAGACGTTTTTTACGCCCCAACAAGCCTAATCTCTTCGCTAGAGAATGCGCAAGATTAATAGCAATAAACCCAAGCTGAGCCATAGCAGAACGCAAAACTTTAATAGCCATTGGATCTTTTACATTTAAAAACTGCATTGCAGCCCAGCTACCCAGATTGAAATGCTTCTGACCCCGGTCTTTTAATATTTTTCTCATGCGAATAGAAACATCACCGAAATCAATATTTACCGGACAAGGGTTATAACATTTATGACAGACCGTGCAATGATCAGCGACATCATTCAAATCATCAAAGTGACGAATTGAAATACCACGACGCGTTTGCTCTTCATACAAAAAAGCTTCGGTAATCAATCCCGATGCCAGGATTTTATTACGCGGTGAATATAAAAGATTAGCGCGCGGAATATGGGTCATACAAACCGGTTTACATTTACCGCAACGCAGACAATGTTTAATGTCGTCATTGAGCAACCCTAATTCGCTTTGTTCAAGGATTAAAGCTTCCTGTTGCACCAGTGCTAGTGATGGCGTGTAGGCATTTTCAAGACCAGAACCTGGCATTAGTTTGCCTTTATTGAAATGGCCTTGCGGATCCACTTTATTTTTATACTTTACAAACTCGGACAACTTCTCTGGCTCAAGATATTGAATTTTAGTCAAACCAATACCATGCTCACCAGAAATAACACCGCCCAGCTTTTGGGCTAATGCCATTACCAAATCAACCAGACGATCCGCTTCATGCAACATCCGATAGTTATCAGAGTGTACCGGGATATTTGTGTGAACGTTGCCATCACCTGCATGCATGTGCAAAGCAATAAATAAACGATTATTTTTAATCGCCAGATGTCTTTTGCGCAAAGTATCGCGTAAGGCTTCCATTTCCTGACCGCGGAAAATCTCGCGCATGCGCTGTTTGATTTCCTGCCGATAAGAAACCAGTACATCACGGCGCAGTAATAAATCTAATACCGTGTCATTTTCTCGGATAGCGGCTTTCTCGGCTTCAGTCCATAGGCTCAAATGGTCGCTGGCCGCATCATCCATGCTCTCAGCCAGTTTCGTCCAACGCTGACGAACAGCTTCAAGATGTTTAAGCGCCATATCCAGCTTGGCCTGAAAAATAGCGTGTACTTCTTCGCTTTCATCAAACTCTTTATCGAGTTTTAATCCCGATAAATCGCCCGACAAATATTCCACAAATGATTCAACACTTTCTAACTTATTAACAATCGACTGCTCGATGTTAATGCGTTCGATACCGGTGTTGTATTCATTGAGCCTGTCCAATGGAATAACAACGTCTTCGTTTACCTTGAAGGCATTGGTGTGCGCCGAAATCGCCGCTGTGCGTGCGCGATCTAACCAGAAATGGCGACGCGCTTCAGGACTTACCGCAACAAAACCTTCACCATCGCGTTGTCTGGCCAGTTCAATAATAGTTGAGACGACTCTAGCGACATTCTCTTCTTCGTCTCCAGCGATATCAGCAATCAACACCATACGTGGGCGTTCACGACCCGGACTCTTGGTGGTGTAACGCACGGCCTTTACATAACGTTCATCAAGATGTTCTAAACCAGCAAGTACAACGCCTTCTGTCTCCTTAACATGATCGACCAGTTCAGAAATGGCGGAGATAGAGCGTGACAAATCCGAACCAAAAAATTCAAGACAAACCGTGCGAATAGATTTTGGCATGCGGTGCAGAATGAAACGCGCCGAAGTGATAATGCCATCACAACCTTCTTTTTGAATACCGGGTAAACCGGAGAGAAACTTGTCAGTAACATCTTTACCTAAACCGGCCTTACGGAAAATTGAGCCTGCTATACGCAGTAGTTCAGGTTCACCTATTAATGTTTTAGCGTCGTGCTGAAAACGACTGATACGGAAAACAACTTCTTCCTGTTCATGCACTTTACCGAGATTATGATTACAACGCTCAACTTCTATCCACTGCGCATCGGGTGTCACCATGCGCCATGACACCAGATTATCCAGTGTCGTACCCCATAGCACCGCTTTCTTACCACCCGCGTTCATAGCGACGTTGCCACCGATGCAGGAAGCATCCTGCGAGGTTGGGTCTACAGCGAAGGCGAGCCCATTCGCGCCGGCCAAATCAGAGACACGACGTGTCACCACACCGGCACCACATCTCACCGTTGGCACGGCTTCATCAACACCGATTAATGCTTGTTTTTCTACACCGCTCAGCGATTCCAGCTTTTCAGTGTTGATTACCACCGAATGCGCATCAAGTGGCACAGCACCACCGGTATAACCGGTACCGCCGCCGCGCGGGATGATAGTCAGTTCAAGATCAATACAGGCCTGTACGATATCGATGACTTCTTCTTCAGTATCCGGCGAGATAACTACAAATGGGGATTCAACGCGCCAGTCAGTGGCATCGGTGGCATGAGAGACTCTGGCCAGCCCACCAAAATCGACATTATCTTTACGTGTGATGCGTTTAAAGCGTTTGCGTACTTTTTCTCTTAGCTTTTTATCGATATCGAATTGGTCAGAAAAACGATTCACTGCTTCGCTGGCAGCACGGTGTAATTCTAAAGCTTTGGTATTACCGCCCGCTCGCGCTTCAATCTGTCCAAGACGATGATGCATGGCTTCGATTAAAGCCTTACGGCGACCAGCATCTTCCAGTAAGTCTTCTTGCAGGTACGGATTGCGAGTCACCACCCACATATCACCCAGCACTTCCAGCAGCATGCGTGCTGAAATACCGGTATTGCGCTCACCACGAAGGCCTTCGATCAATTGCCAAATCGGCGCACCCAGAAAACGGGTAACGATTTCACGGTCTGAAAACGAGGTGTAGTTATATGGTATTTCGCGAATGCGCTCGGGCATAGATGAGCTCTTTGTTAATATTGCATACATTATAGACATGTAGAAACAAAAAAAGAGGTCATAAATGACCTCTTTTATATGTGGCGGAGAATGAGGGATTCGAACCCTCGGAACCTTACGGTTCAACGGTTTTCAAGACCGCCGCTTTCGACCACTCAGCCAACTCTCCGGATAATATTTAATCTCTTTCCCAAGATACAGCGCTCGGGAGGGCGTATCTTACTGGATTTTTAACTTGTTTCAATGAATACATGACCCTTTTTGTCTTTATTATTAGTAAAACCTTATTCAAAACCTAAAATAGACTTGAAATCCTTCATCCGCCCCCTAATATACGTCTCAGAGACCGTAGCGTAATGATGATAGGTGAAACTTATTATCATTTACCCTGTCTAGCTAATAATGGTACTCTTACGAATAACTTGAAACACTTACAGGAATAAATATGCAAATTTCAGCAACACGTTCAGAATCACAAATCCTTTCGACCAACAAGGTCTTAAAGAACACCTACGCCCTGTTGTCTGCAACGCTGTTTTTCAGCGCCTTAATGGCTGGCCTTTCTATGGCAATCGAGCTACCACACGGTGTTAGCCTGATTGGCATGTTCGGTGCAATGGGTCTTATCTGGTTTGCACTACCGCGTACAGCCAACTCAAGCAAAGGCTTGTGGGTTGTTTTTGGCATCACCGGCTTACTCGGCCTTAGCATTGGCCCAATGTTGAATGCCTATTTGCAAATGGCTAACGGTGGTCAAATTATTGCGACTGCTTTTGGTGGTACCGGTGTAATTTTCCTCGGCTTGTCTGGTTACGCGCTAACCAGTAAAAAAGATTTCAGCTTTATGGCTGGCTTCCTTGTTGTAGGTATGGGCATCGCCGTTGTCGCGATGATTGCTAATATCTTTTTAGATATGCCTGCACTGTCACTGGCTATTTCATCAGCAGTAATTCTGATCATGAGCGGTTTCATTCTGCATGACACCAGTGCGATTATTCGCGGTGAGCAGACCAACTACATACTAGCTACCGTTGGCATGTACTTGAGCATATTCAATATATTCATCCATCTGCTTAATATCCTTAGTGCTCTTAGTGGCCGTGATTGATTAATTCACTTTAATCAGCCAAATAAAAAAGCCCCGCAATGCGGGGCTTTTTTATTCTTTAGTTTTTCCTTCGGCAATCCAATAACCGTAAACACAAATCAGTTCTTCATCAAAATAGATTAACGGTATTCTTGAGCGCTGCCACGGTGGAATGCCTGCTTCCTGCATTAGCTTCTTCAGGCTATGTGTACCCTTTCTTCCCACAGGTCGAATTTTTTCTCCGCCCTGTCGAAATTTTACCGTCAGTTTTTTATTCAGTAGCTCTGGCTTTAAGCCCTGCTCTGCCAGTAATTCAATGTCTAGATTATCTAGCACCCGTTGTTCTTTTGGATTCCAGTCAAAAGCTTCTGATGCATCATGTTCTACTCGTTTTAAACAGTACAACTGCCCCTGATATCGACGAATCTCGGACTTCCCCCAACACAACTCCGGGCTGGCATCATCTGCTGCTGGTAATACTGTTTTTAATATCTGATGCAAAATATTAGCTGTAGGTGCATCCTCAGCACATTGATGTATCCATGATCGTAATACATTTAATTGTCGAGCTTTGGTGAGTTTTGATAGTCCCGCAATATCGATGACACAAGCTTGCTGCGTAACAATAGAAGCTAAATCAATACCTGCCATGGTTTCAATGATCTCCATTGCATCTTGCTGTTGGCATGCCATTTTTGTTAATGAATCACCTAACTGTGACCAACGATTTTTGATCACGGGAATGATGTCATGGCGCAGTAAGTTACGATCAAAGTCGGTGTCGGTATTGCTGGGGTCTTCAACCCATTTCAGATTATTTTCATTCGCATAATCGTGTATTTCATCACGACTAAAACTCAGTAACGGTCTTGCATGAAATGTTTTATTTGTTTCACGAATAACGGGCATAGCCGACAATCCTGCCACGCCTGCGCCACGAAATAACTGCAATAAAACAGTTTCAGACTGATCGTCCTGATGATGTGCGGTTAACATACAATCACCCGGCTCCAGCTCGGATTTCAATGCGGCATAGCGCGCTTTGCGTGCGGTCTCCTCCGGACTTTCACCGGAGCGTTTACTGGCATCAACGTGAATAGTTTTAAATGGAACGTGAAGTGTTTTACAAATTTCAGTGCAATGCTCTGACCATTGATCAGCTTCATCCTGCAAACCATGGTGAATATAAACAGCCCGTACCGGCAACTTTGAGAATTTGGCACAAAGATGCAGTAAAACGTGAGAATCCAGGCCGCCACTGTAAGCGACAAGGCATCGCAGTGGTGCTTCTGAAGAGGGATTCGGTTTAAAAAAAAGCGATTCCAGAATATCTGAGAATCGCTTTGATAAATCCACTGGTGAAGGCCTTAAAGAAACTTAACTGGCTTCCTGTTCAAGGAACTCGCCAAATGAAGTTAAACGCTGGTAACGATTTTCCAGCAATTTTTCAAGACCAATTTTCTCGAAGCTTTCAAGTGCATCGACCAGCGCCTGTTTAATATTTCTAGCGGTCTCATCGATATCCCGATGAGCACTACCCAGAGGTTCTCTAATCACCTGATCAATTAGACCACGATCTTTTAGAATCTTGGCGGTTATACCCATGGCTTCTGCGGCATCTTCAGCCTTATCAGCACTCTTCCACAAAATGGAGGCACAACCTTCGGGAGAAATGACTGAATAAGTACTGTATTCCAGCATCATGACACGATCACCAACACCAATCGCCAATGCACCACCGGAACCACCTTCACCAATTACGGTGCAGATAATCGGTGTTTTTAGATCAGCCATGACGAACAAATTACGTGCAATAGCCTCTGACTGATTGCGTTCTTCCGCACCAATCCCTGGATAAGCACCTGGTGTATCGATGAAAGTCAAAATTGGAATTCTGAATTGCTCTGCCATTTTCATTAAACGCAGAGCCTTGCGGTAACCTTCAGGCCTGGGCATGCCGAAGTTACGACGAATATTTTCTTTGGTATCACGGCCTTTCTGATGGCCAATCACCATCACTGGCATGCCATCCAGACGTGCTAGACCGCCAACCAGGGCAGCATCATCGGAAAAAGTACGATCACCGTGCAATTCCTGAAAATCGGTAAAAATACGATCAACATAATCCAGCGTATAAGGACGCATGGGATGACGTGACAATTTAGAGGTTTGCCAGGCATCCAGCTTAGCGAAAATATTTTTGGTCAGGCTGCGGGATTTCTCCTCTAGCTTAGTAATTTCTTCACCAATATTGATCTCAGCGTCATCACCGACATAACGCAGCTCTTCAATTTTGGCGACAAGTTCAGCGATAGGTTGTTCAAAATCTAGATAATTTGGATTCATGGTCTCAGGGATATCTTCGTTTATTAAAAGTAAGCAATAGCGCAGATTTTAGCATGCACAGAAAATTCAGCACACTTATCAGCGTCTTTATTTTTTATGCTAGTGAGATTGCCTGCTCTTCCACATTGAGCAGCTCACGCAGCACCATGGTGGCGTAACAACCTGAGGGCAAATCAAAACTGAGCAATAAGTCATCATTCTGTAGCTGCCACGTCATATTAGTCGGTACTAGCCGCAGCGAGCGGCGCATTTGTTGAACCTTGAATTTACACAGGCCTTGCTTAAATACAGGGTTTTCATCAACGATACGATTTTCCAGCTCAGCCGCGTCTGCCTGAGACCTCAGCTCTCCATCACCCCAAAGCAAAGCCGTAGGATGAATTTCTTTATTTTTGATTCGTTCACCCAGATCAGTTGAACCATCATCCCAGAAACAGGCAGTTTTACCTGCCAGCATAAAGACATCGCCAGGAATTTTTGTATCCCAGACATCCTGCTCTACACGTTGCGATAGCACACGATTAAAAATCCATGAGCGTGATGCTGAGAGATAAATGCTTTTTTTATGCCTGGGTAGACGTAAATCATCATGACTAAACATATAAGCAGCTGCAGATAAATTAGCCATACCATGACCAAATCGCTGTTCACCGAAATAATTGGGCACACCTCGTTCAGCAATCAACTGGCAACGCTCATTTATCAAAGTGGCTAGATCTGCACTCTCCTTCAAATCACGCAATCGAATGCTAAAGCGGTTCTCCTTGAGTGCACCACGGCGGAGCTTGCGACCATGCCTCGTCGCCTCCAGCAACTTAATATTACCCTCTTCACCTTCCACTGATTCAACCTGCTTCCAGTCAGGATCAGGCATTCCCGGCATATGCACACTGAACCACTGCGAAGTCAGGCCGTGACGGTCCTTTAAACCGGCGTAACCCACACAGCGCAACCTGACACCAGCTATCTTTGCCAGCGCTTTTGCTACCCAGTCAGTATTACAGTCCCGTTTTTGAACATGAAGCCAGGCATGCTCTCCTTCACCGCTCAGTTCAAAAGGGAGTTTCTCATCGACGATGAAATCTTCTGGGGTTACTTTGAGCCTGGCTGAAATACCTAAAGATCTATAAGCGTGTGCAAATTGATCAAAGCTAACTCCATGATAAATATCAACTTGTTTATTCACTGAATTTATTTCACTCATTAAAATTTCACTATAAAAGAATCGCTATCATTTTACGCCGATTTGAGTCGACTCTGCCCCTCATACCACTATTATCAAACCCTATAAATAATAAGACAATCAACTAACTAATAAACATATTGACATTTTTTGACGCTTCGTCATATTATCGCTCAATGGAATGTCCAGTCTCAAAATTGATCAAGGCAATAGCCCCCGTTTCGCGCAAGCAACGTGAGCTAGCACAGCGCGAAGAATTGATTCTGGATAGCGCACAAAATATTCTGCATGAACAGGGGTACTCCTATCTCACTATGGATCGTGTTGCAGAGGCCGTCGAATATTCAAAAGGAACCATCTACAATCATTTCTCAAGCAAAGAAGACATGGTTTGCTCGCTTTGCTGCCGCAGTATCAATAATCTGATCAATATGTTCACACGTGCTGCTGAATATAAAGGGACATCGCGTGAACGATTCTCTGCCATCGGAATCGGCTATTCGCTATACCATCAAGCACATCCTATGACCGCACAGAATGTTCAAATCATCAAGATAAATGCGGTACGTGAAAAAATAAGTGACGCTAAACTTGCTGAAATGGAATCTCTGGAACAGAGAATTATTGAAATAGCACTCGACGTGGTCAAGGAAGCAATCAGTTGTGGCGACCTGCCAAAGGAAACTAGTCCTATAGCAAATGGCATTGTTTTTGGTGTCTGGTCGATGTATTTCGGTGCCCTAATACTCGAACATTCTGATATCCCTTTACAGGACCTTGGCTTCAGCCCGACGGTACAACTACTCTGGCTAAACACACAAAAATTTCTGGACGGTTATAACTGGCTCCCTCTCAGTTCAGATACTGATAACGAAGCCATGTTCAATAAAATCTCATCCGATTTATATGCAAATGAAATTGAAATAATAAATAAAAGGAAAAAACAATCATGATTGAAAATTATGCACATTGGATAATTCGCTGGCGGTATCTGGTTATATTAGCAGTCATTGGCGCTGTGTTCGCTGCAGGTGCAGGCGCTCCCAGACTCAGCATAAGCAACGACTATCGTATGTTTTTTGGTGAGGACAATCCGCAGTTACTCGAATTCGAGCAGATGCAAAACACCTTCAACAAAAACGATAACATCATGTTTGTGGTCACGCCGAAGGATGGCAAAGTATTCAGTGTCGAAACGCTCAATGCAGTTCAGGCGATTACCAAAGCATCCTGGCAGATCCCCTTTTCCACACGCGTAGATTCTCTGACAAACTATCAGCACACCTATGCAGAAGAAGATGATCTGGTCGTTGATGATTTAGTTGTCAACCCGGAAGCACTGAGCACTGCCGATCTTGAGCGCATTCAAACTATTGCAGTTAATGAGCCGATGATGCTTCATCGACTGATTTCACCCGACAGCAAATACACCGGTATAAATGTAACCGTGCAATTACCCGGGAAAAGTCTGAGTGAGGTACCGGAAGCAGTTGCACATGCGCGCGAAATCAAAACAGACATGCTGGCAAAATTTCCTAACATTGAAATACGTCTGGTCGGCCTGGCAGTAATGAACAACGCCTTCCCTGAAGGCAGTCAGGCTGATGTAAAAACACTCTACCCGCTGGCGCTGTTATTTATCATTGTCACGTTGTTCCTTTTACTTCGGGCTTTCAGTGGTGCAGTCATCTGCTTCCTCATGATCATCATGTCTATCATCACTGCCATGGGAATCAGTGGCTGGATGGGCACAATGTTATCGCCGCCAGTTCTGTCTGCACCGATTATGATTTTAACCATGGCCATAGCCAACGGTGTACATCTACTTGTTTCCATGCGACACGAAATGGCTTTGGGTAGAGATAAAATCACTGGCATGATTGAAAGTATGCGTATCAATTTTCAGCCCGTATTTGTTACATCACTAACCACCATACTTGGTTTTTTAAGTCTTAATTTTAGTGATGCGCCTCCATTTCACGATCTCGGTAACATTGCCGCTATTGGTGTCGCTGCCGGCTTCATACTTTCGGTTACTTTTTTACCCGCTATGGTCGCTATTCTGCCAGCGCATTCACGCAAAGAAGTGGTTGGTAAGAAAGCACTAGGTGATTTTGGTGAGTTTGTTATTAAAAATCATAATCGATTACTGATAGGGGCTGCCGTGATTAGCATCGCCCTGGTATCACTGATTCCAAAAAATGAACTCAACGATATTTTTGTTGAATACTTTGATGAAACCGTTGAATTCAGACGTGACTCAGATTATGCAGCCGAACACCTCACTGGTGTTTATTACATGGATATTGCTTTAAATTCATCAGAACAAGGCGGTATCAGCAATCCTGACTTTCTGGAAAAAACTGAACGCTTTTCTCAGTACCTTCGTTCCCAATCTGGCGTCATACACGTTAACACCATCACTGATACATTTAAACGCCTGAACAAAAACATGCACGGTGACGATCCAGCATGGTACAAACTACCCGATCAACGTGAAATGGCAGCGCAGTACCTGTTACTGTATGAAATGTCATTACCTTACGGCCTTGATCTAAATAATCAGATCGATATCAGTAAAAGCTCGACTAAAATAGCGGTAACACTGGATACGCTTTCATCCAATGAAATCCTTCAGTTTGAAAAAGATACCAAGCAGTGGCTTAAAGAAAATATTCCTGATATCGACGCTATTGCATCTGGCCCGACGCTAATGTTTGCGCATATCGGCAAACGAAATATTCACAGTATGCTCATAGGTACCACCATAGCTCTACTGCTGATTTCGTTAGTGTTAGTTATTTTCCTGAAGTCATTCAAATATGGCCTCATCAGCTTGATACCCAACTTGCTACCTGCTGCATCAGCCTTTGGAATCTGGGCATTGTATTCAGGTCAGGTGGGACTTGCACTCTCTGTAGTGACCGGCATGACACTGGGTATTGTGGTCGATGACACCGTCCACTTTCTCAGCAAATATATTCGGGCACGCCGTGAGAAGTATTTTAATGCCGAGGAAGCTGTTCGTTATGCTTTTAACAGTGTCGGTATCGCACTATTAGTCACTTCCATAGTATTGATTGCAGGCTTTCTGATACTTGCACAATCACATTTTGTACTTAACTCAGAAATGGGCTTACTTACCAGTATTGTTATTGCGCTGGCGCTTGCCCTTGACTTCACTTTATTACCAGCAATATTAATGAAATTTGATAAGGATAAAAAATGAATATAAAAATTAGCTTAGCAAGCTTATTGCTCATCACATTACAATTAAATGCATTCAACGCACTAGCAGAAACAGCCGAAGAAAAAGGACTAGCTATTGCAGTTGAATCAGATAAACGCGAGACTGGTTTTACTGACTCGACGGCCAAGATGACCATGGAGTTACGTAATAAACAGGGTGATACCAGTGTGCGTCACATTCGTATTAAATCACTGGAAGTTGAAGGCGATGGCGATAAATCCATGTCGATCTTTGACCAGCCTGCTGATGTAAAAGGCACCGCCTTTTTAACTTTTTCACACGCACAACAAGCCGATGAGCAATGGTTGTATTTACCATCCATTAAACGTGTAAAACGCATCAACTCAAAAAACAAATCAGGCCCATTCATGGGCAGTGAATTTGCTTACGAAGATATTGCATCACAGGAAGTTGAAAAATACACCTACAAATATCTGCGTGATGAAACCCTCAACGGTATCGATTGCTTTGTTATCGAAAGAATCCCTGCCTATGAACATTCAGGTTACACCCGGCAGATCGGCTGGATAAACAAGGCTGAATATCGTCCAGAACAAATTGTATTTTACGATCGCAAAAACTCTTTATTAAAAACACTTAGCTACAATGGTTATCAAAAATATCTGGGTCAATACTGGCGTGCAGACCAATTATCAATGGTGAATCACCAAACAGAAAAAAGCACTACTTTAAAATGGAGCGATTACAAGTTCAAAACCGGACTGACCGATACAGACTTCAGTCGTAACAGTCTTAAACGTGCAAAATAATTACTCAGTCATGAAACAGGTTATATACCCATCATTAATTTTATTAACACTATTTAGCTCAACGGTTAACGCCGTTGAACTATCTGGAAATATAAGCCTGCAATCACAAGCTTTTTTTAATGATCCGTTAGACCCGAACCAGCATAATCAATACAGTAGTTTTGCAGTCCAACCTGAACTTTATCAGAAATCAGATAACAGTCGACAAAGCATGACTTTCATCGCTTTCCATCGGCATGACCACAACGATGAAGAACGTAGCCATAGCGACATTCGTGAACTTTCATGGACAGGCGTTTACGATGGCTTTGAAATTACCGCCGGCATCAGCAAAGTTTTCTGGGGCGTAACCGAAACACAACATTTGGTCGACATTATCAATCAAACCGACCAGGTTGAAGGCATCGATGGTGAAGATAAATTAGGCCAGCCAATGATTCGTTTCAGCACTGAACAGAACTGGGGCGTTCTAGACATGTTCATCCTGCCCGGCTTTCGTGAACGCACCTTCACTGGCATTGAAGGTCGCCCTCGATTTGAAATCGCACCCGGCCTAAATTTTAATGCCGACACTGCAACTTATGAATCAGACAAAGAAGAAAAACACATCGACTACGCTACTCGCTGGCTGGGTATTTTCGATGAAATTGAACTGGGGCTTTCCTATTTCACTGGCACCAGTCGTGAGCCGACCATGGTTTTAAATGGCACCACCCTGTCGCCTCACTACCTACTAATCAAACAAATAGGTATAGATGTACAGGCCATCATCGAAGACTGGACATGGAAACTGGAAGCTGTTTCTAGAAAAAGTAGCGCTGACAATTACATCGCCACCACGGCAGGTTTTGAGTACACTCTATACGGAATTTTCGGCGGTGACAGTGATCTCGGCATCGTGATTGAATATCTGTACGATGACCGTAACGAACTGGCTTCATCACCGTTCCAGAACGACATCACCACTGCTCTGCGCCTCGCACTGAACGACACACAAAGCACCGAAATATTACTTGGCCTGACCACCGACCTTGATGATTCTGTGATAGCCAGTTTTATCGAAGCCAGCCGCCGCCTGGGCGACAGCCTTAAACTAACACTGGAAGCCCGTGCTTTTAACAACACGATATCGTCACGACCTTTGCATAATTTCCGGCAGGATAATTTCGTACAGGCCGATCTGGCATGGTATTTCTAATTCAATAACCACAATTTTTACTGCTGTTATATTAAGAAAAATAAGCATATCTTTTAAACAGTTTTCACTAGCATCTAAGGAAATATGCTTATACAAATATCTACGTTATACCTACAGGATTTCTGCTATTTTATATCTGGTATTTATCCCTGCGTAACAAACTATCCCCTATTAGCAAAAAACATCAATCATGATTAACGCAAACATGGACTGGCTGCTATTACCCGCAGTTATATTTACAGCAGTGGCAGTTATGCTATTTGTTTGTATTCGCCTAATATTAAAAATAAAACATCATCAGCAAGACGCTGAAGCTAGAATACATCAACAAAAAGAACTAGCCGAAGTCACCCTCGACTGCATCGGCGAAGCTGTCATCACCACAGACATTGAGCATAACATCACTTATATGAATCCTATTGCATGTCATCTCACTGGCTGGAGCAGCGATGATGCAATGGGGCTACCACTTGAACAAGTTGTCATCATTGTTAGCGAAGCAAATCGCTCAGAAATCAACAGCTCTGTATTTGAGTGTTTAAATCAAAAATGTCTAATCGAATACAGCGAACCAATGATATTAATCGGCGCTCATGATGAAGAGTATTCAATAGAAACTTCTGCCTCACCACTTAAAAACCATAATGGTGAAATTATTGGTGCAGTACTTGTTTTCATAAATACCACGCACATTCGAAATCTTTCACGCGAAATGGAATACCAGGCTGCGCATGATTCTTTAACCGAACTACTTAATCGCAGGGAATTTGAGCGCCAGTTAGCAAAAGCCATTCGCAGTTCACGTGAACATGATTTACAACATGCTCTCTGCTACATGGATCTTGATCAATTCAAAATAGTTAACGATACCTGCGGCCATATTGCCGGCGATAGATTATTACGCGAACTGGCAAAACTCATGCCACACAGCATTCGCTCTAGCGATTGCCTTGCACGTTTAGGCGGTGATGAATTTGGTGTTATTATATTCAACTGCTCAATCGACGACGCAAAAGATATTGCCGATTCACTACGCACAGCTATCAAGGGCTTTACATTTACATGGGACAAAAAGATATTTGATATTGGCGTGAGCATTGGGCTTGTGCCGATTAAAAAAGACAACGGCTCTTTGCAAGACATGATGAAACGTGCTGACGCTTCCTGCTACATCGCCAAGGATCTTGGTCGAAATCGAATTCATATTTACGCTGAGAACGATACTGATATCACAAAACGCAGTGGTGAAATGCAATGGATGACACGTATTCAAGATGCTTTAAAAAATGATCGTTTCATATTAGCCGTACAAAAAGTTGTAGCTATAAAAAACGATGACCTTCCTCATTTTGAGGTATTGATACGCATGCAAGGTAAAAATGGAGAAATCATACCACCACTAGCTTTCTTACCTGCTGCTGAACGTTATGACATGATGCCTGTCATTGATCGCTGGGTTATTACCACTGCCTTTAAAAACATCAGCCATGAACGAGACCATAATACTAAACGAGTTTATAACATAAATTTATCAGGACAGACTCTTCGAGATAATAGCATCGTTAAATATATTCGGGAACAATTTGATTATTTTGACATACCACCGAATATTATTTGTTTTGAAATCACAGAAACCGCCATTATTTCTAATCTTGGTATTGCTATCGAACTCGTTAATAAAATAAAAAATATGGGATGTATGTTTGCCTTAGATGATTTTGGCAGTGGCTTAAGTTCATTCTCTTATTTAAAAAACATTCCGGTTGACTACATAAAAATAGATGGTGAATTTATCCATAATATTGTCACCGATTCCATGGATAAGGCAATTGTTTCTGCTATTAACAGTATCGGTCACGAAATGGGTTTAAAAACAGTCGCTGAATATGTAGCAAACAAAGATATTCTGAACTTACTTAGAGAGATCAACATCGACTATGCGCAAGGCTATGTCATCGATAAACCAAGATTATGGTTACCCGATAATGTTATTGCTATGAAATCTAGCGCTTAAGCAAATAGACTCAAATTCTAAACAGGCCCTAACGCTAGACGTTTCATTTCCTCCAGTTTATCTCGAACTGCAGCAGCTTCTTCAAACTCAAGATTTTTGGCGTGGCCGTACATTTCTTTTTCCATTTTATCTATTGCAGTTGATAATTGCCTGGGTGTCATCACTGCATATGATGCGCGCTCTTCTGCCACCTTCAAACCAGCCTTGTCCTGCCGTGTTAAATGTTTATTATCGTAACCTGACTCCAGTACATCAGTGACTTTTTTGATAATCCCCTGCGGCGAAATACCCATTTTCAAATTGTGTGCACGCTGTTTTTCTCGACGCTGATCTGTAATTGCAATTGATCGTTCCATAGATCCAGTAATTCTGTCTGCATATAAAATGGCTCTACCGCGAACATTACGTGCTGCACGCCCAATACTTTGAATAAGAGATCGATCGGAACGTAAAAAACCTTCTTTGTCGGCATCTAAAATGGCGACCAGTGAAACTTCGGGCAAATCCAGGCCTTCTCGTAGCAGATTAATGCCTACCAACACATCAAATACACCTAATCGTAAATCTCGAATAATTTCTACACGTTCGACGGTGTCGATATCAGAATGCAAATAACGCACACGAATACCGTGTTCGGTCAGGTAATCGGTTAAATCTTCGGCCATGCGTTTGGTTAATGTCAGAACCAGTACACGTTCGTTTAATTCAACACGCTGATTAATTTCGGACATGACATCATCGACCTGTGTGGCCACTGGCCGCACTTCGATTTCAGGATCGAGTAACCCAGTAGGTCGAACCACCTGCTCTGCTATCGATTCAGACTTCTCATGCTCATATGGCCCGGGCGTAGCTGAAACAAAGATGGTCTGCGGTGTCATTTTTTCAAATTCATCAAAACGCAGTGGTCGATTGTCCAGCGCTGATGGCAATCTAAAACCAAAGTTGACCAGATTTTCTTTGCGCGAACGATCGCCTTTATACATCGCCCCCAACTGAGGAATCAACACGTGACTTTCATCTACCACCAGCAAGGCATTATCCGGCAAGTAATCAAATAAACACGGCGGTGGATCACCCGGATTTCGGTTTGATAAATAGCGTGAATAATTTTCCACACCATTGCAATAACCCAGCTCCTGCATCATTTCCAGATCAAAGCGGGTGCGCTGTTCAAGCCGTTGCGCCTCAACCAGCTTATCCATGTCTTTGAGTTCTGCTAATCGCTCTTTTAATTCCTCACGAATCTGCACAATCGCTTTGACGATCATATCTCGTGGTGTCGCGTAATGAGTTTTAGGATAAATAGTTAAACGTGCCACCTTGCGCAATACTTCACCGGTGAGTGGATCAAAATAACTCAGGCCTTCGATTTCTTCATCGAACAATTCAATACGAACCGCTTCTTTTTCGGAATCGGCGGGATGAATATCAATAACATCACCGCGTACTCGATAACAACCCCGGCGAAGCTCCATATCATTACGTGTATATTGCAGTTCGGCGAGGCGACGCAGGATCTGGCGCTGGTCGACAATATCACCGCGCACCAGGTGCAAGACCATGGCGAAATAAGAATCAGGATCACCCAAACCATAAATCGCCGAGACAGTGGCGACAATAATGGTGTCTTTACGCTCCATCAGCGCCTTGGTGGCCGACAGCCGCATCTGTTCGATGTGTTCGTTAACCGAGGCATCCTTTTCGATAAAGGTGTCGCTGGCGGGCACATAGGCTTCTGGCTGGTAATAATCGTAATAAGAAACGAAGTATTCGACGGCATTATTCGGAAAGAATTCTTTCATCTCACCATAAAACTGAGCCGCCAGCGTTTTGTTAGGCACCAGCACTATGGTGGGACGCTGCGTTTTCTGAACGATGTTAGCGATGGTAAAGGTCTTGCCCGAACCAGTAACGCCCAGCAAAGTTTGCCTCGCTAGTCCAGATTCAAGGCCATCCATCAAGGTCGCTATAGCTGTGGGTTGATCTCCCGCAGGTTTATAGTCAGTAACTATTTCAAATTGTTTAGACATTTGTCACAATACAGTATATTTTAAATTAACCTTTGCAGCCTACGGAATCACACTGTTGAACATTAAAACCTCTGATCGCGTCCAACGAGTTAAACCCTCACCTACCCTTGCCGTAACCGCACTGGCTAACCAGTTACGAGCACAAGGCCGCGATGTTATCGGCCTGGCCGCTGGCGAACCCGACTTTGGCACCCCTGACCACATTAAAGCTGCCGCGATTAAAGCCATTCAGGATGGCTTCACCAAATATACTGCGGTCGATGGTACTGCGGGGCTCAAACAAGCCATTATAAACAAATTTGAAAGAGATAACGGCCTGGCATACAACCCCGATCAGATTCTGGTTTCAACAGGTGGCAAACAAGTTATCTACAATATGTTTCAAGCCTTGCTCAATGCCGGCGATGAAGTCATTATTCCTGCACCCTACTGGGTATCTTATCCGGATATGGTCAAACTGGCGGATGCTGAACCCATTATTGTTAATGGTGACATCAAGCAAGCTTTCAAGATCACCGCTGAGCAATTAGAAGCGGCGATTACTAAAAAAACAAAACTATTCATACTCAACAGCCCGTCCAACCCATCGGGTAAGGCTTACACTCGCGATGAATTAAAAGCACTGTCTGATGTATTACTCAAGCACCCACAGATTGTTATTCTCACTGATGATATTTATGAACACATCATCTGGACGGCTGAAGGCTTTAACAACATCCTCAATGTCTGCCCTGAATTACAGGATCGCACCGTCATGCTAAATGGTGTTTCCAAAGCCTATTCTATGACCGGCTGGCGCATTGGTTACGGTGCAGGCCCTGCCGATCTAATCAAGGCGATGAAGAAGGTACAATCACAAAGCACTTCTAACCCCTGCTCTATTGCTCAAGCTGCAGCACAGGCAGCACTGGAAGGTGACCAGAGCTTCCTGAAGACAATGTGCGACACTTTCAAAGAGCGTCATGATTACGTTCTTCATCGATTGAATAGTATGGATGATGTTGATTGTCTGGCCAGTGATGGCACATTCTATAGCTTCCCCTCATTCCATGCAGTGATCGAACGTATGGATGATATTGAAAACGACGTACAACTGGCTGAATATTTATTAGAAAAAGCGGAAGTCGCCGTCGTCCCCGGCTCAGCTTTTGGTTCAGAAGGCCATCTCCGTCTATCATATGCCACTGATATGGGCAGCCTGGAAAAAGCATTAACCCGGATAGCAGCCGCCATTTAATAAATACCACCGTAATCATGTAATAGCTATTGACCGATAGAGGCCAAATCGGTAGCATACCGCCTCCAATCAAGGTCTGCCTTGAAAAGAGCACTATTCCTCGATAGCTCAGTTGGTAGAGCAACGGACTGTTAATCCGTTTGTCCCTGGTTCGAGCCCAGGTCGAGGAGCCAAACACCAAAGGGTTATGACTAAAAATCATAACCCTTTTTTTTGCCTATTTTATAATCCCCAGTTTTTCAAACTACCCTCTCCCCCGAATTTCTCCTCTATATTAATTACAACACAAAATATTAGAATAACATCAAGTACTTATGATCGATTATTCATCATTGATATTTCCATGGTTTCTAATTATGATGCTTTTACTGTTGGAATTATCTTCACAAAAAATAAAAAAACGCTCTGTTAAAGAGTAATCCGAAATCAAATCATAATATGCATCGCAGCGATAAAAGCACTCTTAGTCTTTATTGCTTCAGATTTATAATCACAGTGCCTATATACGGGAAAAAAATGAATAAAATTACCCCATTAGTCTTAGCAGCCTGCTTATCCTTTTGTTTATCATCTTGTGGTGGTGGCGACACAAAAGACATTAATAGTAAAAATCGCAGTAAAAATACAACTGAAGTAGATGCAGTTAAAAAGGTTAAAGATATTGAAGTTAAAGAGATTCAAGTTAAAGAAGTTAAGGTAACTAATGGCATTAATGGTGCTAATGGCATCGATGGCAAGCAATCTCAAACTATTCGCTTTATTGAAAATAACAGTAAATATGCCTTTGTTGGTGATCAACTAACAAATACTGCCGTCGGAGGTCTTGGCACAGGTGCAATTACATATAGTAGTGATAATCCTGACATTGCCAGCATTAATACCACCACAGGCAAAGTTAAAATTTTATCCAGTGGTGCAACCCTGATCCGAGTTCATAAGGCTGAAGATTCGACTTACAGTGCTGCAAATGATTTTTACTACATCAACGCAGTACCCAAAAATATTCCATTTACAGCAAAAATTGGCTCAAAGGATGCCCTCTTAGATTTTCCAGCAGAGGCTAATGGTCTAGTACTGAATCATTCCACCAATGCAAAATGTAATCTGGATAATTACCGTGCTTGCCAAAACTCGGCTCTTGACCTTCTTGATGGTTCTAATATTGTCGATACAAGCACGCACCATTATCAAACCAGCACTTACTGGTTAAAACATGGTGATGTACAAAGTTATGGAGCTACAATTTCTTCAAAACAGTTCTCAAATCGCTATATTCATCAGGCCGTCAATTTCAACGATGGTACTGGTGACAAGCTCTGGCTTATTGGTGGTGATGGTGGTTCACTTAAAAATGACGTATGGTCATCCAGTGATGGTATCAACTGGACTCAAAAAACAACGAATGCAGCATTTTCAGCGCGTAAAGGTCATCAGGTGGTTAGCTTCAATGATGGCAGCGGCGACAAGCTATGGCTCATTGGTGGCAATGATGGCTCACTTAAAAATGATGTATGGTCATCCAGTGATGGTATTAACTGGACACAAAAAACAGCCAGTGCAGCATTTTCTGCACGTTCTGCACATCAGGTAGTCCGTTTTAATGATGGCAGTAGAGATAAGCTCTGGCTCATCGGTGGTGCTGATGACAGGAAAATAAACAACATTTGGTCATCCACTACTAATGATAGCAATACGAATGACGTGTGGTCTTCCAGTGACGGTATTAACTGGACACAAGAGACTGTCAGTGCAGAATTTTCTGCGCGTAAAAATCATCAGGTAGTCAGCTTCAACGATGGTAGTGGTGATAAGCTCTGGCTCATCGGTGGTGATGATGGCGACTTTAAAAACGATGTATGGTCATCCAGTAATGGCATTAACTGGGTACAACAGATAAACAACGCTGCGTTCTCCAATCGCTCAGCTCATCAAGTCGTCAGCTTCAACAATAACAACGGCAACAAACTCTGGCTCATCGGTGGCGATGATGGCGAGCTTAAAAATGACGTATGGTCATCCAATGATGGTATTAACTGGACACAACAAATAGACAGCGCTGCATTTTCGGCTCGCTATGCACATCAAGTTGTCAGTTTCAATGACGGTAACGGTAACAAGCTCTGGCTCATCGGTGGCTCTGAGGGCACTAAAACAAACGACGTATGGTCATCCAGTAATGGTATTAACTGGGCACAACAAACCACCAATGCTGAATTCTCGGCTCGTAGATTTCATCAAGCGGTCAATTTCAATGATGGTAGCGGTAATAAACTTTGGCTCATCGGCGGTGATGATGGCACAAAAACAAATGATGTGTGGTCATCCAGTGATGGTATCGACTGGACAAAAGAGACCGCCAACGCAGCATTTTCCGAGCGTAAAAATCATCAAGTCGTTAGTTTCAACAATGGTAGCGGCAATAAACTCTGGCTCATCGGCGGTGATGATGGAGAAAAAAGGAATGACGTATGGTCATCTGGAGATGGCATAAACTGGATACAATTAACAAGTAGCGCAGAATTTTCTGCGCGTGAAGACCATCAAGTGGTCATTTTCAACGATGGCAGCGGCGACAAGCTATGGCTCGTTGGTGGCAATGATGGATCAAAAACAAACGACGTATGGTCATCCAGTGATGGCATAAACTGGACACAAAAAACAGCCAGTGCGGCATTTTCTGCACGTAAAGATTATCAGGTAGTCAACTTCAATGATGGCAGTGGCGATAAACTCTGGCTCATCGGTGGTTTTGATGATGCCTTTAAAAACGATGTATGGTCATCCAGTGATGGCATTAACTGGATACAATTGACAAGTAGCGCAGAATTTTCTGCACGTAAAAATCACCAAGTCGTCAGCTTCAACGATGGTGGTGGCGATAAGCTCTGGCTTATCGGCGGCTCAGATGGCACGTATAAAAACGATGTATGGTCATCTAGTAACGGTATTAACTGGCTACAACAATCTGCCAGTACCGCTTTTTCAGCACGACTTTCCCATCAAGTAGTCAACTTCAATGATGGTAGTGGTAATAAACTCTGGCTGATTGGTGGTGATGATGTTTCTCTTAAAAATGACGTATGGTCATCCAGCAATGGTGTTGACTGGCGTTATGGCACTCATTCTTTTATCCGTTTTAATTAATTTTCTTAATTAATTTGGAATCTGACTCAAAGCTATAGCTATATTCAACATCCATAAAAATAAAAAGGCCAGCACGATGCTGGCCTTTTTATTGTATAACCAAAATATTATTACTGATCCTTATTCTTGCTAATCCATATCCCCTTTATACCGTACTTTTTACCCAGCATCACCGCATATTCTTTTGCAACATGAAACTCTGAACGTTTATCAACCTGCACACGATACCAAAGCTTGCCATGAACTATGGCCCTTTTTATCTTATAAGGAACACCCAGCACTTTTAGGAACTCAACCTCACTAGCAATCGGTGGTTCATTGTAATAAGAAAATAAATGCACAGACCAGACATTATTCATGTCAGCAGTTACATCGGTCGACATATTAGAAGCTTCACCAGTAACTATTTCAGGCTCTACAGGTGTCATTAATTGAACCGGTAACTCTAGCTGTGAAGCGGAAGCTTCATCATCTATATTAATTTCATTATTAATAAATGTTTCATCAACATAAGAGTCAACAGGAGTTGCATTTAATTCATTTAATGATTCCTCCTCGTAGATAGATGTGTCAATAGCCGATTGAGAATCACTAATATTTTCTACTACCGCTGGCATATCAGAAGTAGAATCATCCTCGTATAAATATTCAGTTTCAGGTACAAGTAATGCCTCTTTCTGGGGCTCAGGTAATAGTTCCAATGTTGAATTATTTTCAGGTTCAGTTTTAGGCACAGACTCAACTAAAACCGCTTTCTCTTTCGATGCGACCGGATCAGGTTGCACACGATCACGAGGAACTTCTCCGCTATTAAATTGAGCCCATAAAATAATTACGCCAACGATGATTGCTACTAATAAGATACTACCTATCGGCAGGTGCTTCTTAGTTTCTATTGCCTCCGATGGATAAACATCGTTTGGAATAGATCGCTGCTTTAATCTATTTCTATGAGCATCAACAGGTTGTATATTTTCCTTTTGACCTGATGAATCCATTTCTACAGAGTCCTGTTCAGTTTCAACTTCAACTTCTTCGACTTTATCGGATAAATAAGATGATTCCTGCAGAATTTCAAAATCATTATTTGTGACTGATATATCTTCGCTCGATTCTTTATTTTCTGATGAGGTTGTTTCTCCCACCAACCTTTCAAGCTGTTCTAGTGCACTCAACTCACTATCTGACTTCATAGATATATCAGCAATTCCAGCTTGTTTGCCTAAATCTTCTATCTCCTCATCAATGGAACTATCAACGTCAGTGTCTGAAGGTGCAGTTTCACCCATTAACTCTTCAAACTGTTCTAGAGCACTTAATCCACTATCAGCAGACTCGGTTGATGAGTCGCCGGGATGGCTTACACTTACTTGTCTATCAGCATCAACATCAACATCAACCAGACTATCATTATCAACGGTCGAAGTTTCTGACATCGCGGCTAAATATGCTTGCAATTCTTTTAATCCAGAATCGGTATCAGCTATTTCAATATTTTCGGAAACAGATAAAGCATCTTGTGCCTGCACAGATTCGATGGCGTTATTTGTATCTGAGATTAAATTCTCAAAACTAGCGCTTTCAGTAACTGCATCACTGGAAGCATTTTTATATTTATCGTTTATGTAAGATACATATTCATCAACATTATCCGACATGCTGATATCACGACCATCAGGTAATGCTTCAACTGGAGTTGTTGGTAGATATGAATTTGAAGAACTTATAGCAGACCCTGCCCCAACCACAAGAGCATTCAATTCATCCAGAACTGACGAATTACCATCTAAAGAAAAACTGCCTGAAGCATCTGAAATCATCCTCAACTGACTGAGCTTATCTTCAAGAAGAGTGATTAATTCATTGCGTGTTGGATATTCCTTATCCAGTGCCAAGATTGATGTCTCTGTATTACTATTCTCTTTTGTTTTCAGTTCTTCAACACTTGATTGAAGAAGGTTCTGTAATTCTTCTAAAACTGATTTTCGATTTTCAAATAACTGTTCATAATTAGAACTAGAGTACACGTCGCTGGGTTCAGTTTCTTCATGTGAGTTCATTTCCACCAGAGAGTTTGTCAAGTCATTGAGGGCGACCAGATTATCAACATCTTCTCCAACTTCTTCCGTCACAGTTTTAAATGTGTCGCCCAGCAGGGCTTCCAGCTCTTCCAGAGAGGAAGTGTTTTTTTCTACGGGCAAATCTTCAAGCGTAGTTGATGCAATGGCACTACCATACATTGCTTCCAGCTCTTCCATAACAGAGACACTTTTATTCACCGTCACATCTTCATTGCCAGATGCCTTTTCATCATTGATGATCATTCCATCTGAACTACCGTACATAGCTTCCAGTTCATCCATAATAGAAACACTTTTAGCCGCTGGCTCAGTTACGCCATCTAATACCGAAGCCTCAGAACCACTATACATGGCCTGTAGTTCCTCTAAAATAGAATCTTCTGATAACGAGGTTTCATCTTCCATAGAGACTTCAACATCGTTATCTAACGAAGATGATTCAGCCAGAAGTGCATATAACTCATCAAGAGATGTATCCACACCGGATAAATCAGAAGTCTTAACTAGCTCAAGACCAGCAACCTCATCATCCAAAACATGATCTTCAGAATTTTTCATACATACTATCCTGGACTCTATCTCGCCATAATAATGGCACATGAAATCAGTTTAAAACTTATATACGAACATATTATCAATACTAACTACCCCTGTAATTAGGTGTATTTATACAATATATAAGTCTCTGAATTATAGCCGATCAACACAAACTTACCCTGAAATTCAACTGTTTATCACTTATAATCACCTGTAATATCATATTATTTAAACTAAATGCATACCAAATAGAAATAAAGTGAAACAACAACCTCACCATAAATATGGTTTACAAGGAGCGGATTTCCCCGAAATATTGATATGCCTAAAAACAATAAAAATAATATTACAAGAGAATGTACTCGTGTACCAAAAGAGGTTCAGATTGAAATAAAAACAATTGAATACCCTCTCTCGAATAATTCCACAGAAGAAGGAATAACTCTAGATATTGCAGAGCATGGTATATGTTTCACCACCTCTACAGATTATAAACAGGGGAAGATGCTAAGCCTTGATATGAAAATTAATGGTTGGCATCGTCACCGTAAAGGCCTTAAAACTATCCTGAGCAATGAACTATCAGAAGCAGATACATTAACTGTTATTTCAGAAGTAATATGGTCAAAGAAGTCTGTAGACCATCAAGGTTATGACATAGGAGTTAAATTTATCAACATTTACGAAGATGATATGATTGCCCTGAAAAAATATTTTTCCGAAATTCTAGCTGACAACTAAAGTCACTCATGAAACAAACTCAAAAACTGGAAACCATCCTGCTTAACTATTTTTTACTAATAGCAATCGCAGCAATGATGATAGGTGTCGAGTTCTATTTTGAGATGGGTAGGCCGGGACTTCAACAGGACATTTGCGTAAACACAACTGCTATTACAGACAGTATCAACTCCACATTATATGAATCCCCTGCTCTTTCTAGCTTACGAAACAAGATTGTTGTCATGTTCGGTGTGCTGACGATAGTTATGGCCATTGTCATGATGATGTTCGTTAAAAACATCACACGACCTTTACAAAGAACTTTAGATACAGCGGAGCTGATCAATGATGGCGATCTAAGCCAGGTAATAAAAATAGAAACACACGATGAAGTTGGCCAATTGGGTGTAGTCATTAATGAATTAACCAGTAATTTCCAGGAGATTGCTTCTTCAACCTCCGGCATGATAAATGCCATAGAATCTAGAATCGATGATCTATCAAAAACTCTGGACGATAACGCTTCAGATAGTACCAAACAGATATCCCTGATCAGACATGAGCTCGACTCATTACGCATGTTTATTGATTCATTCAATCTTCTAGAAACGGATATAAAAGAATGATTGAAGAACTAGGACTAGTTTTAGCAGGACTGCTCTTCTCCACTGCGGCAATGACGATTGGTATTGGTGGAGGTATTTTATGGACTCCTCTGTTGATCCTTGCCTATGGACTATCACCACAGGCAGCGGTAGCAACATCGTTATTGATACAGGTAATTGGTATGGGCAGTGGAACTTTTGCCTTTTTACGAACAAACCTTGTCGATAAAAAATTAGCTCTGATCTTTTTTGCAGCTGCTTTACCCGGCGTTATTATTGGCAGTTATACTACCGTAAATTTACCCCAGCAACCCGTGCAAATGGCATTAGGCATTATGGCCATGACACTCGCTCTGTTATTTGTTGCCAGTCAGGATCAAACAGATGAAGAACGAGATAATTATAAATTTAACCAGGAAAAAGTTAACCATCTACTACCTATACCAGGATTTTTTGGATTCATTATGGGGTTTTTATCGCTAGGTATTGGTGAGTGGTTAATACCCGCTATGCGCAGCAAGTTAAAACTCAGTATGAGACGTTGTGTTGCAACCGTCATTCCAATGATGTTTTTACTAGCCATCGTCGCTGCTGGTTTACACTGGTCTTTAATGGAAGAGGTTGTTGAAGTAAATTACTTATTATGGGGTGGACTGGGAACACTAATCGGAGGTCAAATCGGCCCCCGTGTAGCGCGATATATTGATGACAAAATACTCAAAGAAACTTTTATTTTTCTTATGACGTTAATTGGCATCCATCTAATTTTCCAATCTATTTAATTTGATCACTACATATAAAACACGCTTTCGAATAAACCTTCTATTTCTCGTTACCACCAAAATCCATCATCGCAGCGTAACTGGTTTCAATTATTTCAGGTTTCGCTTCTTTTAAAATCAGATCAGCAACTTGCTCGCCGAGAACATCAGATTTTATGCCCGCTAAACGGACTTCATCACCATAAAACCAGTCAATAATTTTTTCTTTTTGCGGGTATTCTGAAACCAAATCGTCAACTCGTGCCCTTACCTCCTGTTCATCCAGGACCACATCCATAACCTTAGCTAGCTCATCCACAAGCAAACTTCTGGTAACGCGTGTATAAGCAAGATCGGTGAACATGGCGGGGTCAATGTCGTGTTTAAAGCTTTCAACACCCTCAACCTCCTCACAGGGGTCACAGGTTAGTCGCTTTAACTCTGCTTCAAGCAATGACTGTGGGGCATCTATATGGTTATCGTTAAGAATATAAGAAAATACATTTAGTGTATTTTTTAGACGAATGGTTTTCTGCAGATGCGTATCCATATTTCGTCGAATCACAGAGCGCATATCCGCAACTTTACCACTCTCTATGCCACTACTTCTGATGAAAGCAGTATCAAGTTCGGGTAAGACCAAGGCTTCAATTTCTAAAACCTCAACATCAAAAACAACGGCTTTACCCGCAACATCAGTTTGATAATGATCCACTGAAAAATTGATTTCTATAGGCAATTTCTCACCTACGGCAACACCAATAAGACTTTTCTCAAAACCGGTCACTACATCTTCTGTTAGCTCAACTCGCATTGCCTTACCATCAAAGACACGCTCGCCTACTTTGGCGTAGCAATTGATAATCACGCTATCACCTGCTTTCGCTGGTTGATCAACAGAACGCCATTTAGCCTGCTGGCGTCGCAATACTGAAAGGGTATGATCCACATCAGCTTCTGATACTTGTGCCACCAACCTAGTAAAGTTGTATTTTTCCAATTTAGGAAGTACTACTTGACGTACTTCAATATCAATTTTCATATTTTTACCCTATTTAAAGTACGTAAATATTTAACTGGCTAATGTAATAATGCAACTTATCAATAGATAAATTAAACATCATTAATATAGCTTACTTATATCAATGATGGATAGAAAATGATTCTTTTAGCTGATTCTGTTATTATTTTTTTTGAGAATGAGTCTTTTTCATATATTTAATCTAAACTTGTACCTAAGCATAAGTCGATTTATGCCTCTATCAAATGCTGACAAAATCCGACTAATATAAACTACACTTTTTTTGGAGTTATACACAATGGCCTTATTTAACTGGAGTGATGAATATAGCGTAAGCGTTCTCGCTATGGAC
This sequence comes from Gammaproteobacteria bacterium, assembly GCA_029882355.1. GTDB lineage: Bacteria > Pseudomonadota > Gammaproteobacteria > SZUA-229 > SZUA-229 > LH-M37. Next base: position 28,233 of record JAOUKV010000018.1, on the reverse strand, counting down.
AACCATCACAAAAAACTGTTTGATATCATGAATCAAATGCACGACGCAATGAAATCGGGTACAGATGAAGATGTACTTGCTAAATTCATTACCGAGCTAGTTGACTACACAAAATATCATTTTGGCGAAGAAGAACGAATGCTTGAACAAGTCCACTATTCTGGTATTGATAGTCAGAAAAGAGCCCATGTTGCGTTTGTAGACAAAATTACGGAATATAAAAATGAAGCTGATGGTGGCATGGCTATTTTTGCTGTACCAAAAGTATCGCGATTGGGTATTGACTGGTTAAAAGAGCATATTATATCTATGGATACAAAGTATTCAGATGAAGCCAATGCTGGTGGATTTAGATAGTATTTTTTCTGCTTAAGCAATAACTAAAAAGCCCGTCAATGAAATTCATTGGCGGGCTTTTTTTCAGCTGTAAATAGTCAACAAGAAAGCAATTACTTAACAATCATAATTGACTCAGGACCTTTTATATTCTCAAGATCCACCTCAAGTGCAAACTTATCGTCGATCAAACCTGTAATGTCATTATTGTCAATAAGACCATACTTTTTCATCATATCCGCCATGTACTGCATCTCATCTTCTTTTGGCACATATTTATCAAACAAAATTCGATCCTTAGGTGTATTCAAAGCATACTCGATCAGATCAACAGGTTGATTCCAGTAAATTGAAGCAATTTCTGCCGCTTGTGCCGAATTCTTTCGTGCCCAAAGACCTGATCGAACAGCGCCATCAACCAGTGCTTTAACTCCTTCCGGATCTTTATCAATCCATTCCTGCCTAACCAGGACCAAATTACATATAAAATCGTTCCAGACATCTTCAACATAGAACACCAGTTCAGATTCACCGCTTTGCAGCGTGCTGGCAGCAAAAGGTTCACCGACATAATATGCGTCAAGTGAGCCAGTAGACAGTGCCGAAGCCATATCAGGTGGATTCATTTCCACGACATTGATTTGGCCTTCAAGTCCATTTTCTTTAATTAGCTGCAAAATACTTAGATTGTGCCCAGAGTATCGCATTGGTACAGCGACCGTCTTTCCGATCAGGTCATGCAGACTTTTAACATTAAGATCTTTCCTGGCCACCAGCGTACTTTCATGACGGTTACCAATGTAGACTACTTTGACATCTTCACCCTGCTGCCTTAACTCAATAGCCAACGGGGCAATAATGAAAGCTGCATCAATCTGACCATTACGGAGAGACTCAGCCATCTCTGCAAAAGAGGAAAATTTAAGTGCTTTAAAGCGAAGACCATCACCCTCACGACTAACATAATCAAGTAAAGGGGAAGCTAAGTTAGTAACCACAGGCATATAGCCCATCGTAATTTGTTTACGATGTTGTTTTTCTACATTAAGTTCGTTATGTGCAGCGACGATAACAACAAGCCAGAGCATTATAATTACACCGACATGAACTGTTGAGTTATATTTAAGATGCTGCCACAAAGACTTTATACTGAATATTCCCTTAAACGACATAACTGACACCCAGCATTAAATATATTTCATCACGCAATTCACGCAGTACGGGGTCTTTTTCTATATTTCGAGGACGCTGAACATTTAGCTCGCGTATCATTTTAACTTTTGTAGGTCGTTCACTCAGAACAATCACACGATCAGCCATGGTCAAAGCATCATCAATAAAATGAGTGATCATAATCATGGTTTTACCAATAAATTCATGCATATTGACGACTTCCTCACGCATTTTCATATGAGTAAGAAAGTCCAGACCGGTAAATGGCTCATCCATCATTAACATTTCAGGGTTTACCACCAAAGCACGTGCCAATTCCGCCCTACGTTTCATGCCTCCTGATAATTGATAGGGGTAATTATTCTCAAATCCAACCAACTCTACCAACTCAATATATTCATTAATTCTGTCATTCTTTTCATCCTCATTGTCCATATGATTCAAGCCCAACTCCATATTTTCCCATACAGTCATCCACGGTAATAATCCATCTTGCTGAAAGACAAAAACACTTTCAGGGCATGGATTTCTGATTTCAGATCCCTGAATCAATACTTTACCCGCTGTAGGTTTTTCAAAACCAGCAATCAAACGTAACATGGTCGATTTACCACAACCAGAAGGTCCTAAAATACAGACTAATTCACCTTCTTGAAACTCAAGATCGATACCATCTAGTGCAATCAGTTTATCGCCCTGATGCTCATTATCTGCTTTACTGCGTCGATGAGTCCTTCTTTCGATATACTCTTTTCTTAGATTAATTAATTCAATGTAAGCCATTTAATATATCATCCGCTATGTTACTTCCTTCCAGACAGAGGACTTACCATTACCCAATTGTTTCACAACAAAATCGAGTAACAATCCAATCATGCCAATTACAATCATGCCTACCATCACATAATCCATACGCAAGGCATTACGTGAATCGAGAATTAAAAAACCTAGACCTGACTGCACGGCAATCATTTCTGCCGCGACAACAACTAACCAGGCAATCGAAACGGTTAATCTTAACGCCGTTACCAAATCAGGAATAATCGCTGGGATTATAATTTTAAACAAGTGTTCGGTATGATTAAAATTAAAATTTGAGGCTACCTGAAAATAGACTTTATTAATGGAGACAACCGCTATAGTAGTTGAAACTACCAGTGGAAAAAAACAGGCAAGAAATATCAGAAATATAGCGGGATTATCACCAATACCGAACCACAACATAGCCAATGGTATCCATGCCAGGGGTGAAATTGGTCTTAAAAATTGAATAATGGGGTTGAGTAAATTTCGTGCCAGCGTAACACGACCAATAAATATACCAAGCGGAATTCCAAGTGCTGCGGCTAAATAAAAACCTACTGTGACTCGGTACAGGCTTGCCACTGTATGCTTCAGTAAACTACCATCTAAAAGTAGTAGCCAAAAGCTTTCAAACACTGCAACAGGGCCGGGAAACACTTTTTCGTTGATATCGTAAAACTCAACCAAACCCCACCATAATATACACATTGAAATAAATGCAATGACACCTAGAAGCCATGTATTATTTTCTAGTGGCGATGTGTTTTCATGTAAACGCATATTTAATTAAATCCCTAGTAACTCGTCTGACAACTCCAGATACTGCTTGCCCGCCTGACTATTCTCGTCATATTCGATCACGGGTAATCTCGCAATGTGTGACTCCTGAAGACTACTGTCCCTGTTAATCACGGTATCAAACATTTTCCCAGCAAGCTGTGTTTTTAACTTCTTGTAAATCACATTTTCCACAGTATTTGTTGGAGTATATAGTGTTGCCAGCCCTCTGTAATCAAGTTTATGATTTGTTTTGTTTTTAATTACATTGATCATATTAACTATATGCGCAACACCATTCATAGACAGATAATCACACTGCGTCGGAATAATAGCTAGATCAGAAGCTAACAACGCATTAAGAGTATAAAAGTCGCCAGAGGGAGGTGTATCAATAATGATGTAATCAAAGACCTTTTTTATTCTTGCCAACTTTTCCCTTAGTAAATATTCAAAATTTTCCTGATTGAGGTATTTTTTAGAAGCTAATGCCATTCTACTGTTAGAGGGTAACAGCCATATGCCATGTTTAGTTTTGACAATAGCTTTGGTTAAATCACCATCATCAGTGTCCATGACTTCAAAAAATGACTTTTTATTTTTACAACGTAATAATAAAGAAAGGTTAGCCTGCACATCAAAATCTATTAACAGCACTCGTTTACCTTTGGCAGACAAAGCGCTCGCCAAGTTTAAACAGGTAGAGGTCTTAGCAACACCGCCTTTCTGATTACATACGCAGATAATTTTACATTCAGGTGCTGGCGCCTGTGTTTTTATAACTGCACCAGAATCCTCTAGTACAAATGGAGTATCATCGAGCGGTGGCGGTGTTTTGTAAGCAGTAAAAACATGCTGACACTTAGAGCACTTTACTCGTAAGCTAGGTTTTTTGAAGACACTTTCATCGACTTTGTATTTTGTATTACATTTGTCACAACTGATAAACATCAATTATATCTCAATCATATTTGAATCATAGGCCACAGTGATCAGGTCTAGCTCTATGACAACCATTAATCAACTTCGACCACTGACATTATTTTTTTTGCCAGCTCATCTGCATCAACAATATAATCGACATTTCCATGCTCAATCGCACATTGTGTCAAATTAGGGTAAACACAAGTATCCGTACTCTGAGCGATAGTTACACCAGCATTGCTTCTTATTGCTGCAAAACCATCTGTACCATCATTACCAATACCGGTCAATAAAACACCTATTGTATTAGCACCAAAGATGTCAGATGCAGATGTAAAAAGAGCATTCAAAGGCTGCTCATCACCAGCCTGGGTTAGCAAGGTAATTTTGTTTTGAGCATCTCGTTCAACATGTAGCGGTGTTTCGTTAGAGCAAATATAACAAACACCCTGCTCTAGTTCCTTACCAGCCTCACCTGCTTCTACACGCCAGGACGTTTGCTCTGCAAATTGCTTGGCAAATGAAGGCAATATTTTTGGTGCGATTTCTTGAATTACAACTATAGTAACTGGCAGCACTGATGGCAGCATAGTCATTAAGTTAATAACCGTATTGGGACCACCTAAGGTTGTACCAATAGTGACAATATAGTCCATTTCCTGGTAACCATAACGCTCAGTAAGCTCGCTTTGTTCACTCGAACCATTTAATTTTACTCGATGAATATTTTTCATAGTCACCGAGGCAGCAATTTTTACTCGATCAATTATCTGTTGCCTAACATCATGAATATCTTGCGATATGGCACCCGATGGTTTGGGTAAAAAATCAACCACACCCAAACGTATTGCTTCAAAAGTAATATCACCATGCTCAGACAGTGAGCTCAACATCACTACAGGAACGGGTGATTCGATCATGATATGACGAACCGTCTTAAGTCCATCCATGACAGGCATATCAACGTCTAAGGTAATCACATCCGGTCTAAGTTCTTTTATCAGCTTAAGCGCTTCAAGACCATTCTTGGCACTTCCAACAACTTCTATCTCAGCATCTGATTCTAATATTTCACGTATGGCCTTAACCATAAAAGTGGCATCATCAACAATCAGAACTTTTATCTTATCTCCCACAATTATTCCTCATTAGCTAAAACTGATGATTTATTACCACTGTCATAAGTTAATTTCTGGACACAGGCCAACATGGTTAATTATTGACCCGTTCTGCACTAGCTGCCTTCCTGGCATTAACCAGTGCGTGCTGGCGCTTAATTTGCTGGCTTGATGTCATCTGTGCAATCTCATAAATATCAAGAATAAGTGAGATACTGCCGTCACCAATAATCGTCGCACCAGAAAAACCACTCTTATCTCGAAGATAATCCACCAGTGGTTTAATTACCACCTCTTCCTGCCCTAATAATTCATCAACAACCAGACCTAATTTCTGAGTACCGGTATTAACAACAACGACAAAGAAGTTTTCTTTCACTGAAGTAATTTTGCGCGTGGCAAATAAAGTTGAAAGATGAATAATAGGCAGTGTTTTCCCTCTTAAATAGATAACTTCAGTGCCTTCAATAATGGTTGAATCTTTTGGATCTATTCTTAGCGTTTCTTCAATATTGGCTAATGGGATGGTATACATATTTCCGCTAACACGAACCAGATGAGCAGGTATGATGGCCAGGGTCAAAGGGATCTTCAAGCGTATAGTTGTACCTTTACCAGGGACAGAATCAATATCTAGAGTACCATTAAGTTTTTCGATATTTTTTCTAACCACATCCATACCAACACCACGGCCAGAGGTATCTGTTATCTTTTCTGCTGTAGAAAAACCGGGCGCAGTGATTAATCGAACAACTTCCTGAGACGTCATTCGGTTAGCTTCATGTTTAGAAACGATACCTTTTTCTACGGCCTTGGCTTTGATCGTGGCAGGGTCAATACCACGACCATCATCGGTAACCTCTACAACAACCTGATTACTTTCGTGATAAGCCTTTAAGAAAAGCGTTGCGGTTTCAGCTTTACCAGAATCAGCGCGATCACTACCACCTTCAATACCATGATCTACCGCATTTCTAATTACATGAATAAGTGGATCAGACAATTTCTCCACCACCATCTTGTCTAGCTCAGTGTCTTCACCCTCAACCTTCAAATTAACTTTTTTGTTATTGTTGCGAGTCAAATCATGGACTAATCTTGGATATCGATTAAACAGCTGCGAGATGGGCAACATACGCACCTTCATCACACCTTCCTGAAGCTCATTTGAAGTACGACTCAATGATGCAATTGCCTCACTCATTCGATAAGTAAAAGCTCTTATCTGCTTCATTTCTTTCTGATCTAAACCGATATCATCTTTTAAATGCTGCTGTAAACCGCGCATATCATCAAACAACTGAAAGAAGTACGCCCTGTCTACCACAAGCTCGCCCACCTGGTTGATAAGCGAATCAATTTTTTCTGCTTCAACACGGACGCTTTTCTTAATAACAGAAGTCTCGCTATTTCTGCGATCAGCTGCACGTCTATCATTTGGACTTTTAAGCAGATTATCTTCTTCATCAGTTTTTGAAGGCGGTGCTTTTTTAGTGATTTTTGATTTTTTCTGAGCAGGTTTAACTTTAGCATCATCAGGTTTATTTACTGTTGATTCAACTTCTGCTTTAGTACTCGGTTTTTGCTTACTAGTTGATATCTTAGCGATCTCATCCTCAACTGGCTCCTCTGTCCTATCAGAAATCATTTCCTCAAATACACCATGTAACAACTCATACTCGACTTCTTCTGAATCGGATGCAGCATTATCAAGCGCATTACTTAGCTTTTCAGCAAGCGCTTCTTCTGGTGTTTTTTCTTCACTAGCCTTAACGGTTTCAGTTCCAGATAAGGTTTGTGCTAACTGAGGGAAAAGCCCTGCTATTTCTAACAGGTAACCATCCATAAAGTCATATGGTATTTCTTCATTTTTGGCCAGGGCATCTTGAACAACGCTAATATCTTCAAGACAGTTACTATATATACGGGTAAGCTCTTCGTAGCCCATATAATTTGCCGCTGAATAAAGCGATTGAATAGTCTCAGCGCAGCGTTCAAGTAACGCTATTTTATCAGGAGAATTTTCAAGCTCTGCTACCTGAATGCGAACTAAATCAATTTTCTCACGCAGGTTCTCAATAAATATAGAAAACAATTCCTGATCATTTTCTTCATTGTAACCAGCACTATTAGATACATCAGTTTCAACCGTTATATCTTTGGGCGCAGCAGCGCTAGCAGCAGTAACACCACCTTCAATCTCGGCTGTTATTTGAGCAACCATATCATCGACTGATGACATTTCTTTCTGGGAATTTTCTAATTCATCTGCGAGTGTAACTATTAAATCACGTGCCGCAATAAGTAGCTCGACTACTGCCGGGCTAGAGGGTCGCTCACCTTTACGCAGTAAATCAAGTAAATCTTCTAGTCGGTGTGCCAGCCGTGAAGATCGATTAAGACCAATGAACTGTGCCGCACCTTTTATACTATGTATTGGACGAAATATTTCATCCAGCACTTCAATATTCTCTGGCTCATCAGCCAATTTAAGTAGCAACGTTTCCATCTCTTCAAGATGATCCGCAGCCTCTACCAAATAATCTGGTAGCATAGTGACATCTAGATCACTATCTTCTTCCTGGGTTTCACTTTCAATCTCTGCAGACTGGCTGCTACCTGCGTTTATTGCAGCAGAATCTACCTGCCCCAGCTGAGGGAAAAGCTCAGTTAATTCTCTTAGATAACCATCCATAAAGTCATAAGGTACTTCCTCACCAGTAGCTAATGCTTCCTGTACTGCGGCAATATCTTCCAGGCAGTTACTATATATGTTGGTGAGTTCTTCATAACCCATGTAATTAGCGGCTGAATGAAGACCTTGAATAGTTTCAGCACAACGTTCAAGCAACGCAGGTTTTTCTGATGAACCTTCAAGTTCCGCTAGCTGAATACGAACTACGTCAATTTTCTCACGAAGGTTTTCTAAAAATATACCAAATAACTCCTGGTCATTTTCTTCATCATACCCACCGGCACTAACAGGTAAATCTGATTGAACAGGTATTTCTTCATATTCATTGGAACTATCAGTTACTGCTTCACCTTCAATTTCTGCCGTGATCTGATCAACCATGTCATCGACTGAGCTTATCTCGGCCTGATTATTTTCAAGCTCATCAGCCAGGGTAACAATTAAATCACGAGCAGCAATTAACAACTCAACAACAGCTGGACTAGATGGGCGTTCGCCATTACGTAATAAATCAAGCAAATCTTCTAAGCGATGCGCCAAGCGTGAAGAGTGCACTAAACCTATAAACTGTGCAGCGCCTTTTATGCTATGTATTGGACGAAATATTTCATCCAATACTTCGACGTTCTCGGGTTCATCTGCCAACTGAAGAAGCAGTGACTCCATCTCTTCAAGATGCTCGGCTGCCTCTACCAAATAATCAGGAAGCAAACTTATATCTACGTCACTCATCGTTCATTCCTACCTTGTTCATACCCGCTACGAAACATTCGCCCATCGCCTTACATGCAATTATGACAGACAACATTCTTTTCATTCGTCTATTGCTTTAATTAGCATTGCAATTTCATCGGAATGATGTTTTTTGGCCATACCAACACCACCAACTTCAACGACCATTTCTCGATATTTATCATCATCAAGATTAGACAAAAATAATATCTTTGCCTTATCATCAAACTCCAAAATTCCCTGAGCCGCAGTAAAACCATCCATACCACGCATAGTTATATCCATGGTAACAAGGTCAGGCTTTAACTCCTTATACAACTCCAATGCCTCTACACCATTGCTGGCTTCGCCGACAATATCACACTCTATTGAAGTCAGAGTTCGTGTTATCAGTTTTCGCATCATTGATGAATCATCAACAATCAATACCTGTTTATGCATAACTCAGATCACCTTTCCACTTTAATTTTTTACCATGCTCTATGGTAATTATGATGCTTTTGCCGTCTTGCTTTCTTTTAACTGTTTAATTTCATTTGCCAGTAAAATACTGTCAAAATTAAGCAGAATCATTAAACGCTTACCGGCCACTTCGACCACACCACGTATGTATTGACTTTCAAGACCAGCAAGTACAATCTCTGGCGCTGGCTCGATAGTCTTCTCATCAATTTTTAACACTTCATCAACCATATCTACAACAAAACCTGTAACACTGCCTTCAATATCAAGGATAAGTATCCAGTTTTTTTTCTGCATCTCTTCGGTAAAGAGATTAAGTCTTTTGCGTAAATCAATGACCGGAATGATATCACCGCGTAGATTAATCACGCCTTCGACAAACTCCGGTGAATTGGGTACCGGTGTTATAGGTGCAGATCTAATGATTTCACGAACCATCAAAATATCTACACCAAATATTTCTTTACCCACCTCAAAACCGACCAGCTGCATGATGCCTTCGTTTTCAAGATCTTCTTGTTCTTCTGATGTAAATACATCAACCATGTCATATCCCCCAAATTAACCAGACAATTCAAAATCAATCAACATCCGGCACATTACGTGTACCGGACATTAATATTCGATTAAGTGAGTTTGAACTGTTGCGCTTCTTTAGTAAGTTGTTCCGCTTTATCCTGAAGATCTTCAGTAATTTTCACAACCGCTGCAGCACCCTCAGCAGTTTGCATCGCTGAGCCCGCAGATTCTTGCGCAATTTTCATGATTGCCTGAGAACGAGCTTTCTGTGTCTCTGTCATTTCAGTCATGACGTTGGTACGTTTTACAATACCCATCATCTGCTCGCCAACCACGTTACCACCTTTGTCCGCCTGATTTACCAAAGTGTTAATTTCGTTGGACATTCTTTGCAGTTTAGTCAATGCATCCTCAGCACCTTTACGACGTTCACCCTGCTCACCCGCCATATCACCAATCTGTTGAGCTAGAGTATTCAGTTCAGACATCATACTTTGAACAACGCGACTACTTTCGGTCAGTGTTCCAGCGGTTTGACCAATCTGCTGGATCGCTTCCATATTAGCGTTACCACCTTCATCAATCTTGGCCAACGATGCCTGCGACTGCTCTGTCAATCGACTTCCTTCTTCTACTCGTTGCGCCGAATCTTTAATCAACTGAGTAATTTCTTTTGCCGCTTCTGATGAACGTTGCGCAAGCTTACCAACCTCATCCGCAACCACCGCGAAACCCTTACCATGTGTACCAGCTCGAGCAGCCTCAATAGCCGCATTCAAAGCCAGCAAGTTGGTTTGTTCCGCAATTTCGGTAATTACGCCGATGATTTCAGAAATCTGTTCGGATGATTCAGAAATCGCCTTCATACCTTCCACTGTCGCTTCTACCGATAAACTACCTTCTTTTGCCGCGCTGAGTGAGGCCTCGCCAAAGTCCGTTGCTTTGCTTACCGCCTTATGCATATCCGCAACCGCCGCTGTCATTTCATCCACAGAGGCTGTTACCCTACCAACCATCTTGCCCTGTTCCTGAGAGGTCGCTACCACCTTCGCACCGGTTTCACCCATCTCAGAAATACGTTGCATGGTTGTGACAACCTCTTTACTCTGCTCATCCGCAGAAGCCGCCACTTCATTCATTTGCGCCTGCATTTGCGCCATAGTTCTACCGGCTTCTTTTGCAGACACCTGCTGCTCAGCAGAGGCAGTTGATACTTCAGCCGCTGTACCACCCATCTCGGTGATTACCTTCTCAGACATCTGCGCACGTTTCAGCTCGCCTTGTGAACGCTCTTTATTAGCAGAGGCTCGTTTATTCATGTCTACCGAGTTTACCGATACATCATTCGCGATATTTACCACCAGGGTGAATGCCTCTCGAATATCTTGAATCATCTGATTAAAGGCCAATGACATTTCACCAATTTCATCTTTACCCGCAACTGGTACAGAAATAGTCAAATCTTTGTTAGCTGAAATCTCTCTAATCGCGGCCGACACTGCAAGAATTGGGCCTGCAACAACACGCGTAAAGATCACAATCAATACCAATGAAATAACAATACCGATAACCAATAAACTGATTTCCAGATTATCCAACTGAGTCACCAGAGCTCTTACTTTTTGGCCATCTTCGAGCATTACTTTTGCTTCATGCTTCGCTATTTCATCAAAGACGGCAACAATTTTTGCAGCCTCTGGCGCCGCTTTAGTACCCAGCCAGTAGTTGGCTACGTTCCACTCTTTACTCGCCCTGATTTCAAACATCTTTGGTGGTAACGGTGCGAATTCTGCACGTGTTTTCTTGAATTCATTAAAGGCCTCTTTCTGCGCTGAACTCAGATTCGAGTAATTAGCTGAAAGGTCTTTAAATCGTTTGGTGTTTTTTGCCCACAACTTGTCAAATTCGGCAACAAACTTTTTATCACCTGAAAGCAAATACGCACGAATCGCCGCCAGACCCAGACCGGTAGTACCACGAACGTCAGCCATCATATAGAGAATCGATTTACGCGTGGCATCAGCACCCTGTCTCGCCTCAAGGTCAATCATTTTGGTAATGTTGGCAACGAGAATTGCCGCACGTGGCGCAGCTTCTTCTAGCAGAATTTTAACCGCTGGCTGCTCATCCGGGGTATTAGCAATTGCCTCAATTTCGTTTTGATATTGTCTGAATTTTTCTATACTTGCTCTTGCGGTTTCGAGACTTTTAATATCCTCCTGATCGTCCCACTCTTTGGATAATTCAGCCATCTCCTTCAATGATGGATCAATCCAGTCATTCCAGGCTGCGGCTCGATTTTCCTTAAATTTAGCATTATCCAGAAGCATCCAACCACGAAGTGCCGCGAGCGACTGCTGAACGCCGATAAGCATACCCGAACTGGCCTGCGCCGTTGGTACACGAGTTTCAACCACCTGATCAGTCAGATCCTGTATCTGATCAACCTCATAAATTGTGATCGCAATAGCTGCTACAAGTAGCAAAACCATCGTTCCGAAACCCAAACCGATTTTCACCGGTAATTTCATATCGGCAAAAAAATTGCCTTTTACATTAGTAGCCACTTTAGTCATCCCCCTTCCCAATCAGGTAAGAAATTATCATTAATTAAAAACTGTATAACACTTATATCCAAATCTATGATGCTCTCTTTTATAAGAGATGTAACACCACCAATTTATTATCATTTAATTTAAAAGCCACATTTCATGCTCATAAATAAAATCACTTAAAAACTAACATCCATCACTTCATTAATTGTCGTTGGAATATCAACATCCGAAACAATATAATTTGGTGAGCACAATGTAAGCGCTGACTTTGACATTTCCTGAGCCAGACAGCTTTTTGGTTCTTGAACAATGGTCACGCCTTGCACACGCTCAACTTCTTCCATTCCTTCAGAACCATCTATACCCACTCCAGAAAGCACAACACCAACGGAATTTTCAGCCATAATTTCTGCAACTGAAAATAGCAATCTATCAATAGATCCTTTGCGTGAAGCAAAAGGTGCTGGACTGACGTGCAAGACCAAATCATCTCCCTTCTCATGCACGGTCATATAATCTGAACCAGCACTGATATAACAACTACCAGCCTGTAAAACTTCTTCATTTTGTCCGCGCTTCACTGCAACCTTGCTGTGCTCATCAAGATAAGAGGCAAATGCATCAACATGACTCTCTTCTGCATACAGAACCACCAAATAGGCCGCATCACCCGGCACTAAATTGGGAATAATTTTCATTAGAGCCCGGTAACCACCTTCAGCCGCACCCATTGCGACCAATCTTTTACACTTACCTTCCAAAGGCTCATTTGTGCTCGAATTTCCTGCGCGTGTTCGAATATAGGAAGTAACACCAACATCGATGCCCTCTGCAATATCCAGTTTTTTGAGTATATCTTCTGCCAGATCATCCATACTCTGATCTTCAAGCCTTGATGGTTTGCTTATAAAATCAACAGCACCATAACGAAGCGCATCAAAGGTTGTTTCGGTTCCATCCTGTGTCAAGCTACTCAACATCACTGTTGGCCTGGGACACTCAATCATAATATGCTTCAGCGTAGTCAGTCCGTCCATACCCGGCATAACAACATCAAGTGTTACCACATCCGGCTGTAATTTCTTAATCGCTGCCAATGCTTCTTTACCATCAGCCGCTTCACCGATAACCTCGAATGAGTCTGACGCCTCAAATATTCCAGCCAAACCCTTACGAATTAGCTTTGAATCATCAACAATTAGAATTTTCTTTTTATCGCTCATCTAGTATCACTATTAACATCCAGGCTGGATAATATTATCTTGTGGAAAACAACTATATAGGGAGCTTCCCTATTTATTAGTCGCATTTTTATAATCCACTCTTTGATTTTTGAAACGAGCTGTCATCACTCGTGTATTTTTCTATTTTTCCAATCAGCTCTTTACTTTTAAATGGTTTTGTCAGGTATTCATTAGTGCCTGAAACTTTGCCGCGCATTTTATCGATCAATTTGTCTCTAGATGTAAGCATGATGATGGGCACTTTTTCCATACCCGGAATTTCTTTCATCATTGCCATCACTTTATAACCATCAATACCCGGCATAATAATATCGAGCAGTATTAGATCCGGTTCTTCGAGCTCTGCAATGGATAAAGCTTCGTAACCATCTTTTGCTTCCAAAATGCGGTAGCCACTCTGCACTAACATCTTGCAGATAATTTTGCGTTGCGTTGCGCTGTCTTCCACAACCAGTATTTTCTTGCCCATGCCCTGAAATGTACAACCATCCTGCTCTACTCCCAATATTTTGAGAATCTCAGCAGTCGATAGAATATCTTTTGCGGTAGCTCGGTTTACGGACTCATCATTTGGTTGAAATCTGATTTTGGCACTATTTATCTTCCTGATAAGCCTTAAAGCATCATTGCCCCTCGATATTCTGTAACGTAAACCAACAATTTCACCTTTATTGAAGCTGATGACTGCCGCATGCTTCTCCTCGGTGAAAAGGCAGAAATCACCCGTCTTACGCTCTTTAGATAAGGTGAGCAATTCACTTCTTATCTGATCAAACGTCAATATGTCTTGTTCGTTATAGACCATCTCTTACCTTTGATTTGTCAGGCTAGCTTCTTTCAATACTTAACAAGTTTTATTCTTATCTAGTGAGCCAGTATTGTGTATTTATTAAATACGTTTCTACTCGCGCACAAATTTGGACAAACTAATTGTGACCTATTTTTTTATCAAGTCAAGAAAAAAACAATAATAAAAATCAAAGCGTTATTATGCACAATAAACAAACCACTTTAATATTATGGCCTTTGCTATCACATAAAAAATCGTACTAACACTCACTTTATTTAATATTTTAAAAAAAAATAATCGTAACAGAGTGTGGATCAAAACGCCGCTTTGTCAAGAACGATTCTCAATTAGACTTAAGATTAGTGCTTTTCGGCATGATTATCACGACAAAAGGTCATGCATCAATAAAAAGGCTATATATGAAAGATATAACCATTATTTAGAAGGGGTAGTTATAACTATAGATTTTTCAGATATTCACTGAACTTTTCTGACAATTCTTCATGCCTGAGCGCGAATTCGACTGTAGCCTGCAAATAACCCATTTTGCTTCCACAATCGTAACGAGTGCCTTCAAAGCTATAAGCATAGACTTCTTCGCACTTGCGTAGCGCAGCAATACCATCAGTTAGCTGGATCTCGCCACCAGCACCACGCTCGGTTCTTTTCAATATATCGAAAATGGCAGGGGTAAGAATATAACGCCCCACCACGGCTTGATCCGATGGAGCCTCTTCTGGAGCTGGTTTTTCAATAATCTCATCCACCATGGCCAGACGATCTTCGACTTTAGGACCAGCCACCATGCCGTATTTATCACTTTCTGACATATTCACGGTTTGAGTACCGATCACCGACGCCTGATATTTGTTATACACAGCCACCATCTGCTGCATACAATTATCACCTTCATTGTGGATCAAATCATCTGGCAGGATCACAGCGAAGGGCTCATTACCAACAGCCGCCTCCGCGCATAATACGGCATGGCCTAGCCCTAGCGCCTCTGATTGACGAATAAACACACAACTTACGCCTTCAGGCACAGTGTCTTTTACTATCTGCAATAGAGCATCTTTATTACGAAGTGCCAGCTCATTTTCCAGTTCATAAGCCTTATCAAAATGATCAATGATGGAATTTTTCGTACGACCAACAACAAAAATCAAGGTATCAATTCCGGCTTTCTCAGCCTCTTCTGCCGCGTATTGAATCAAAGGCTTGTCAACGATAGCAAGCATCTCTTTGGCAACTGCTTTGGTGGCGGGTAAAAATCGAGTACCCAGACCGGCAACAGGGAAAACGGCTTTTTTGATTGTTGTCATTATTATCTCTTGTCATTATTCTTGTGTGCATTGATTTTAAACTATCTACAAACACCCGTGCAGCTTTCACTGTGATAATATTTTACCTGATATTTTTCAACTTCCTTTGAGAACCAAAATATGACCTATGTAGTAGGCGAAAATTGCATCAAGTGCAAATACACCGATTGTGTCGATGTCTGCCCTGTCGACTGTTTTCATGAAGGTCCCAATTTTCTCGTTATCGACCCCGAAGAATGTATTGATTGCACTTTGTGTGAACCTGAATGCCCAGCCAATGCTATTTTTGCCGATGATGAACTGCCTGCTGACCAAGCCGCCTTTCTGGCCTTGAACGAGGAACTCAGTCGTGAATGGCCGGTAATCAACGAAAGCAAAGATGCACCGGATGATGCTGACGACTGGGATGGTGTAGAAGGCAAGCTACAGTATCTGGAGAGATAAACCGCTGCAATGAGCAATCAACAAACGATGATAGCACTGGCAGTAACACAGCTACTTGAACAATTTAAATCTTCTCTACCACAACTGGATGCAGTCACCGTTTTTCTACCCAATAGCAGTGCCGCGCAGGATTTTCGTGCAGAATTATTACAACAAATAAAAACATCAGGACTCAATGCTGTTATTCCGCCCTGGATCGGTACACTGAAAGAATGGATCAACAGCAATATCATCCTGCCGGATGCAAGCTACACCGTCATTTCTGAACAAGCTCGCCGGTTGATGTTCATCGAAGCATTAAAACAACACCCGTCACTATTCAACGATGAAAATAAATGGCAGGTTTCATTATCACTACTCAAACTGTTCGATGAACTGAACTTACATCACGCCACAGTGTGTCAATCGGCTGAAGAATGGCTGGAAACTGTACGACAGGCCTATAACATTGAACAGGCTCATCCACAGTTACAACAAGAAGCACATTTAGTGCATACTTTATGGCATGCATGGCATCAGCAGTTACAGGCACATGCGCTACTGGACAGCTCCAGCGCCTACGTCATTCGTTTACATGAGGCAGCATCTCAACTGCCCAGCAATTTCTATTGTTACAGTTTAGCAAGTGAACAATTATTTCCCTGTGAAAAACAATTTATCGAATTATTAAAAAACTTTCAGCAATGCCAGAGTATTGAACAAAACGATTCAATACCCAGTCATACTCAACAGTTTTTACAATACGCCTTTGCCTATAACGAAGCGCCATTAAAAAACCGTGTTGAAAAATTCAAATCACTCAAACACGATCAGGCTTTACCTTTTTCACTTCATGCCTGTAAAGAAGTAGAAAACGAAGCCCGCGCCATTGATCTACAAATTAGGCAGTGGTTACTCGCTGGCACAAAAAATATCGGTATTATTTCAGAAGATAGAAAACTCGCACGTCGATTACGAGCACTACTGGAAAGAGCGGATGTGCCGGTACAGGATATTTCCGGCTGGTCATTAGCAACTACAAGCGCTGCAGCCGTACTGGAACGCTGGTTGGAATGTGTCGAAGAAGATTTTGATTACAGCGCCATGCTGGATTTTCTTAAATCTCATTTCGTTATCCTTGATAGCAGCCGTGAAGAATTACTCAATAATGTTTACCGCCTGGAAAAAGATATCATCCAGCACGAAGGTATTGCTAGAGGTTTAACGCGTTATAAAAAACATCTGCAATACCGCCTAAAAAAACTCGAACACTGGCCTGCAAACTCCTACGACCAGGTCATCGCGCTACTCAACCAGCTAGAGGCAAATGCAGCATCGTTAAAGGCACTTTACCTCTCAAAAGAGAGCCATCCTCTTAGTGTTTTTCTTGAAGCCTTACTCGATAACGTAAAACAATTGGGCATGGAGAAGAACTACGCAAAAGACCCTGCGGGTATGCGTATTATGCAAACGCTGGGCGATATGCAACATAGCCTGAGTTACAGCGATCCGGAGCTGCACTGGGAAGATTTTAGAACATGGTTAGGTATGTCATTGGAAGAGCACATGTTTAGCCCTCAAACAGAAGCATCACCAGTTCAGTTAATGACTTTAGAACAAGCGCAATTAAGAAGTTTCGATAGATTGGTAATTGCCGCCGCTGACCGTCAGTTTATGCCCGGCTCGCCACCCAGCTCACCTTTCTTTAATCAACAGGCAAAAAAATCACTGGGCTTGACCACCTGGGACAGTAAGTGCGCGCAGCGACTGCAATATTTCCAGCAGTTGCTGAGCAACAGTAAAGAAACCTTAATCACTTATAAAGCAGAAAATAATGGCGAAGAAATTCCGGCCTCACCCTGGGTAGAAGCTTTGGAAAATTTCCATCAATTAAGTTTCAAGCAATCACTGGCCAATAAGGAATTAGCCAATCTACTATCCATACATAATAGCGTTATGATTTGTGATACCGAGACATTACCTGAGCGGGCACTACGAGCCGCACCTAAAGCTCACGGCGATTTACTTCCAAAACGCATTTCGGCGGGCTCACATCAACGTCTGATCAACTGTCCATACCAGTTTTTTGCTGGTGACATGCTCAAATTAAAACCTTCTGATGAAATCAGCGAGGAATTAAAAAAATCTGATTACGGTGAGCGTATTCACAAAGCACTTCAGGCTTTTCATCAACAGACTGATACTCTACCAGCGCCTTTCAGCGAAGCAATAAATAAAGAAAATCGTGAATTAGCCATTGAGCATTTAACTAAAACTTCCAGCCTCATTTTTGCAGATGATCTGGAAGACAATATATTGCACCGAAGCTGGTTGCACCGTTGGTTAAAGCATATTCCCAGCTATATCGACTGGCAAATCCAGCAACAGAAAAACTGGTCTGTTTACAGTACCGAAGAAAATATTGAAAAACAAACAGCAGCATCTACGATTATTTTTGGTCGACTGGATCGTGTCGACCAAAATCACATTGAAAACAACGGTGAACATTGCATTATTGATTATAAGACAGGAAGTTCTGCTAAGCAGGATGATGTGGACTGCGGCGAAAATATTCAGCTCACCACTTATTCACTACTCGATGAGGCCGCCAGTAATATTATTTATTTAATACTTGATGACTCAAAAAATAAAGTAAAACCAGGCGCAACACTTTCTGGCGAGGCACTTGATTCAATAAAACAGGACGTTTTATATCGACTTAAAATAATGCTAGACATGATCAAACAGAAAAAAGAATTGCCCGCATGGGGTGATACAATAACTTGTAACTATTGCAGCTTTGAAGGACTGTGTCGAAAAAGCAGCTGGCAAATATGAATAAAAAACCTACCGAATGATTATCTCATACGGTAGGTTAATATTTTTCTGATTATCTAACAGCGTACAATGAACCATCAACGCTATTAAAAAATACCTTTCCGTCACTCACAACAGGGGCTGAAAAAACTTTATCTTCAGTCGCATATTTCCACAATAAACTTCCATCTGACTCATTCAACACATAGAGATTTCGGTCAGTACTACCAACATACACCGCACCCGAGGCAATCACTGGTGATGAAAAAACGGGACCCTGAGTACGATATTCCCATTCGCGGAAACCATTGTCTTTATCAAAGCCATAAACATAACTATCTTTGCTTCCGACAATCACTAAATCGCCACTGAGTGCAGGTGATGATAATACCTGTCCCGCTGTTTTCTTTTTCCAGGTTTGCTGACCAGTTCGTATATTGACGGCATACAGGTGTTTATCATCACTACCGAAATAAACATTGTTGTCATCAACTGCTGGTGAAGAATGAATTTTATGTCGTGTAGGGAAGCGCCAGAATTCCTGCCCTGTTTCCAGGTTTACTGCATACATTACACCCCTGAGTGTTCCAAAAAAGAGCAGATCACCCTTGATTGCTGGCGATGTATAAATGCCACCTTTGGCATTAAACTTCCATTTTTCTCTTCCGGTTTCTATATCAACCGCGTACATATTTCCGTCTTCACCACCAACATATACGGTACCGTCGTTAACTACAGGTGAAGAAGATATTGGGCCCTTAACTGGAAACTTCCAGTGTTCGGCACGCGTCTCCGCATCAATGGCGTAAAGATTTTTATCCCAACTACCAACAAACACATAGCCATCTGCCAGCGCAACTGATGACTCAACATTACCACCGGTTCTAAAACTCCACTGAACCTTGCCGCTATTCTGATCTATTGCATATAGCTGACCATCCTTACATCCAAGGTAAATATTATCGCCATCAGATACAGGTGAAGCATAAACTTTGTCAGGAAATGTGTATTTCCAGGCTAAATTATCTAACGATGTTGGCCCTGAACTCGCCATCTTTCCCGTATGACTAATATCACCGCGGAACATGGCTGTACTGCCTCCACAACCCATCAGTGAAACTGAAATGGCCATCAATGCTGAAACTAATAATCTTCTTTTAATCATTTTCTGCTCCATAAAAATACGCACTAAGACGTATCACTTAAAAATAATTTTATCTAACTTGAATAGGCACATCTTATACAAACTATAACGCCTACTGCAACTATGGTAATTTTTAGCTTAGAGATGCCCCTGCACGACACAGGAGTTCATAGCTAATTGTATTTGCATACTCCGCCACCACATCCACCGATAGTTCTTTACCCCAAAGCACCACTCTATCATTAATATTTGCTTCTGCTTTTCGCAAATCAATGCAAATACTGTCCATCGAGACACGCCCTAACAATGGACATAATACATCATTAAGCCAAACAGGCGTGCCTGAACCGGCATGACGCGGATAACCGTCAGCGTACCCAGCGGCAACCACGCCGACCTTCATATCTTCAGGACACCGCCAGGTACTGCCATAACCGATAACATCACCCTGTTTGAGTTGCTGCACCGCTAACAGCTTCGATTCAAACTGCATTACTGGCTGCAAATCCAGTTCATTGGCAGATTTGTCTTTCAGTGGTGAAGAGCCATACAGCATAATCCCCGGTCTCACCCATTGCATGCGGCTCTCAGGCATTGATATCAAAGCGGCTGAATTAGCCATACTGGCTTCCGCCCGCCCAGTCATACCCAAAGCACCGCTAAATGCTAACAGTTGCTCGGAATTCATCGGATGACCGATTTCATCGGCGTTGGCAAAGTGACTCATAACTCGAATCTGCCCCACTGACTCACAGTCCTGCAAACGCTGATACGAAGATTCTGCCATTTCTATAGGCAAACCTAGGCGATGCATACCAGTATCAACCTTTAACCAGATGTCGAGTTTCACATCGGAACATTGTTCCAATAAATCGATCTGCCCAGAATGATGAACCACCACCTGGATATCAAGATCAGCTAGAGCCTTCAGTTCTTCAATACTGGAAAAGCCTTGCAACACCATCAATGGCCTGGAAACGCCAGACTGGCGTAAGCTGATTGCTTCATTGGGGGTCGCTAGAGCGAAAGCATCGGCTTCAGATAAGGCCTCAGCGGCTGTTTGTACGCCATGACCATAAGCATTCGCCTTGATCACCGCTATCACTTTGCTATCAGGCGAAAAGCTTTTAACACGTTGGAGATTATGCCGAAGTGCTTCGGCATCGATACTAACTTGTGCAATTCTTGTATGCGTCATCTTCGCAGACATGATCGGCATCAATGCCTATTCAAAACCATCATTGTTATACATGTCGGGCGTGAAGTTATCAAAACGCGTGTACTTGCCGTGGAAGGTTAAGCGCACCTTACCGATAGGGCCATTACGTTGCTTGCCGATAATGATTTCTGCTGTACCTTTATACTCACTATTTTCATCGTAAACTTCATCTCGATAGACGAACAGAATAATATCCGCATCCTGCTCGATCGCACCCGATTCACGTAAGTCTGACATGATGGGGCGTTTATCCGTGCGTTGCTCAAGGCCACGATTGAGCTGAGACAATGCAATGACTGGAATACCCAGCTCTTTAGCTAAAGCCTTCAAACCACGTGAAATCTCAGAAATTTCTGTTGCCCTGTTTTCACTACCACCGGCAACCTGCATCAACTGAAGATAATCAATCACTATTAGGCCTAGACCGTGCTCACGTTTGATACGTCGAGCTCTGGCACGCACCTCACTGGGTGACATCGCCGGTGTGTCATCAATAAATAACTTGGTTTCAGAGAGCATTGAAATTGACGAGGTAATACGCGGCCAATCTTCATCGGTCAGTTCACCGGTGCGGATATGATGCTGATCGATACGCCCCAGAGATGAAATCAGACGCATCGCCAATTGCTCACCGGGCATCTCCATACTGAATACCACAACCGGCAGGCCACCAGATATAGCCGCGGTTTCAGCCACGTTCATGGCAAAGGTCGTTTTTCCCATGGCAGGACGACCGGCCACAATCACCAGATCACCAGGCTGAAAACCCGTGGTCATCTTATCCAGATCGGTAAAACCTGTGGCAACACCCGAAACGGCTCCCTTGGTTTCAAATAAATGATCAATTTGCTCGACGGTTTTAGACAGCACCTGACTGATGGCTCTAACGCCAGTTTGACCACGTACTTTCTGCTCGGCAATGGCAAAGACATTCTTCTCCGCTGTTTCGAGTAATTCGGTCGTTCCCCGACCCTCTGGTCGATAGCCACTTTCAGCAATATCGGTACCGACACCAATCAGCTGACGCAACACTGAACGCTCGCGCACGATATCCGCATAGGCGACAATATTCGCCGCACTGGGCGTATCTTTAGCTAAACGCCCCAGATAAGCCAGACCACCGACCTCTTCAAGTTCTTTGTTATAGGCCAACGATTCTGAGAGCGTAACTACATCAAAGGGCTGCGTTTTACTTTCCAGCGAACCTATGGCTCTAAAAATCAGGCGATGATCGTGACGATAAAAATCCTTTTCATTGATGCGGTCAGCAATTTTTTCCCAGGCACGATTATCGAGCAATAAACCACCAAGAACCGCCTGTTCCGCCTCAATCGAATGAGGTGGCAGCTTCAAATTATCGGTACGGACGGAAGTGGGAAATGAAACGGTATCGGACATGCGCTAATAGTGCCATATTCTGTAAGATTAAAAAAGAAAAGGCCCACCATTTGGCGAGCCTTTTCTTACAAACAAGACAAAGTAACTTCTAAATAAAGACTTTTACACACGAACTATACAGACAACTGAAAAACTCGCAAAAAATTCTATTTAAAGGAGAACTTTTTAGTCTTCTTCGCCAATAATGATTACCTTAACCACGGCATCTACATCTGCGTGTAAATGCAATGTGATCTCGTATTCACCAGCAAGACGTAATGGACCGTCTGGAAGACGTACATCACGCTTAGCTACTTCAACACCAGCTGCAGTTACCGCATCAGCGATATCAGCGTTACCAACTGAACCGAACAATTTACCTTCAGTACCAGACTTGGAAGTAATGCTCACTTCAAGTGCAGCCAATTGATCACGTTTAGCTTCAGCAGCTTTTAGTGATGCAGCAGCGGCTTTTTCAAGCTCAGCACGACTTGCTTCAATTTCAGCGATATTTGCTGCAGTTGCTACCTTGGCTTTGCCTGTTGGCAAAAGGTAGTTACGAGCAAAACCAGATTTCACATTAACCAAATCGCCTAATCCACCCAGACGATCAATTTTTTCAACCAGAATGACTTCCATCGTTCAAAACCTCTATAGTAAATCGAGCGACGATTACGCTGTAATCAATCGCCCTCTAAAATCAACCCAGGCATCTGCGATTCCAACAAGAATCAGCATTGCCGCCACTTCTGGTGAAAAAAACATCACCAGATAAATCAGGTACAGCCAGGCTTTGTTCAGCTGACGCGCCTTAAACACGGCATGTAATATCGACATACCCTGCGTTGTATACAATGCCAAAACAACCAATAACATGGCATACCATAATTCTGAGCCTGCTAACGCTACAGCAACAATTACAACAATTGCAGCCATTGCTGTGGTTCTGCCCAGGTTCAGTGCCTGAAATTCCTGAGCGAAACCACCCGGATTCAGTATTACCGACTGCCACCAGCGAGCCAATAACAAGCTCATTATGGTGCCAAACAAAACACTAAAGGCCAAAAATCCGGGGATCATTCTGATCACCATCTCCTGCACCCCTTGCAAGTCCTGCAAACTGAGCTGGCCTTGCGACTGCTCCAGTAATTGCTGAACCAGCACATCTAGCGGCTCGCGCCATGTCTCTCCCATTTCAGGGAAAAAGGTATAAACACCAATGATCGCTACAACGCAAAGTCCCGCAATAACCTGCAAACTCGCTGCTAGCGAAACAGTACGTAATACCGATGCCGCAATCCATGCCGGTAGCCAGGCCACCAACAGGAAGTAAATAACCATGGATGGAGAAGCAAAGATCAGGCTGGCAAATATCATCGTGCCAACCGTCGTCACTGCCACTACCTGCAGTGCTTGCCGTCCATCTTTTACCAGAGCCACTAAAGCAATCGCTGAAGCGCTTAACCAGATAGCTGGAACTAAAAGAACCCCCAACATGGCCAGTGTCGCAGCTACTAATGCTGCCTGACTCGGGCCTTTAAGGATTAGTTTAGCCAGAAATACCATCTATCCATTGCAATCCTCTTGACGAGGATTGCATCAATAACAAACTCAGATTAACCGTGGCTGTCTGAGTAAGGTAACAAAGCCAGGTAACGCGCCTGTTTAATAGCACGAGTCAGTTGACGCTGATATTTTGCTTTTGTACCGGTAATACGAGCTGGTACGATCTTTCCACTCTCTGAAACATAACCTTTCAGCAATTCAAGATCTTTGTAATCTGCATGAGTAATACCTTCTGCAGTAAAACGACAATAACGCTTACGTCTAAAATATGATGACATGATAATTCTCCTCGTTTACTCTGCAGCTTCTTCTGCGCTTTTTTCAGCAGCAGGTTCAGCAGGTGTTTCAGGGGCAGCTGCTTCAGCAGCAGGTGTCTCAGTAGGCGCAGGACGTGGCGCACGCTTAGGCGCAGCATCTTCTTCAGCTTTGGCTTTAGCCAACAGAGACATTTCTGTGAACGCTTCATCACATTTCATGATCATGCTACGAATAACAGCATCATTGAAACGGAAAGCTGTCTCAAGCTCCTGACGCGTTGCTTCATCACACTCGATATTCATCAGAGCGTAATGTGCTTTGTAGATTTTGTTGATTGGGTAAGCCAGTTGACGACGGCCCCAATCCTCAATACGGTGGATATTGCCGCCATTAGTTTCGATCATCACTTTATAACGATCGATCATGGCAGTAACTTGTTCGCTCTGGTCAGGATGAACCAGAAACACTATTTCGTAGTGTCGCATAATATTCCTCTTGGTTTATAGCCCCCCAAAAAGATGGTGGAGCAAGGGATGGTCTTGTGTTAGGGCGCGTATTCTAATGCCGGCCAGCGTTAGATGCAAGTGATTGATTACGATACCTACTTCTTAATAGACTCAATAGAAGAACAGGATGAAACATTAACATCCACATCAGAAGACATAACTCGACAACCTTACTCTCATTGACCTATATCAACGTCCACTTATGGACGAAGAAGGTAAAATGACCACAATCTTTTTACGCTATTTATAATGACCGTAAAAAGCTGGACGATTATAATTACAGACCTTTAAACCTGCAGAACTTTATCATGACCATGGCTAGACACTTTTTTTCGATAGCAATGCTTTTTTCCCTATCAGTAATACCCACTTATGGCTTTGCGGGAATTGATTCAATATCATCGGCAATCAACAAAGCGGGTCGCCAACGCATGTTAACTCAACGCATTGTCGCCACCTATAGCCAGATTGGCCAGGAAATAACCACTCAGAAAAGTCAGCGCCAACTAAGGGGTGCCATTGATTTATTTGAACAGCAATTGAGTGAACTAAAAGAATATCGTCAATCTGGAAAAATCAACGAACAACTCCAGCGCGTCACAAAATCATGGGATCCCATACAAAAAATAGCCAGAGAACCTGTACAGAAATCTAAAGCCGAAGAACTGAGAATACTGGCAGAGGATGCACTGAAGGCCTCTCATCGTGTTGTCATTATGCTACAGGATGAATCAGGTACAAAAAAAGGGGAACTGGTTAATATCTCTGGCCGCCAACGTATGCTTTCACAACGACTCTCTAATTTGTACATGTTGCAAAGCTGGGGATTTACCAGCTCAGAATACACCAATGATTATTCAAGAGCACTGAACGAATTCAAAGGCGCCCTCACTGAGCTAAGCTCATCCACATTAAGCACTAAAGAAATCAACGAGAAGCTAAATAAGGCGAGAAGAGAATTTGGCATGTTTGAGCGTAGTTCTCATCATAAGAACGGCGAATTCATTCCTTTAATGATAAAAATGTCAGCTGATAAATTATTAACATTGATGAATGACATCACCCATCTGTATGAGCAGCTAGAGACTGAAAATGAAGTAGTCTCTCTGAGCCCAAAAAAGAAAAGCTGGGATGAGTTACGAAACCCATCACTAAAAAACAATTAATATGGATAATTAGCCCCGACGCCAAATCGTTTGACCATCTTTATCTTCAAGCTCAATACTCATTGAAGCCAGTTCATCCCGAATTCGATCGGCTTCAGCCCAATCCTTGTTAGCGCGCGCATCCAGTCGCTGCTGAATTAAAGACTCAATCTGCTCAACATCACCCTTACCTGCACCGCCCTGCAAATAAGTTTCGGGATCGGATTCAAGCAAGCCTAATACATTCGCTAACTTTTTCAGCAGACCCGCCTTTTGCAAAGCCATTGCTGCATCTTCTTCATGTAAGCGATTAACCTGCCCGGCTAAATCAAACAACACAGCGAGCGCCTCTGGAGTATTAAAATCATCATCCATGGCTTTGTTAAATCTGATTTCTGCTTCATCTTCCATTATTGAAACCGATGGCACATCCAGTCCACGCAAAGCATTATACAACCGGGTTAATGATGAACGTGCGGTATCGAGCAGCTGGTCGGAATAATTCAACGGACTGCGATAATGACTAGCTAAAACAAAATATCTAACTTCTTCACCCTGATAAAGTTTTAAAATTTCACGGACGGTAAAAAAGTTACCCAATGACTTGGACATTTTTTCATCATTGATGCGTACAAAACCATTGTGCATCCACAAATTGACAAACTTCTCACCTGTGGCAGCTTCGGATTGTGCAATTTCATTTTCATGATGAGGAAACTGTAGATCCTGCCCACCACCGTGGATATCAAAATGATTACCCAGGCAGCATGTCGACATGGCCGAACATTCAATGTGCCAGCCGGGACGACCTTTACCCCAGGGAGAATCCCATGAAGGCTCATCAGGTTTGGCGGCTTTCCACAAAACAAAATCTAATGGATCATCTTTATTGGGATCAACGGCGACACGCTCACCGGCGCGCAAATCTTCAATCTGTTTTCCTGACAACTGCCCATAATTTTCAAATGAGCTAACGTCGTAATAGACATCACCATTATCAGCGGCATAAGCATTACCTTTCTGAATCAGCGTTTCCACCATGCTGATAATGTCAGCCATAGATGCTGTTGCTTTCGGTTCATTATTAGGAGGCAGGACGCCTAACTCAGCAGCATCCTCGTGCATAGCCTGAATAAAGCGGCTCGTCAGCACATTAAAATCTTCGCCATTTTCGTTGGCACGGGCGATAATTTTGTCATCAATATCGGTAATATTACGAATGTAGTTCACATCATAACCACTGTGGCGCATATAACGTGTTACCGTATCAAACACCACCAGGACCCGTGCATGCCCCAAATGACACAAGTCGTATACCGTCATGCCACAGACATACATCTTCACCTTACCCGGTTCGATGGGAGTAAAAAGCTCTTTCTTACGTGTAAGAGTATTATATATATGCAGCATGGTGACTCAACATTGTCGAAATTAGGCAGCGTATATTAACGGATTCGATGGTTCATCGCTAACCCATATAATCAGGGATATTGTCTTGCTCTATTTTTCACAAAGGACGGAATCAGACTCCATCCTTTGATTCATTGCGCAATATAAACCGCTTCCTACCAGCATCCTTTGCCTGATACAGCGATTTATCTGCTTCTGCGACGATGAACATGGGATCGTCGTGTATCGATGGTACCAATGCATACCCACCGATACTTACAGTAATTTTGTCATCGACCAATGAACTAGAATGCGGGATATTCAATCTAGCTATTTCACTCATAATTTTCTCTGCTATCACACGCTCACCACTCTCAGTTGTATCTGGTAAAATAATTGTGAACTCTTCCCCGCCATAACGCGCCACCAAATCATTAGGGCGATAGACAGATCTTATTAACGCATCAGCCACTTTCTTAATACAATCATCTCCCGCAAGATGACCATAGGTATCATTAAACTGTTTGAAATAATCAATGTCGATCATCAATATAGACAATGACTGTCCTGATCGACAACCAAGTAAATACTCATTCTTTAAAACTTCATCAAATTTACGTCGATTAGCTAATCTGGTCATTTCATCAATAACGGAGAGACGTGTTAGCGCTTCTTCTCTAGAGCGAATCTTATTTACCATCTTGTTAAATTCTTCAGCCAAAATGGCAATTTCGGATACACCATTGACCTTTAAATCACGAGAGACATCACCACCATCAGTAACATGCCTGATTTGATTTAACATCTTATTCATTGGCGTAAAAAGAAACAACTGGAATAACCAGATAGCAACAAATAGCACTATTAATGCCAGACCAATAAACATAGAAATAGTGTTGTAAACAGTTTGGCTCACGCCTTCACTTAATTTGGTA
>JAOUKV010000017.1 GCA_029882355.1 Gammaproteobacteria bacterium | reverse complement strand
GAGGTTTGGGTATTAAAATAATCATAAGGATTAACAAACAAAACGGGAGACGGGTCACAATTGATTCTATTATTAGCAAATATTGTGATCCGATCCCAATTTTCATATAGGAGAGATATATGAGTGCAAAGATATGGATAACGCTGATTTCATCAGTAACATTTGGTTTAGGTGTGGGAGTGGCATCATATGCCGTTACTTCAGGGCCAGGTGGTCACGCTAAATTAAAGATCGGTGAGTTCGAATTTGAAATACAAATCAATGAAGCAAATATACCTGCTCTTTTAGAAAGTAGAGCTTCAGACGAATCTATCAAAGAAGAAGCAAAAAGGATTTATGGGCTATATGAAGTAGACTCTGATTTAATTACAAAAATATCATCTTTAAATTATAAAGATACATTTTCTGAGGGCCTACGAAAGATAAGGAATAAATTTATTGGGCCATTTAACGCTCCAGATATTCAGGTGAAAATAAAATTTAGTGATTCTCTGAAAATCAATCATGCACAAGTCTGTCCAGATAGTGACTTCTATAAAAACCGGATAAATGTTGCGCTGTCAGATTTTTCAAACATGTATCCTGTAGATGATGCAGGGGTTGCAATCATTCATGGTTGTCCTACACCATCAGGAATGCCAGAATTAGTAATAATTAGCACTGAGTTAGGTAAAAAATTGCTGAATAAAAGTTCGTTACCTACTTCAATCGATGCCGTTGCAAAGGTGCTACCTAGTTATGTAATAGTGAATTAGATAGGGAGTTTTTAGTATGAAAAATATCATTTTAGTAGTTATATTGTTTGTTAGCTCAATTTCTATCGCTCATGCTGGATGTTGGTATGCAGGAAGTGAATACAAAGTGGGCACGATAATTAATGGATATGCCTGTAAGGCAGATGGTTCGTGGGGATAACAACTGGCCCAACAAACGCAAACACTCAGGTAGTCAAAGCTACGCGCTTTACCTGCGGGTGTTAACGAGGTCTGACCACTTTAACTCGGCAAGACAAATGAGGTTAAAATCCAAAATCATGACAAAAGCCAATTCATCCTTGCTACCGTCAAGGGTCTTTCGTAAATATTGGTTCCACGTTTAAAGCAGCACAGTTTATTGGGGAGGGTGCGGAGTTGGTTGTATCTAAAAAATATCTGATTGAAAGAAATCAATAAAATATATTCTCACATAGTTACATTAATTCGAGTCTTAGCCTATTTCTTTATAACAATAGAGCATCTAATGTCTGAATTCGATTATCAGAAACAAGCACAAGATTATTACAGTAAAGCACCCACAATTATTTTAGGGAGTGGTGCTTCGGTAAGTTTTGGAATTTCAGGAATGGGCGACCTTGCGCGTCACTTATTAGATAGCATAGATGTTTCTCGCTCAGAACCTGAAGAGCAAAAAGTATGGCAGCAATTTGGCGAGCTTCTTGCTAATAAGGTTGATTTAGAAAGCGCACTTCATCAAATACGCTTGCCTCCGAATTTAGCAAAAAATGTAATTACAACAACATGGAAACTTATTAATTCAGAAGATTTATTTATATATCATCAAGCTATTTGCGATCAAAACCACTTCGCGCTAGGGCATTTATTAAGCGCATTGTTCAAAAGCACCTTACAAGAAATTAATATTATAACGACAAATTATGATCGGCTTGCCGAGTATGCTTGTGAGCAAGAGGCTCTATATCATTACACAGGTTACTCCAATGGATTTACAAGGCGCTTGGTAGATCAGAGCTTACATCGGGGACGCCAAGTAAACATATGGAAGGTTCACGGATCATTAGATTGGTACAGTGCACCCTCAGGTGAAATCTTAGGTTTGCCGAATCTCAGTGAAATACCAAATGATTTTGATCCGCAAATTGTTACACCAGGTATAGAGAAATATCTTAAAACGCATATCCCGCCTTTCAGGGATATTGTTACCAATTCTGACCGAGTATTACAAAAAAGCCTATCTTATTTATGTGTCGGTTTTGGTTTTAATGACGATCATATACAACCAAAACTTATTCAGAAATGTGTTCGAGAGAAGACAAGTATTGTGGTTGTAACCTATGAATTAACTGAAGCGGCTAAAAAATTATTATTTGAAAATAATATACAGAATTATTTGGCAATTGAGCGAGGTGACCATGATGACCAGTCTAGGATATATAGCTCGCTGAACAAAGCCCCAATTATTGTAGATAAGAACTACTGGACACTGGAAGGCTATCTTAATTTAATACTGTAAGGAGCAAGTGTATGGCACTTTTTAATTTTCAGGACGAAGAGGCACTAGGCAGTGTTGCTTCCGTAGATACGACAAATATTGTCATTGATGTTGAGAACATTGAAAAATTAGTAAAATTACAAGTTAATCACCTTGCTGTTTTACAGAGTAGCAAACCTGGTCAGCATTTAATTGGCTTGATAACACAAGTTACTCGAAAAAAACTTGACGGTTACAATGAAGCTGAAGGCGAGCAAGAGAGTGACTTTGAGCTTAATTTATGTCGAATCGCGCTTATAGGTACTTTATTAGATCGGGATGGAGAAAAAGAAAATATTTTCCGTAGAACGCTGGAAAGCGTTCCGGAAATTAATGCTAATTGTTTTTCATTAGAAGGCGAACATCTAACTAACTTTATGAGAATAATTTCAAATACGGCTGCTGAAGGACAATCTCTCACACTTGGAAAGTACACTTTAGATGATCATGCTATTGCTTACCTTAATGGGAATAAATTTTTTCAACGCCATGCCTTTATAGGAGGAAGTACTGGATCAGGAAAATCTTGGACGACTGCCAGAATTATTGAGCAAATGGCTAATCTGAAGACATCAAATGCAATAGTTTTTGATTTGCATGGTGAATACTCGCCATTGAAGGGAGAAGGAATTCAACATTATAAGGTCGCAGGGCCTGGAGATGTAGAAGCAAAAAAGACATTGGATGATGGTGTTTTGTATCTTCCATATTGGCTACTTTCATATGAAGCCTTAGTTTCGATGTTTGTTGACAGAAGTGATCAGAATGCACCTAATCAGGCCATGATCATGGCCAGAGAAATTAATAATGCTAAACGAAATTATCTGGAAGCCGGAGGGCAGCAGGACATACTTGATAATTTTACTGTTGATAGTCCTGTACCATTTGACTTGTCCGAACTACTTGATAATCTAAATGCCATAAATATTGAAATGGTACCTGGATCCAGGGTACCAAAACAAGGAGAATTCTTTGGAAAATTAGCAAGAATGATTGCGCGCCTTGAAAATAAATTATCAGATCGCAGACTTGGATTTCTTTTCCAAGGTGGCGATGATGTTTTAGAGTTTAATTGGCTTGAGAAACTTTCTACAGGTGTATTAGGTAGCACTTCAGAAAATGGCCGTGGCGGTATAAAAATAATTAATTTTTCCGAGGTTCCGTCAGATATTTTACCTTTAATAGTTTCTTTGGTTGCACGAGTTGCATTTTCTGTCCAGCAATGGACTCCTTCCACGCTTAGGCATCCTGTTGCTCTCATGTGTGATGAAGCCCATCTCTATATTCCTCAAAGAAGTATGGCTGATGCAGCAGATGATATTTCAATAGATATTTTTGAACGAATTGCTAAAGAAGGTAGAAAATATGGTATCAGCTTAGTTGTTATTAGTCAGAGGCCTTCGGAAGTGAATAAAACTATGCTTAGCCAGTGTAGTAACTTCATTTCTATGCGATTAACAAATTCAGACGACCAAAATGTAATTAAAAAATTGCTTCCGGATAGCTTAGGGGGGTTTAGCGACATACTTCCAACTTTAGACACAGGAGAAGCTTTAGTCGTAGGCGATGCCAGCTTATTGCCAAGTCGTATTCGAATTGATCAGCCTAACAATAAACCGGATAGTGGGACTGTAGATTTTTGGGATGAATGGCAGGATGATGTTCCTGCTGATAGGTTAACAATTGCTATTGATAATTGGCGCAAGCAAAGTATTCAGTAATGAATGGAGTTAATGGGGTCAGTTAAAGGGCAGAGCCCTTATATTCGTGGTATCTGATTAGAAATATTTATTTGTATTTACAAACAACATAGGAAGGGTGTAATGAAACCAATTTTATTGATTCATGGATACGCATCAGAAGGTAAGGATAATAATGTTAAGGCCATTTACGGTTCATTGCCAGATGACTTGAAAGGTTTGTTTGGTGATGCTGTTGAGGAGCTGGACCTAAGTAGATGGATATCACTAAATGATGGCATTTCTTTAGATGATGTGAGTTTTGCTATGGAGAGAGCGCTTCGTTCAGATAATTATAAGCATCTGCTTGAATCAGGTTTTCATGTCATTATTCATAGTACTGGCGCCCTTGTGGTGAAGAACTGGATTAGTTTATTTAGTGCAAAACCTTCTCCAATTAATAATTTGGTGCATCTGGCTGGTGCAAATTTTGGTAGTGGATTGGCTCATATTGGTAGAGGGCAGCTTTCTAGATGGGGACGTTTAATTTTTGGTAATACAGGTAGAGGTTTAAAGGTGCTTAATGAACTTGAGTTTGGTGCATGGAAGACACTTGATATGCACCTTGAGTTTCTTGCACCAGAAAATGATATCTATGATGATTTTGAAGTTCAGGAGTTTTGCTTAAATGGCTCTCAGACACTTGATTTACTTCGAGTTGTACCAATTCGCTATGTTAAGGAAGATTCATCAGATAATACCGTTAGGACAAGTTCTTGTAATCTCAATTATAACTATATTGCAGTTAATCCAAAGGAAAGTGCTTTTGATTTATCTATTGATGAGCTCAATGACATCATTGAATTGCGTCTTAATGATCAGCCAATAGATGATGTTTATTATGAGTATGAATTAGACTATCTAAGTGAAAATAGGCGTGAAATCCCATTTGCTGTTGTTTATGAAACAGCTCACTTTGGGGGCGATATTGGTATTGTTTCCGGTAGTGATAACCGAAATAGCGTATTACCCTTAATTGAAGCAGCAATAAAAACCCCGTACGCAGATGATGCCTATCAAAAAGTAGTAGAGCTTTTTAAAACTGCAAATGATGATACTTTTAATAAGGCAAAAGATCTCAGGTCAAATATTTTTGAATGGGATAAGCAAAGTCAGTACGAAGGGCATGCGCAACTAATTTTTCGAATAGTAGATCAGTTTGGCAATGCTGTTGAGGATTTTGATATTACGTTTAAAACACATGAGTTCAGTAAAAATCAACCACGTTTAGAGAAAATGATTGAGGATCAACATGGGAATAAAAAGGATAAAGGAACAATTACTTTTTATCTTAGAACTCAATCGTATGATAAAGTGAATAGAGAGTGGATTGATTTGCTAAATGAAGTTGCAAATTTAGATATTGAAATTACGGGTTATGAACCATTATCAGGAGATATTTCTTATCTACCTGTAAATATTCATCTTACGACAGATTTAATTCAAAGAGTAATTCAAAATTTCAGGACAACGATTGTTGATGTTGTACTTGTAAGGCTCCCATCTGAAAAAGTCTTTAATATTGAAAAGTGTTGATGATTAGTTCTATTGGTAATATATGAAATAAAGCATTGTAGAGTACGATAGGTTCGATTACGCTGCGTAATCGGATCTATCGGTTACCCTCCCCCCAAAAAAAATAAAAAGACGCACCGACTTCCCCAAGTCTGGCACGCTCAAATTTACTATTTCATAAAGCTTTACCTATTTTGATGGTTTTATTCTCTGCCGTTCATCGCCCCCAACAAATGCAATAAACTGGTGAACAAATTAAAGATGGCTACGTACAGGGTCACTGTCGCCATAATATAATTTGTCTCTCCACCGTTAATAATATTGCTAGTCTCATACAAAATAAGTCCTGCCATCAGCAGTACAAACATCGCAGACACAGCTAACGACAACGCTGGCATCTCAAAAAACATGGCACCCAGTCCGGCCATGAAGGCGACCAGAATGCCAACCATTAAGAACCCACCCATGAAACTGAAGTCTTTACGACTGATCATCGCATAGCCCGAAAGCCCGAAGAAGATTGCGCCGGTGCCACCCATGGCGGTCATGACTATCTGTCCACCATTAGCCATCGCTAAATAGGCGTTGAGCATCGGGCCGAGTGTGTAGCCCATGAACCCCGTTAGTGCGAAGACGAAGGCCAGACCTAAACTGCTGTTGCGATATTTTGAAGTTGCGTAGAGCAGGCCGAAGTAACCGCCGAGGGTCAGTAACAAACCGGGGTGAGGCAGGTTGAGGCTCATCGAGATGCCGGCGACCACCGCGCTGAATAACAGCGTCATGGAGAGCAGCGTGTATGTGCTACGGATGACTTTGTTGGTGGCGAGGATGGCCGTTTCTGTACGAGGTGTAGTATTCGTCATTGATGTGTTCATTGTTTCTCTCCAATCAATTTATGATGTTTTACAGATCAATCGTCAGTTTTTACTGTTTGCACTATATCAATGGATCGACTCCTGTCACGCTGGCGGGCAATTCGACGACCGACAGTTCGACCGGCACGATCAGACGCTCTATCTATGGCGCAGTAGAGATTCGACATAGTGTCTTCAATCACCACATCCGGCAGGTGGGGTAGTACTATCTGGATGCGGCAGCATTTATCTTCGCCGCCACGTGGGCCGTTAACGTCGCACAGGCGCACCATTACTTTCTGAATGTGATCATCTCTGGTGCTCAGGGCAAAACCCAGGCGGCGTTCAACGTGGCCGCGCAGGGAGTTGGTCAAAGGAAAGTTCTGTGCTTGAATATTGATCTGCATGGCTATCTCCTAATCATTAGTCTGTAATTGACGATGCCTAGAGTAGGTCACTTCCAATATATAGAAAAGTCGAATATTATTGGCGTATCGTTCGTATTTTACGAAGTAAGAGAAAAGCCATGATCAACTACAAGCATCTGCATTATTTCTGGGTAGTCGCCAAAGAGGGCGGTATCGCGCGTGCCAGCGAGCGTCTGCACCTGACACCACAGACTATCAGCGGCCAGCTCAGCCTGCTGGAAGATCATTTGGGCGAAGCCCTGTTCAATCGTGTGGGGCGAAATCTCGAACTCACAGAAACCGGCCGACTTACCCTGAGTTACGCTGATGAAATTTTTTCACTGGGCGGTGAGCTGGAAGAAATGTTACACAACCTGCCGGAAGACCGGCCACTGGTATTCAAGGTAGGCGTTGCCGATGTTGTACCCAAATCGATTGCCTATCG
Organism: Gammaproteobacteria bacterium; assembly: GCA_029882355.1. Lineage (GTDB taxonomy): Bacteria > Pseudomonadota > Gammaproteobacteria > SZUA-229 > SZUA-229 > LH-M37. The sequence continues at coordinate 64,842 of JAOUKV010000017.1, read as the reverse complement.
TTTATTAGCGCCATCGCTGCAATTGCCGGAACCGGTGCGTATTATCTGTAAAGAAGGTGACATTGATTCACTGCTGACTGAACTGGCAGTGCACAAAGTAGACCTGGTGATTGCGGATGGTCCGATACCATCAAATGTAAATGTACGTGGTTTTAACCATCCATTAGGCGAATGCGGTATCAGTTTTTTTGCCGCACCGGAACTGGCAAAAAAAATAGGTAAAAATTTTCCACAAAATCTTAATGGCGCAGCCATGCTGATGCCGGGTGAAATGACAGTAGTACAGAGCAGATTATTAAAATGGTTTGATGGGCTGCACATCCATCCGCGTATCGTCGGTGAGTTTGATGACAGCGCACTAATGAAAGCATTCGGACAGGCAGGGACAGGCGTGTTTATTGCACCCACCGCGATTGCATCAGAAGTGGAAAAACAATATGGAGTGAAAACCATCGGACAGACCGATCAGGTTCTCGAACAGTTCTACGCAATTTCAGTCGAACGAAAAATCACCCATCCTGCGGTGGCGGCGATTACCGAGACGGCGAGGGAATGGTTGTTTCGTGATTCGGGGAAGTTGAAATAATTGGTTTATTGTTGGCGCTAAAGTGAAGGAATGTTGATGAAGGAATCAGGGCGCATTGTTGTGTGTTTTTCCCCTTGTTGAAGCCAAAGTCATTTCTCTTTGCGGATTAGCTTATCCATGAATTTTTTGAACCTCCTCTGTCTGGTTTCAGGTTTCTTTGCAGACTCCAATCCATAAGCAATTGCGTAGCGATTGGATTTGGTTAGCGTCTCATAGAACTGTTTCGCTTTTGGATTGATATCTAGCGCTGCAAGGAAATCCGCCGGCACTTTCATTTCACTTGTCTTATAGGCGTTCTCCCACCGACCGTCCTCCTTCGCCGCACGAACATGCACAAGCCCCGACTCCTTCATCCGTCCCTCAATTATCAGGCGATCGACATGTTCTGTATTTCTCTTTGACCAATTACTCCGAGCCTTTCTTGGAGTGATCCGTTGAAGGTAGGTCTGGTCATCGAGCGACTTCTTGACACCGTCAATCCACCCCCAGCACAGCGACTCAATCACGACTTCGTTCCAGTTCACGCTCGGAATCCCAGCTCCCTTCTTGAACATCTTGATCAAAAGTTCGCTTTCGGTGGCATGGTTTGCTTGCAGCCACTTACTCAGCTCTTTTAGTGACTTAAAGGTCATCGTTTTAGGCGCATCGGGTTTAGGCATGAAATCAGGTCTTTTTGGTATGACGTTTGAGATAACGCGACGCGCTTTTTGTGGTCGCCGTTAATTGCCTTGTTATATTTTCTATTGCAAGCAACTGTAATGTAGCCCACAAATACTCACACACTTTATTGCTTTAAAAGTATTTATTTCTGGTTTGAATGTATTAATAATTTGATGAAATTCTGATTTCATATGTACAGGGATATCTAGGCCAATCAATAATGTAGTATCTGGATATTTAGTTATGTTACATTGCTTTTTATCATACGCACTTTGAAGAAGATCTGACTGGATTTTTATAATTGTTTCCTGGTCAATACAACTTAATTCATGTTCATTTAAAACTCTATCTCCCACTTTTCCTGAGGACTTAAGTGTTTTAAATAGTGGCGTATGAGAATACTTTATGAAGTGCTCATCTTGAATTCTTCTGTTTTGGCCACTTATAGCCATAGTAACTTCTACGCGCTCTATTACATTATTGTTTTTATCGATAAATTCTGCATCGAATGATTGCCTTGAATCAGGATAATATTTTAAGTAAATGGATGATTGATTATATTCATGTTTTGAGTATCTAGATAATGGAATAAGTTCATCAACAACTTTTTTTACGATACCATTTTTAAGTATTAAATATCGTTTTTTATCTTCAGTATCATGATACCTTTCTAATAAAGATCTTACCCATTTTTCAGCTTCCGTTGTCTTAATTGGTTTTCTTAGTTCGGACTCAGTAATTAAGTCATTGTGTTTCATCATGTTTAAATATAACATTTGAAATAAGGTGCTAGGCGGGCTGTATCGCCTAGTTCCAGCCCACGTTGTTTGTGGGCGAACTTGTTTGATTTGTTAGCACTTCTCCCTATGACCACTCAGGCACATCATTTAAAGTGGAGTCAAAATATTTTTTAAATGATTTAATAATGCCTTTTTGGAATGAATTAGGTGGGCTTTCATAGCTAGCTATATGCTTTAAAAGCGAAAAAGCTGATGTGATCTGCTCTATACTGAATGACTCTTTACTTGGTGCCATCAATTTCTGCATGTTCTCAATAGATGAAATATTATCCTTTAATAAAAATGTGCTAGAGCGAAGCAAAGAAGCAGAGGCATTATCATCCAGGTGAAATACCTCGTTGAATTTTCTTAATACTTCAGACTTTTGTTCAGAACTTATTTCACCTTCACTTTTGGCCAAAGCGACTATTAGAACTGCCGTTACATCCATTGGGCTTTCAAGTGAGTAAATTGGATCTGCATGATATTTTTTAGCCCAATCTTTCCGTCTTTTCCATGCAAAGGGGTTAAGCCAACCTATATCAATCCCTCCATCGTTCATTCGATTGAGTAAAATCAGGATAGTTACGATTACTCCCAAAACTGATAATACTATATGCATTTCTTTTTCTCCTTGTTATAAGTGCTAACGTTTGAAATAAGGGGCGCGGCGGGCTGTATCGCCTAGTCCCAGCCCACGCTTTTTGTGGGCGAGCTTGATTGATTTGTTAGGGTTTTAGTAGGCATATAGTTTCTGCTTCCTTGTATGTTGTTAAATTATCATTCCATTTGTACTCTGCTATTGTAACTGTATCACCAGTTTTGTGACCACTGCTACAATTTAGTTGAACCATAACATTATCATTATTTATTTCAGTGCGCATATAAAAATACTTTTTGTTCGTACAGGAGTCTTTGTGTAAACCTGTAATTGATCCATGATGGTAGCCTACAAAGTGGTTCCAAGGTTTTACACAGCCTATATAAAATATAGATGAGGCAAAAAATGCTATTAGTATCGCAAATACAAAAATTGCTATTTTAAGCTGTATCCTTTTTTCTTCATCAAATGATGCAATTGTATTAGCGATTTCAGAATACGTTTTTTTAGCTAACGCGAACCGCGTATAACGACCAATAAATTCATTTGAATTTCTGTCTGTCAATGTTTTTATACCCTAACGTATGTTATACGGAAACCCCAAATAACGTGATAGACGGAATCCGCATATCAGGTTAACTAAGGTCTTGTAGTTTCTTCCTTCGAACATGCTCTATGCTCCTTGTAGTTTGTGAATATTTATAACACGGATCAGGCATGGGCTCAATTATGAATAATTCAACGTATTTTGATCAGCTCTAGTATTTTTTCTAGCAACTCGTCACTTATTTTAGAAACACCAATTAATACCAGTTCCTCCGGTAATAACTCTAAGGCTTTAAGCAAGCCCATGGATTCAATAACGCCTGTTTCATGACTGGAGAGCTGGGAGGAGGTTGAATTTACCTGCTTACCATCGATAAATATAAAAGAAGCAGTCGTCGTACCTGGCTTGATGGCATCAATAATCAATACATGTTCATAATCTTTAATGCTTTCACCTAGAAGAACACCAGGTCTATCAAGTTTAAATAAGCTCAGGCCTTTCTTTTTTAATTCGCTAATACGTTTGTCATTTTGTAACTTATCAATTACCTGCCAGCCGAGTTTATCGCCATCATTGGGTGAGCCGATGCCGATGATGGCGGTTTTATTTAAATTAACGTTATTAAACAAGGTTTCTTTTTTCCCACTCTGCTCAACAACACCGTCACGAATTAAATTAAGATTAAGAAAATGTGTTGCACAGGAAATACAGGGATCGTAATTGCGGATGACTTTTTCTGCGTGCAGTTGTAAATCTTTTTTTTCATTGTCCAGACCAAACTTGATTAGCGAGTTTTGTAAGTCCTGTTCGATACGCGGCTGGTTCTGGCTGGTGGGTGGTACGATGACGGCTTTTTTAACGCAACCGTGTTTGTCCATATCATAACGGTGCCAGAGTATGCCGCGGGGTGCTTCGGTGCAGCCGTAGCCGGTGCCTGACTTTGGTTTAAATGTCATGCAAGGTTCATTGGTATAATCATAATTCACCAGCAGTTCTTCGGCTTCAATCAGGGTGAAGTGAATTTCAATGGCGCGTGCAATAATGCTGTGGAACATGTTCTTCGAAGGGAAGCGCGTTTTAAGGTTGTGCATGATGGCTTTAGTGTCGTCGGGTAGTTGAGCTGCATTTAAATTAACTCTTGCCAGCGGCCCAACCAGGTAGGGCTTGCCATCTAACAGGCAATGCAGGGCGGTGCTGTGATCGACATGCATTTCCTTAAAATGTTTTTCGAATTTACTGATGGGGATATCGAGTCCATGGTCGCTGATTAAGCGACCTTCATTGAGCGGATATTCATCATCATGGTGCAAAGCAACGGAGACAAAGTCCTGATTATCTTCCGGTAGCTCCAGCGTATCCAGCCAGTGAATTAAATCAATCGAATCCTGCTTTGCCTTTGTGACACGCTGCAATAATTCGTCGACATCTTTCTGATTAGGCGATTTGCTAAAGCCGCCGATCTTGGCACCGACGGGGTGAACAGAACGCGCACCAAACAGGGCAATAAGATCATTACCCAGCGCCTGCAGTTTTAAACCACGGCGAACTTCGTCACCATATTTTGCAGACATTTCAATAACGCTGTTAAAGCCGAGAAAATCGGGTACAGCCAATAAATGAATATGCAGAGCATGACTCTGTAACCATTCACCGCAATAGAACAGGCGACGCATGGCGCGAATCCAGGGTGTGATTTCGACATCAAATATCGATTCAATCGCGTGTGATGCGCTCATCTGATATGCGACGGGGCAGATACCGCAAATTCTGGCGACGGTATCGGGCACGTCGTAATAGTTACGGCCTTCGAGAAATTTTTCGAAGTAACGTGGTGGTTCGTAGATGCGCAAATTAAGCTTGGTGATTTTCTGGTCTTCGATGGTTAAATCGAGTGCACCTTCACCTTCAACACGCGTGAGTATGGGGACGTTAATTTTGATGGTATCGGTTGACATTTAATCCGTCTCCTTACTAAGCAAGCCCTGTTGATGAAATGCATCGGCGCCACTGTTGATGAACAGAAAGCGTCGGGCGACTTCATCGCTGACCAGTCCAAGCCCTTCTAGTCGATTGGCCATGGCCTGTGTATTCGGATTTTCTGCCGGGCCGTAACAGCCGTAACAGTCTCGTCCGACACTGGGGCAGAGTGCACCGCAGCCGGTGCGCGTTACTGGCCCCATGCAGGGTTCACCTTTCGTCACCATCACGCAAACTGTTTGATGGCGTTTGCATTCCATGCAAATTTTGTCGTGTTCCTCAACCGGCATGACGCCAAATAGTAGGGCGCGTATGGCATTGATGATTTGTCGTTGACTGACAGGGCAACCCCATAATTCAAGGTCAACATTGACGTAGTCTTTAATCGCTGAGCTGTTGTCTAAAGTGTCAATGACCGATGGATTGGCGTAGATGCCTGCAATCCATTGATTGGTGTCTGCCATATTGCGTAGCGCCTGTATGCCGCCAGACGTTGCGCAGGCACCGATGGTAATTAAGTAGGTGCTGTTGTCACGAATTTTTTTGATGCGTTCGATATCGTGTGAGGCGGATATGCTGCCTTCGATAATGGCGATATCAACTTTGGCATCTTCATCGACTGGGCCGGCCTCGGCAAAGTGAAGAATATCGACCAGCTCAGTCAATACCAGCAAAGGTTCGCCCAGATTAATCAGCGCCAGTTGACAGCCATCACAGGAGCTGAATTTATGAACTGCAACGGTTGGTTTGCTCATATCAAAAACCTTTGGTCTCAAATAAATCACGAATCTTCTCGTAACTAAATACCGGGCCGTCTTTACAGATAAACTTGCTGCCGTACTGGCAATGGCCACAATGCCCGACGGCACATTGCATGTTTCTTTCCATCGACAAAAAAAGTTGTGATGCCGGCACGCTTTTATCCAGCATGTGATCACAAACTACTCGCATCATACCTTCGGGGCCGCACATCATTACCGATACATTATTCGGATCAAATTCAAGCTGGTCAAAAAGCGAAGTGACCGGACCAACGTGCCATGGCCATAATGCTTCGCCGACATCAGCGGCGAGTAGCACTTTAGTGTCTGGCATTTCACGCCAGTTATCATAGCGATGCTTCCAGATGAAATCAGCGGTGTGTTTAACGCCCTGCACAATGTTCAGGTGACCAAATTCCTCGCGCCGCTGTTCAATATAATTAATAACCGAAACTACCGGCGCACAACCCAGACCACCGGTGACCACCACAACATCTTTTTGTTTTGATTCGAGCATTGGCCAACCACGGCCATAAGGCCCACGCAAACCAATACGATCACCTTTTTTAAGATTGGCTATACCTCTAGTTACACGACCTACAATACGAATGGTGTGATCAATAATATGGCTGCATTCAGGATCAGATACGATTGAAATAGCTACTTCACCGACCCCGTATAAATACAGCATATTGAACTGTCCGGGTTCAAATTCGTAGGCATTCTGAATTTCCGGGTCGGTAAAATTTAATCGCAAGGTGAACAGGTTAGAGGCTTCCTGAATACGATCAAGAATAATCGCTTCCTGAGGTTCGTAAGGGTTAATCACGGCGTCTTTCCTCAAAATTTTTCAAGGATTCGGTGACATCGATACCAACAGGACACCATGTGATGCAACGACCGCAACCGACACAGCCCGAGCGGCCATACTGTTCGTGCCAGCTTGCAAACTTGTGTGTTAACCACTGACGATATCGTTGACTGGTTTCGCTGCGAATGGTGATGCCGTGAATATAACTGTGGCCCTGAGAAAAACACGAATCCCATTGCCGATAATGGGTCGATGATTTTCCATCGAGTTCGGGCACTTCAGTTTCACTATGACAAAAACAGGTAGGGCAGACCGAGGTGCAGTTTCCGCAGCTTAAACATTTAGTCGCAATTTCATGCCAGGCATCATTGTTTAGCTCATTGAACAAACGCGTTTTAATTTCAAATGCAGGCAGGCTACGTTTTTGCGCCGAAGCTTTCGCTTTAATCGATTCGGCCTGTTCAATATGTTCACTAGTACTCTCTAGCAGAGTCAGTGCCTTGAGTATTTCTTTGCCCTGATCGGTGTACGTATCAATTAAAAAACCCTGGTTTAATTCTGTTAGCACAATGTCGGCACCATCATCAACAAAAGGCCCATCGCCAGTGGAATAGCAAAAACAGGTGTCGGCAGGGTGGCTACAGTTGACGGCAACGACCAATAAACTTTCCCGTCGTGTTTTGTAATAAGGGTCGATAAATTCCTGTTCAAGAAAATGCTGATCCTGAATTTTCATGGCGGCAACGTCGCAGGCTCGTGCGCCGATAATGGCTATTGGTCTGGGATCAGGTTCTGTGGTGTTAAAAGAGATTGCACCGTCAGCGGCCTGTTCTGACTGCCAGATTTTTTCACGCGGTGAAAATAGATTTGGCTTGATTGCCTGTGGGCCATTGGCCCAGTCGAAAAATTTTGTAGAATTGTTCCTGCTTAACGTATAACTTCCCGGTGCCTGCTGGTCATTGAAACCCTGAGGCAGTTGATCGATAGCATGGAGTTCGTCGTAGATGATTGCATCATCCCTGACCTGAGGCCCAATGCAGTTATAACCTTTTGACGATAAGGCGCTTAGTAGATGTTGCAATTGATCAGTCTGAAAAAACAATGCTCTGACTCCATTTTCGAATGTCCTGAACAATGACTTAACATTGCGATATATGTTATAAATACTTTCATCATCATACATCAAGTACGAATAGGCTAAATAAAAAATTTAGTTGAAACTGTAAAATATCAATTGTTTACTGATTCAAATCATTACATTTCTGATATCTGATGCTTGATCGGATGTATTTGCAAGACTAATGCCAATAACGGTAAATAACGCTTATGGATAATCACAGCGAGTCTGGTAACCATCCAGAAAACAAAGTACTGAACTCTATCGTTCTGATCGGTAATCACATGCCCAGACTCTGTGGTATCGCTACGTTCACCACGCATCTTCTTGATTCAATCGCACTTAAAGCAGCTCATACAGACTGCTGGGCAGTTGCGATGAGTGACCGACCAGAAGGTTATGATTATCCGCCACAGGTACGGCTCGAAATCAATCAGGATCATCTCAGGGATTACAGCATGGTTGCCGACCAGCTCAACCTCAACCAGATTGATGTAGTCTGTGTTCAGCATGAATACGGCATATTCGGTGGTCAGCGAGGCAGCTTCATCCTCGAATTGCTTAGCGATCTTAAAATGCCGATTGTGACTACGTTGCATACCATTTTGAAGAACCCTGGTAATAGGGAGCGACATATCATCAAACAACTGGCCGACCTGTCTGATCGGTTAGTGGTGATGAGTGAGCGCTCAGTTGAATTTTTACGAGACATCTATGAGGTGGACGCTGAAAAAATTGTTCTGATTCATCATGGTATTCCTGATGTACCTCTGCTTGAGTCTGCAACTTATAAAGATAAATTTGGTGTATCCGGAAAGAAAGTAATGCTCACATTAGGACTACTTTCACCCGGTAAAGGTATCGAGGTGGTGATCGATGCTCTGCCAGAAATACTGAAAATCCACCCGGATGTTATTTATATGGTGGTTGGCGCTACTCATCCGCACCTCCAGGCAGAACAGGGAGAGGATTACAGAATTGGTCTTCACCTGCATGCGAAAAAGCTCGGTGTTGAGGACCATGTGATTTTTCATAATCATTTTGTGACGGACGAAGATCTGCTGGAGTTTGTTGGTGCATCTGATATTTATATCACGCCATATTTGAACGAGGCTCAGATTATCTCCGGTACGCTTGCTTATGCTCTGGGTATGGGCAAAGCCATAATTTCCACACCTTACTGGCATGCAGAAGAGTTACTCGAGGACGGTCGGGGCAGGCTGATTCCATTCCGTGATCATGCTCAGCTCGCCAGCGATGTTATCGATTTGCTGGATAATCCTGATGAGCTTCGCCTCATACAGCGTAAAGCCTATGAATACGGAAGGCAGATGATCTGGAGTAATGTCGCTAGCCGTTACATCGAAACATTCGAACAATCACGACAGCATCGCCTACGTAAATCTGTACCAGGATTTGGTCTGGGTCCGCTCGGTTTGCGCCAGCAATCATTACCGGAAATCAAACTCGATCATTTGCTGCGCATGACTGATGGAGTGGGCATGCTGCAACATTCTAAATATACCGTGCCCGATCGTGAACATGGTTACTGTGTTGATGACAATGCACGCGCACTGATTGTTGTGGTTACCGCTCAGAATTTTCAGCCACGAGACGTATCTTTAAATGAGCTTGCTTCTGTCTATTTAAGTTTTATAGATCATGCTTTCAATAGCGATACAGGGCTGTTTCGTAATTTTATGTCTTACGAACGTCATTGGATAGAAGAGCAGGGCTCTGAAGATTCTCATGGACGTGCGCTGTGGGGGCTGGGCGTAGCTGTTGCTTTAGGCAGGAATGAAGGCCAGGTCAATCACGCCGCCGATTTATTCCAACGTGCTTTGCCCGCGGTTGAGCATTTTAACTCACCACGAGCTGTCGCTTTCACCATCATTGGTATTCATGCCTACCTAAAGAGCAACCGTGAAAGTAGCCAGATAGAAAATACCTGCAGGATACTTTCAGAGCGGTTGATGCAATGGTTAAGAAATGATGCCAGTGGAGATTGGCTCTGGTGTGAGGAGACCTTGACCTACGATAATGCACGTTTACCGCAGGCATTATTATTGTCAGGACAGTGGCTGGAAAATGATGAAATGATTAATACCGCACTAAGCACACTCGATTGGCTGAAAAAAATTCAGCACGATGATCTGGATCGATATTTTTCCGCAATTGGTAATCATGGCTGGTACACCAGGGGTGGTAATAAGGCACAGTTTGATCAGCAACCGATTGAGGCAGCTGCGATGATCGATGCCTGTATAGATGCATTTAAATTAACACGTAACGAAGAATGGATTACGTATGCCTACCGCTGTCTCAACTGGTATCAGGGCGAAAACGAACTGCATCTTTCACTCTACGATCACGCCACTGGAGGCTGTCGAGACGGATTAATGTCGCATGGCGTCAATGAAAATCAGGGTGCTGAATCTACCTTGTGCTGGCTCATGGCTTTATTGGCTATATATAAACACCGTGGGCGGGGCGAGATCAAACGGGTGGATGAAAAGAATCTGGCTCAGTGATCTAAATAATTTGACGCTGGCGTTATTCTATTACCATTAGCTATTGCCATTGTGCGCTTTTGTTGTAAAGCAGTCTGGCCATAAGCGCTGGCATATTCAGTGTTGCAATACCACAGCGCTGGTCGGCTGAGGCATAGGGAATAATTAATTCATTCTGAAAAATCATTGCGCCACAACTGTAAACAACGTTTGGCACATAACCTTCACGGTCGTGTTCATTCGGTACTAGAATAGGTTCATCAATACGGCTGATAATTTTGCTTGGATCATCCAGATCCAGCAATTCAATACCGAGACTATAAGTTCGCATTGGGCCAACACCATGAGTAATCACCAGCCAGCCCTCGTCGGTTTCAATGGGGGAGCCACCATTGCCAACCTGAAAAAACTCATAGGGAAAACGAGGTGTTTGTAGCATTTCGGATTTTTTCCAGAAATATAAGTTGTCCGAAAACATAATTGAATTATTCTCACCATCCTGACGTGACAACATCACGTATTTGCCACCAATCTTTCTGGGGAACAGCGCCATGCCTTTACCATTCGCCTGTTTTCCATTCAGGGTACTAACCTTGAAACTGATAAAATCACAGGTTTCTATCAATTGTGGCAGGATGGTTTCACCATTGTACGCAGTATAAGTAGCATAATAAGTCACCGCGCCATCATCTCCGATGAAACGTACAAAGCGGGCATCTTCAATTCCCTGGCTTTCGGATTGTGAGACTGGAAATATCACTCGTTCTGAAACAGGGTGCTCTTCACGAAATGAAATGTGATAATTGGATCGAGCTATCCACATGGCTTTTTCAATAGCTTCTTCTTTATCTTTTTCTCGGATTTTTTTACCCGTATAAGGGGATGAAATTCTTTCCTGTAACTCACTAAAAGTGAATTCGTCAGGGAAATCACCGAGTAACCAGTCTGCTACATTACTATTGGCGCCAATATCCTGAAGCTTTAATCGAAACAGGGCACGGTCATAACTTGAGTCGGTATGAATTGTCGGCGTGCGGACGTGATTACTCAGCGGGTCAAAATAAATATCTGTATTTTCATCAATATATCCACCACGAAATTCAATGGATGAGATATGTCCTTCACCGACACCTCGAAAACTCATAATGAAACGACAGGCACCTGCCGGGTCAGTTTCAAGATTGGCCACCCGAACCACAGAAGGGTTGAACAGGGCGGCCGCTTCCACAGAATATTCAGCGGTAAAATAGGAACCAATAAGGAGTTCCCGTTGTTCAGACAGCGTACAGCCATCGGGTATATATCTGGCCACGTTATCAAAGTTTCGCTGTAACGCTTCTCTGAAATAACGATGACGATGAGAAAAATTATTCAGCACAGCATCCAGTAATGTACAGGCATCGTCTTCACCCAAATCTAATATGCGGTTGATAATATTGCGGATGCGCTCCTCGGTGTGCGGAATATACGGGCGAGTTATGACACGATTGATCTCGGCATTGATGACGATAGGTTTACGTCGTGCCTGAGGAACAGGAGGAATGGAATTAGCTTCTGTCATAAGTACACCCCAATGAACTACAAACTATATATTGGTAAGACAACAATAACCGAATTAACTCTTAAATAAACCACTTTTTCTATGAATGAATCTTAGTCTTTTTGTGAAACAATCTACAAATATTTGATGTCTGTTATATTTATTTACCCAGCAAAGTGCTTTGTATCAAGTTCATGATTATCTTATTTTGTAGGAATCATTATACTGTGTTATAAGATTTGGTTGCTGGTCAATAAAAACAACGCGCGGCGATGCTGTGCAGGCAGTTCTTCCATGAAGATTGCGATGTTAAGTCCACTATCCTGGCGTACCCCACCACGTCATTACGGCCCCTGGGAAAACGTGGTCAGCCTGCTCACCGAGCAACTGGTGTCGTTAGGTATTGAGGTGACCTTATTCGCTACCGGAGACTCCCTCACCAGCGCTGAACTTGCCTGGGTCTGCGAGCGACCTTATTCAGAAGATCCCAGTATTGATGCCAAGGTTTGGGAATGCCTGCATATCGCCGAGTTGTTCAAGCGGGCCGATGAATTTGACCTGATTCACAATCAATACGATTTTCTGCCACTCAGTTACAGTGACTTTACCGATACACCAATAGTCACCACCATCCACGGATTTTCTTCAGATTCCATATTGCCCGTTTATAAAGAGTACAACGACAGTACCTATTATGTGGCGATTAGCGAAGCTGACAAATGTACTGAACTTGATTACCTTGCCACCATTCATCACGGTATTGATCTCGCACAGTTTCCGTTTAAACCAGAGCAGGGCGACTATCTGTTGTTCTTTGGCCGTATCCATCCCGACAAAGGCGTTCATGATGCCATTGAGGTCGCACGTAGAACAGGCAAGCGTTTGATCATCGCGGGTATTATTCAGGATGAAGTTTATTACAAAGAAAAGGTCGAACCGTATATTGATGGTTTGATGGTTGAATACATTGGTTCCGTTGGCCCGGAACAAAGGCAGACGGTTCTGGGTGACGCGTTGGCTTTATTGCACCCCATTTATTTTGACGAGCCATTTGGTTTAAGTGTGGTTGAATCCATGGCCTGTGGTACACCAGTGATTGCTTATGAGCGCGGCTCCATGCCGGAGATTATTCGCCATGGCACAACAGGTTTTCTTGTCGATGATGTCGATGCCGCCGTGCAGGCAGTAAACAAGATTGATTCACTTAACCGACACGATTGTCGTGAAGATGTTGAGCGACGTTTTACCAGTAAGCGCATGGCATATGAGTATGTGAAGGTCTATCACCAGATACTCGAAGAAAGAGAAAATTATCGCCCCTGGGGACATTACGAAAACTTGCTCGAATGGGATGATCATAAAATTAAAGAACTCATCGTTAATCCGGGCGAGCGACTAAGCCTGCAAAAACATCAGCGCCGTGCAGAACACTGGATTGTGGTAGCTGGTGAAGCGCTGGTGACCGTAGGCGAGAATGAAATTCTTCTCAAACCGAGTGAGTCGGTCGATATTCCCAGAGGCGCGGTACATAGAATCTTGAACCCCGGCGATATCCCGCTGGTAATTGTCGAAGTTCAGATGGGTGATTATTTTGGTGAGGACGATATCATTCGTCTGGAGGATGATTATGACCGCGTTAAATAAAACACCGCCAATCATCGAGCGTTACCCGGGCAACCCGATTTTGACCAAAGATGATATTCCTTACCCCGTTGAGACCGTGCACAATGCTGGCATGACACGTTATGGTGATCGCATCATCATGTTGTTTCGTTCACATCTACGCACAGGTCGTTCCATTATTGGATTAGCTGAAAGCGAAGACGGTTTCAATTTCACCGTCAGTCCAGAGCCTTTCATTGTTCCATCAGAAGATGGTGTGTTTGCCGAGTACGAGGCCTCCGGTGTTGAAGACCCCAGGATCTGCTGCATCGATGGTGAATATTTAATTACCTACAGTGTCTATTCACAACACGGTGTGCGCATTGCTCTGGCAAAAACAAGTGACTTTAAAACCGTCGAACGGGTTTCAATAATCACACAGGCCGACATGCGCAACGTCGTCATCTTTCCCGAGAAATTTAATGGACGTTACGCACGACTGGATCGTCCGCATTCGGAAATCAGCCCGTGGTCGGTATGGTTGTCATGGTCACCAGATTTAATTCACTGGGGCGATTCACAAGTGGTGATGAAACCCGTTGCCTATCATTGGGATGAAAGCAAAATTGGTCCCGGTGCCACACCGATTCGTACTGAACGTGGCTGGCTCAATATTTATCACGGTGTATTCGAAACGATGGACGGCGCAGTTTATCGCCTCGGCGTAGCGTTGCACGATCTCAACAACCCTGTAAACATTATCGGTGTTTCAGATGAGTGGATATTGTCACCGCAAGATCCGTGGGAACTGACTGGTTATGTGCACAATGTTGTCTTCACCTGCGGTGCAGTAGAAGATGACAGGGGTAATGTAATAATTTACTGGGGTGGGGCGGATACAGTGATGTGTGCAGGAACTGCACGACTTAATGACCTGGTTGATCTTTGTCTCAAAAAAAGTCGTTCACCTTATTAATTATTGACGATGATGACTGCAACACACTAGCTAAAATATTTTTCAATCCGATCAAATGCTCGGTTAATGGTGTCTTCTTCAACGCAATATGCAATTCTTACATGATGTTCACCCGAGGGGCCGAATGCGCTGCCCGGCGTTACTGCAACTTTGGCGTTATTGAGTAAATCAATGGAAAATTCTTTTGAGTTTGTGTGTGCGGCGATTATTTTTGGAAAAATATAATACGCACCTTCGGGTTTCTGGTTGGAGAACACATGCGGCACATTGTCGAGTCGCTGGTAAATGAGTTCCCTTCGCCCTGCCAGTATCGCTTCAAATTCCTGTTTATGATTCGATGGTTGACTGAGTGCAATAATACCTGCCAGTTGAGAAATACGTGGCGCACAAATCATGGTTGCGTCGTGCACTTTGATTGCCTGACGTTTTAATTCAGCGGGCATAATCATATAGGACAGGCGCCAGCCACCCATGGCATAAGACTTTGAAAAAGAATACAGATAGACCATGTGTTCTTTCAGTTCTTCAACGCTTGCAAGGTTGAAATATTTATCCCTGTTCTCATACACAAAATCACTGTAGGGATCATCGATGATGATCAGAATATTGTGTTGTTTAGCGATTTCACCGACACGCATTAATTCTTCTCTGGAGAATATTTTCCCGGTCGGATTCGATGGACTAACCAGAACGATGGCCTGAGTTTTATCGGTGATCAAGTCAGGTAGTAAATCAACATCCAGACTCCAGTCCTTATCTTCAACCAGTGGCCAGTACACCGGTGTACCCGAAAATAAATTAATCTGCTGAATGTGTGAGGCAAAACACGGGTCGGTCAGGATAATTTCATCACCCGGATCGAGCATGGTATGAAATAAAGTATTCAGCGCCTGCATGTTACCCGCGCTGATCATGACATTCTCATCGGCATCGACCTCGATGCTAGTATCAGCTTTGTAGGCTTCAGCTGCCAGCTTTCGCAATTCAGGCAGGCCGTCTGGCAGGGTGTATTTACCGGCAGCTAAATCGCTGTCGAGATAGCCTTTAACACCTTCGCGAATATACTCCGGCGTACGGAAAGAGGGCAGCCCCCAGGTGAGCAATGCCGCGTCCTCCACCCTGGCACTGAGCATGGTCATTTCCTTGATACCAGAAACGCTACTTTCGAGTACGTTGGTGGAAACAATGTCGGTAATGAAGGTCATGTTATGAGCCTAAGTGATTGGTTTATCTCTGATTAAAAGTGCGTAGGTTGAGGTCAGCATAAATCACATTTGATTAGGAGGTTTTGAGATGGGTCATAATTTAAGGCGATGTAGCTATTAAAGGATGGAATATAGTTATTAGCAATGACTTTGTATGGGAGTTCAAATAGTGGCGTTATGTTTTTCGGTGTAAGATAGCGTTCGTAACTAGAGCATGTTGTTAAAAACAAAAACCATAAAGAGAATGAAGTAAAGATGTCAAAACTGAAAAAAAGTATTGGGAAACTACTGCATCGTAATAAAAACCCCGATAGTGCTTCATCAGATATTTATTATAAAAATGAGATGAAAACGCCTAATTCTGGTGTTTTGATTTTAATCGTAGAAGATTCAAAAACGGCTCAAAAAGTTTTAAAAAATATTTTTATACGGGCAGGCTACGATGTGCTTCAGGCAATGGATGGTGAGTCTGGCATAGCACTTGCTCAACAATACAAACCTTCGCTCATTCTTATGGATGTAGTCATGCCTGGAATTAACGGTTTTCAGGCAACGCGTATGATTCGCAAGGACCCTGAAATTGCCGATATCCCAGTTATTATTGTCAGTGGTAATGAAAAAGCGGGTGAACAATTCTGGATTTCCGAGATCGGTGCAGATCATTACCTGACAAAACCATTATCAAGTACGGAGCTTTTTTCATCGATTGATAAACTGCTTAGCTCTGGCGCTTCCACAGAAAAATTACACACTGAAGCTAATGATGTGGTTGAGCCAGATGTGTCTTACGAAGAAAAGAATCTGACAATTGGCAATGAATTGAAGGTTTTGGTTGTTGATGATTCCAAAACTGTCCAGTATCTGATGAAAAAGATGTTGATGCAAAGAGGCTATGAAGTGTTGCAGGCCTATGATGCTCAAACGGGTATTATATTGGCAAAGAAAAATATGCCAGCACTAATTATTATGGATGTAGTAATGCCGGGTATGAACGGTTTTCAGGCTACTCGTCACATAAAGAAAGACTCGCAAATCGCCCATATACCCATTGTTATTATCAGTGGTAATAGACAGGCGACGGATCAGTTTTGGGCAACCAGAATGGGGGCAGCTCACTTTTTGAGTAAACCTTTTAGCCGTAAAGACATGTTTTTAGTGATTGAAGATATTCTCCATATTAAATCTCGCAGCAGTGATTATGGTTTGAATTCAATTGTTGAGCCTGATAATCATGCCATTTATGAAACGTAAATAATGGATCATCAATTTATTAATATTTGACTCAACAAATCCTTGGTAAGGGATCGTCTTCGAGTTCCTCGAGTATACGTTCGCCACCGATCCCAGTTTCCATCAAGACGTAGGCAATTGCTGAATCTATTTGACCGATGATGGCGGCCTCTTTACCTTCTTCCAGGCCGCGCCAAACTTCCAGTAGTGCCCCTGCCTCAGACGGATCAACCACCGCCACAACCCGGCCCTCACAGGCGAGATACATCGGATCATACCCCAGCATGTCACACACCGATTGCACCGCATCACGCACTGGCAAATTCTGCTCAGACAATCGAACACCCATACCGGTAGCTCGATGCATTTCTGAACAGACGGTAGCAATACCACCGCGAGTAGGGTCGCGCATGAAGCGTAGGCCTGTAAATTTGTGCGCGGCTTTTGTCAGGTTTAAAACGCTGGCGGCATCGGACTGGATGTCACCGCGTAGACCGAATTCTTCACGTGCCAGCATAACGGCGATGCCGTGATCGCCGACCGGGCCGCTGACAATAATCACATCGCCATCTTTGATATTTTTCATGGTGAGTATGTGGCCATTGCGAATGCCTATGCCGGTGGTGGCGAGATACAAACCACCGCCTTCACCACGGCGTAAAACTTTGGTATCACCGCAGACAACTTTGACGCCGATTTCAGCGGCGGTGTCTGCCAGTGTTTTTATAATGCGATCCAGCGTCGCGATTTCCAGGCCTTCTTCGATGAAGGCATTCAGGCTCAGGTATTTTGGAATCGCACCAGCGACGGCAAGATCGTTGGTGGTGCCGTGCACAGCCAACGAGCCGATGTTGCCGCCGGGAAATTCTAAAGGCTGCACGGTGAATCCATCGGTGGTGAATAAAAGATCATTGCTTTCAAGCGAGAGGGGAACGGCATCAGCCTGTACATCAAGATCGGCATTGGCAAGATGGCGAGCAAAAATCTCTTCGATAAGCTCGCGCATATAACGACCGCCATTACCGTGGGCGAGAGAAATGTGAGTGTCTTGCATATTTATTGCCTGTTAGTTATTTTTACTGACTGAATCCATATTCCATAACCTGCCCAAAACTAATGCCCGCGTCATTGACTGGTATCAACTCTGGTAGATGAGCTTCAAATCCATGTGCCGTTAATAAGGCTATCGCCTGTTCGCTTAATACGCGATTCTGGAACACGCCACCGGCGAAACTGACAATATTTATGCCGTGAGTCTCGCGTATGGCGGTTGCCTGTTTCAACAGGGCATGGGCTAATGAAGTATGCAATAGTGAAGCACGTTCATTTCGACTTAAAGTAGAATCTAACATAACAGGTACTAGTGCCTGCCAGTCAGTTACCAATAATTTATTGCTGATTTCTAAATTGAGTTCTATATGATGGTTGCTGTTATTGCACAACGCTTCCAGCTCCATCGGACCCTGACCTTCGAAACTGGCCTCGTTTCTTACACCGATTAATGCGGCGGCGGCATCGAATATTCGTCCGACTGAACTGGTCTGCGGCGTGTTGATTTTTCTCTGCCAGGCCTGTTTTAACAGCGGGTCTTTTTCTGGAATATCGTCGTAGTCCTGACCGATTTCCCAGCATAACGCAGCGGCGCTGCGCCAGGGTTGGCGACCGGCTTTATCACCCCCGGGCAGATAGAACGGTCGCATGCTGGCAACTCGTTGCCACGCGCCCGCTTTGCCTAAAAAAGTTTCGCCGCCCCAGAGCGTGTCATCTTCTCCGTAACCGACACCGTCCCAGGTGAATACCATTACACGTTCATCTGTTTCACATTCAAAGTAGGCCGTAGAGGCATGGGCGTGATGGTGATGGACTTTCTTCACAGTTTTATTTTGTTTTTTCGCCCAGCGTGTTGTGCTGTAACCCGGGTGCGCATCGCAGAGAATTAACTCGGCAGCCACACCGTAAAGTTTTTGCAAATCGTTAATGGTGTTTTCGAAAACTTCCATACTACGCGCTGAATCCATTTCGCCGATATGCGGTGAAATCACGGCGCGATTTTTCCACGCCAGGGTGATGGTGTTTTTCATGTGTGCGCCGACGGCGAGTACGGGTCGATCAAGTTCAAAGGGCAGACTCAATTCCATTGGCGCAGAGCCACGACCGGTGCGTATCGGCCTGGGTTTCGCTGCGATGGTTTTATAGACCGGGTCATCGGCGGGCCGTTGAATTGATCGGTTGTGATGCAGATAGGCATCGGCAACATGGGCAAGGCGTTTTTCAATATCGTGACTATGGATCAAAACCGGCTCGCCGGAGATGTTCGCTGAGGTGGCCACCAACGGCCCGCCAAAATCGTTCAACAGCAAATGATGTAAAGGACTGTAAGGCAACATAACGCCAACTTCATTTAAACCCGGTGCGATTTGTTCTGATAATTTAGAGGCTGAATTTTTTTGCACCAGCAAAATAGCGCGGGCAGGTTGCTGTAAAAAAACCTTATCCGCTTTGCTCAAAGACAATGATTGCTCGGCGTATTCAAATGGATTATTGATGGGCGCCGGAAACATCACCGCCAGGGGTTTATCCGGTCGAGGCTTGTTTTTACGTAAGCGTGAGACGGCATCAGTATTACTGGCATCACAGACCAGGTGATAACCGCCAATGCCTTTAACGGCGATGACTTTACCCTGGCGTAATACCTCTACCGCCTTTTTTAATGAGGACTGATTATCGTTGAGCATGACTTCATCCACGACAAACGAAAGCGACGGCCCGCAATCTGGACAGGCCACGGGTTCGGCATGAAAACGTCGATTGCCCGGATCCTGATATTCAGCCAGACAGGCCGGGCATAGCTCAAATTCAGCCATGGTGGTATTGGGCCGATCGTAAGGCAGTTTTTTGATCAAGGTATAACGCGGGCCGCACTGCGTGCAGTTAATGAACGGATAACGGTAACGGCGATCAGCAGGATCGTTTAATTCGGCCAGACAATCATCACAAAGAAAAAGATCGGCGGGCAGACTGATGTTTGCGTTTCCCTGGCACTGGCTTTCTTTTATGCTAAAAATCTCAAACTCACCAACGGCGGTTAACTCATCGGATTCAAGCTTGGGTTTTGCCAAAGATGGTTTTTTAGCAAAGACGTCGCCTACAAAGTTTTCCAGATTTTCAGCTTCACCCTGCACATGTACTTCAACAGCTCCGACACAGTTTCTGACCCAGCCGACCAGATCATGTTCTAAGGCCAGCCGGTAAATAAAAGGCCGAAAACCCACGCCCTGAACCTGACCGGATAATAAAATCTTTCTGGCTGAAACTGTTGGGCTGGTTTGTTGTTTATTGTGCAGGCTCACGCATGCCACCTGCCCACCAGATACGGCAGGCACCTTCATCGGAGACCATGCAGGGGCCAATCGGATTCCTGGGCAGGCAGGCTGTGCCAAATAGTCTGCATTCATTGGGATAAATTTTGCCAAGCACCACCTGTGCGCAATCACAACCTGGTGGCATTTTGCCGGCGCGTTTGCGGGCGTCATTGGCGTAGGAGGGGAACAGTTTTCTGGCATCGTGCGTGCTGTAGGACTTTTCTAAAATATATCCGGATTTGGCAATGATGCCTATACCACGCCAGTTGGCATCATAAACCTTCATGGCTTTTTTAAGATGAGCCTGTGCGGATTTATTACCACCGGGCCTGACTAATTCGGAGTAACAGTTATCCAGAAAATAACGGCCTTCGTTGAGCTGGCGTAAAACAGAATACATCGCCGCGAGCAGGCTTTCGGGTTTGAAGCCAGCGATGGCAGCGGGGATGTTGTGCTCTTCTACAACAAACCCCCATTCTTCCGGCCCCATGATTGTTGAGACGTGACCCGGTGCAATTAATGCGTCAAAGCCGGGTTCACCTGATTCCAGCAACATGGCCACCGCCGGCCAGGTTAAACGCCCGGATAATAAAACGGCGAGATTGTCGGGCACGCCTTCAACCATCATCGCGGCAACCGGTGCCGTGGTGGTTTCAAAACCCGCAGCAAAAAACACCACGGCTTTATCGGGATTGGCCTTGGCGATGCTGACCGCTTCTGTCGGCGAGGCAATCGGGCGAATATCAGCGCCCTGAGCTTTGGCCTGTTCCAGGGTGCGTGCCTGTACTTTTTTTACGTTCACCGGCACGCGTAACATGTCACCGAAAGCGACCAGAATAATGTCTTCGTTCAAGGCAAGTTGAATCGCTTCAAAGACATCTTCTTCGGGACAGATGCAAACCGGGCAACCGGGGCCTGGTACCAGCTCAATATAATCGGGCAGGGCCTTGCGTAAACCGGCCATGGTGATCGAACGCTCATGGCCACCGCAGACGTTCATGATTTTCACCTTGTCTTTATGCGGCAATTCGTGAATACGTTGCAGCCATTGTTTTGCGTCGATAGCCATTAATCTACGCTTTGCTCAAGATGTTTTTTTCGTTTTTCAACCTGTTGCCTGATCCAGTCCAGCCATAATGGCATGCCCGATTTATCTTTGGAGGAGAGTTCGATGATGGGCGCGACACTGGCGATATCGCGTAAATAACTTTTTGCCTTAGCCACTTTGAAATCATCCAGCACGGGCAATAAATCACTCTTGCTGATCATCACCAGATCAGCCGTACGGAACATCACCGGATATTTCGCCGGTTTGTCATCGCCCTCAGGTACAGAGAGTAAAACTACATTCTGGTGCTGACCCAGATCAAAACTGGCAGGACAGACAAGGTTGCCGACGTTTTCGATAAACACCACATCAAACTCGGCAAGATTAATATTATGTAATGCCTGATGAATCATGTGCGCATCCAGATGACAGGCACTACCGGTTGTAATCTGAATTGCCTTGACGCCGTGTTTGCGAATACGCTCAGCATCATTTTCTGTTTCTAGATCACCTTCGATCACGGCGATGCGAATATTATCGTCGAGCTGTTGAATGGTGGCTTCGAGTAATGAAGTTTTACCCGCGCCGGGTGATGACATTAAATTAATTGCCAGCACATTATGCTGGTCAAAATGTTCACGGTTGTGTTGAGCTGTGTGATCATTTTCATGCAATAAACTGTGTAAAACTGTAACGGCTTCTTTACCGCTTTCAGTTTTTTCTAACTTGCCACCGGGTCTGATTAAATTTTCATTGCCGTGGGTAATATTACAGCCGCAGGTATCACACATTTTCATTCTCCAATGGATTAATGAATTACTTTGGTCTCTTGAATTTTTTCCAGTTCTACGCTCATCAACATTAATTCGTCACCACTAAGCAGTGTGGTACGCCAGTCACCACACTTTTTACAGACTAACTTGTTGGGCAAAGCATCGCTTTCACTGCCACATTGATTGCATTTAACGCGTACAGGCAAAGCTTCAATAATGAGTTCTGCATTTTCTGCAACCGTACCAGCACTGGCAATCGGATAAGCATTCTTCAATAATTCTGCTTCCACACCCGACAACGCCCCAATAGCGACAGTAATCGAAGTCACCCTCTGAGCACTGCATTCCAGGGCAACACTCGTAATCTGTTTGATTAGTGACTGGCAGATTGAGAGTTCATGCATGTTAAGTATTTGCATCCATCATCTGATCGTACATTTGCCAGGCAGTTTGTGCTTCCTGATTAGAGATCTTTTGAATAGCATAGCCGACGTGCACGACGACATGGTCTCCAACCTTGAGTTCATTGTCCTGCATCATGAATAGGCTAACATCACGTTCAACACCTTTAGCATCACAACATGCGGTGAAGCCATCGATGGATTTGATTTGCATGGGGATACCTAGACACATAAGTCGATCTATCCGTTAATAGTGTGTTATTGCGTACATCTAACTTTAGAAAGTAAATCAACTGCCTGATACCTGTCAAGGGGAGATCCAGGCCGGGTCAATCGTCACGCCTAAAAAGCCGTTCCTTTTGCATATCTTACCTCTGAGTGTATTATCAGTAACAATAAGAAATCCGTTTATTCAGAGCAATACTAACGAGGGTCAAGCGTGATAAAACGTAACAGACATCTGCTCATATTTTCTGCAGTCGCGGTTTCCATAGTTTTAATATTGGTATACAGCACCCGAGCTAAACCAGTGAAGGTTTTGGTAGAGGCGGTGGAAATTGGTTCGATAGAAGAAACCGTGGCTAATACGCGTGCAGGCACCGTAAAAGCATGCAGGCGTGCCAGGATGTCACCGGCAATGGGTGGTCAGATTGCCTCATTAACCGTTAAAGAGGGAGACTCGGTCAAGCAGGGCGATGTCTTGCTCGCACTCTGGAATGATGATCTCCAGGCCGAAGTAGGGCTGGCACGTTCTGAGGCCAAAGCAGCGAAGGCCCGTGCTAAAAGCGTTTGCGTACAGGCTGATATTTCAGAAAAAAATGCTAAACGAAAAACAGATTTACGCAAGACCAAAGTAATTTCTGAAGAGTTAGTCGATCAGGCCGTGGCCACGTCTAAATCTCAACGTGCTGATTGTCTCGCATCGGTCACTTCGGCCACGGTTAGCGACGAGAGAATAGGCGTGGCCGAGGCCCTGCTTGAACGCACACTTTTAAAAGCACCTTTTGATGGCATTGCGGTAGAAGTGAATGGAGAAGTTGGTGAGTACGTGACGCCATCACCACCGGGAATTCCCACCTTACCCGCTATCGATATGGTGGATAGCAGCTGTTTTTATGTGGTCGCACCAATAGATGAAGTCGATGCGCCCAAAATAAAACCGGATATGAAAGCGCGCATTACACTCGATGCATTTAAAGACAGGCGATTTCCTGCAACGGTACGGCGTGTTGCCAATTACGTTCTGGATCGTGAAAAACAGGCCCGTACTGTTGATATTGAAGTGATTTTTGAAAACCCTGAAGACATGCTTGAAATGTTACCGGGTTATAGCTCTGATGCTGAAGTTATTCTTAAAACGCGTGATAACGTATTGAGAGTGCCCACAGAAACCATCATCGATAAACAACAACTTTATGTTTTTAATTCAGATGATCAGTCACTTGAATTGCGTGAGGTAAAAACAGGACTATCAAACTGGGATCACACAGAAATCATAAGCGGTGTTGGGCAGGATGAACTAGTTGTCATTACTGTCGATCGAAAAGGTGTTGAAGATGGTGCCTTTGCAATAATCGATACATCTAAAAACAATGATTAAACTTGAACACGTAGCTCGCACATTTAAAGTTGGCGGTGAACTGGTTCACGGGCTCGATGACGTTAGTCTTGATATTAAAGCAGGCGACTATATTTCCATTATGGGACCTTCCGGTTCAGGCAAATCCACCTTATTAAACGCCATTGGCTTACTCGATAAACTTGATGAAGGTCGCTATCTTTTAGACGGCAGCGATGTCACCGAGTTATCCGAATTGGAACAGGCCAGGGTCAGGCGAGAAAAAATTGGTTTTGTTTTCCAAACTTTTCATTTGATACCCCGATTAACCGCCGCAGAAAATGTGGCGCTGCCTTTAACCCTGGCCGGTGTTGACCATGACGAGCGTGAGCAGCGTGTTAATGAAGCACTTGAATCGCTAAGCCTCAGCAATCGAGGTCATCACCGGCCCGATCAATTATCCGGCGGCCAAAGACAGCGCGTTGCTATCGCACGTGCTGTAGTCACCAAACCCGTCGTCCTGTTGGCCGATGAACCCACGGGTAATCTGGATCACGCCTCCGGCATTGAAGTCATCAATATTCTGGAAGACCTGAATCAACGGGGCATTACCCTGTTGCTGGTGACACACGATATAGAGCTGGGTGAACGTGCACATCGAATTATTCATATGATGGATGGCAAGGTGCTGAGCTGATGCATATCAATGACGCTATACAGTTCGCTTTTCATGCCCTGCAGGGCTATCGATCGCGAACTTATTTAATGTTGTTGGCCATGGCGATTGGTGTTGCCTCAGTGGTCTTGCTTACCTCCTTAGGTGAAGGCGCACGTCTGTATGTGACCCAGCAGTTTTCATCACTGGGAACCAATTTATTAATTGTATTACCCGGTCGTTCTGAGACCACCGGCGGCATGCCTCCCGTCATGGGCGAGACGCCACGCGATCTAACTTTGCAGGATGTTCAGGCATTACAACGCAGTCGATACGTCAAACAACTTGCGCCTATTGTTGTCGGTGCAGCACCCGTTTCCTATCAACAGCTTGAACGTGAAGTCATGATTATGGGTTCAACCGCCAGTTTATTTTCTGTGCGACAACTAATCTTATCCCGTGGTCAGTTTTTACCCGAACAGGAAATTACCCGTGCCGCACCGGTATGTGTACTGGGTTACACCCTGAATAAGGAGTTATTCGGCAGCCTTTCATCTTTGGGTAAATGGGTTCGCGTCAGTGAATACCGTTGCCGCGTCATCGGCGTCCTGGAAGAAGAGGGCGTATCACTCGGTATGGACATGGGTGAAGTGCTAATCATGCCCGCAGCGTCGGCGCAGGCACTGTTCAATATTAATTCTGTATTCAGAGTTTTAGTTGAGACACGCAGCCAGGACGAGATGGAAAAAGCACGCCAGGATGTGATCGAAATTATCAGTGCCAGGCACGATGGTGAAGATGATATTACCGTGCTTTCACAGGATGCCTTATTGAGCACCTTTGATCGCATCCTGACGGCATTAACCTATTCACTCGGTGGCATTGCCGCCATCAGCCTGTTGGTCGCAGGCATCATGATTATGAATGTGATGCTAGTCGCCGCTGCTCAACGCACCGCAGAAATTGGTTTGTTAAAGGCACTCGGTGCACCACGCAAACAAATCATTATATTATTTCTTACCGAGTCGGCCTGTTTATCACTGCTCGGCGCTATGCTCGGTTTGATTTTTGGATTGGTGGGCAACTGGGTGTTACAGGGCTACTTTCCGGACTTTCCATTCCAGGCACCCGACTGGGCACTGTGGGCCGCGGTCGGTGTTGCCCTGAGCACCGGCATTATATTTGGCCTGTTACCGGCACGACATGCCGCCAACCTCGATCCGGTTCTGGCTCTGTCCGGTCGCTGAATATATAAATCATGTTTATTAAAGACCTTTTCAATTTATCTTTCAGCGCCGTGCGAACCCGGCGACTACGCAGTAGCTTAACCGCATTGGGAATTGCAGTCGGTATCGCTGCCGTTGTCCTGCTGACCTCAGTGGGTGAGGGGCTACATCGATTCGTATTGGCTGAATTTAGTCAGTTTGGCACCAACCTGGTTGGCATCACGCCGGGCAAAACAACCACCCACGGCATGTCGGGTGCTGTCATGGGTAATGTACGACCACTTTCGTTAGATGACGTTACTGCACTGGCACAGCTTCCACAGGTGATTGCCGCCGTGCCCTTAATACAGGGTAACGCCGCAGTAGAAGGTGGTGGTTTGCAACGACGCACCACCATTTTTGGTGTCGGCACTGATGTGCCAAAAGTCTGGCAGTTTAATGTCTCCGCTGGCCAATTCTTGCCCGACGATGACCCACGTAGCGCACGTTCATTTGTGGTATTGGGCAGCCGAGTCAAACAGGAGCTATTTGGTAATCAGGTTCCACTGGGTGAAATTGTGCGTGTCGGTGGTTCGCGTTTTCGTGTCATAGGGGTAATGGAATCCAAAGGTCAGATGTTGGGCTTTGATCTGGATGATGCGGTATATATTCCTGCGACAAAATCGATGGAGTTATTTAATCGCGAAAGCCTGATGGAAATCGATGTGCTTTATAAAAGCAACCTCGATGCAGACAAAGTCAGCGAACTACTTAAAAAAACGTTAATGGCCCGACACGGTGAAGAAGATTTCACTATTGTGACCCAGGAACAAATGCTGGAAGTGCTGAGTTCAGTGCTGAATATCTTAACCTTTGCGGTCGGCGCACTGGGCGGTATATCGCTCATCGTTGGCGGTGTCGGCATCCTGACCATTATGACCATTGCGGTGAAAGAACGAATCTCGGAAATTGGGCTGTTAACCGCTCTCGGTGCCGAACGCCGCCAGATTTTAATGCTGTTTCTCACCGAGGCCATGCTGTTATCTGCGCTGGGTGGGGCATTGGGCCTGATATTGGCTTTATCCATTGCAGAACTTATTCACTTCGCTGCACCGGCCATTCCCGTTCATACCCCCTGGCATTTTGTCGTCATGGCCGAAGCACTGGCTATCATCGTCGGCCTGTTTGCTGGCGTCGTACCAGCCAGGCGCGCTGCCAATATGAATCCTGTTGATGCTTTGCGTACTGAATAATTTTAAAACTTTCAAAATAAACAACTATTTAATCTTTATAAATATACAGCTTATTATTAGTGTGCTATTGTTAGCCTTGGCATCTGTCACACTCAAATGATAAAAAATAAGAAAAACAAATCTATTAATCGTCAGGTGAGGGCTTGCTATGCCATTTTTTCATAGAACCACAATATGTTTGTCCATTCTACTGGGCTTTACGGTCACTCCCCTGTCTTATGCGGAAGCTACCAGGTCATTGATAGCTGAGGCTTTTTCTGATCCAGATTATATTGCTAACCCTAAAAAAGGCTTTCTCGAAAAAACCATACAATATGACAAGAAAGTGGCCGATGATATTGATGTTGTTATATCACTGGGTCAACAGACATACCCTGCTATTCATGAGATCGTTGAGCAGATTGCCAAAGAAAATGGCATTAAAGTAGCGATACAGCAGGGTACCTGTGGTGCCACAGCAAAGAAGCTACTGAACAAGTCAGTGGATATCGCCACTTATTGTTGCCCTCCGGGTAAAACTGATCGTTTACCAGGACTAAAATTCCATACAGTTGCCATTGCCCCAGTTGCACTTGTTACCCATGTCGACAACCCGATCAATAACGTTTCAACGGAAGATGCGAAGAAGATATTTAAGGGCGAATACGTCAGCTGGTCAGAAGTTCCCGATTACCAGAACCTGTCAGATAAGCTCAAGGGTAAAACTATTCAGCCAGTGGTACGCCTGCACTGTAAAAAAAGACCGGGGCATTGGCGTTTATTATTGAATAGTCCTGATGATGTAAGCCCCAGAGCTGCGTCAGTGGGAACCATTGTTGATATGATTTCGCAGGTTTCCAGTAATGTCACTGCTATCGGCTATGAAACTCCTTATATGTTGAAGGTGCACAAAGATAAAGGTGCATTAAAAATATTGAGCATTGACAAAAAACAACCTGAAGACTTAAAGATATTACTCGCAGGGGATTACCCGGTTTATCGAACTTATAATCTAACGACCTGGGCAAACGACAATAATAAAAATGAAAAAGCAGAGCTGTTAATGGATGCTATTTACGATTACATGCAGAAGCATGGCGAGCAGTATGGCTTTATCCCTGCAGAAAAACTCAAATTAGCCGGCTGGAAATTTAAAGGCAGTGAGCTGATTGCCGGGCCAGATGGTCAAAATGTTGTAAGTGACCACTAATAAGAAATGTTCCCTCGGCTTTCATTAACTACTTCTATGCTACTGCTGACTATGTCAGTAGGGCTGGTGGTGTGGGCGTCATCGCATAGCTATCACGACTACAAATTAAGCTCTATTTTTGAGGACAAATTAAGCGAACGATTCAATAAGGAAGCAAGGGAGCACCGAACCCGTTTTTACCGCTATCTTAATTCGTTTAATCCTGCGGTAAAAACTTATGTCAGTAATGTTAATTTAATAAATTATGTTCAATCAGAACAATGGTTGAACAATAAAGATCCTGATCTTATTCTTCATAAAGATGTACCGGTCTGGCTACCCAAACTATCGATAATGCGCAGTTACCTGTGGCCACACTATGCCATGCTTTATGATAAATCAGGTAAATTGCGTGAGCTTTATCATTATAGAAACCCGATGCCGCCGGAAGACTTACTAAATCTTAACCTCTATGATATTGAGCTAAGTCGTGAACAAAGCTTTATCACCATGCGTGGTAATCAACCTTATGTCATCTCTGCTGAGTATATCGGTGAAATTGAAAACTCACCGATCATGCTTATTGCCAGCCCTATTGATGAAGAACTGCTGAAGTTATCTCAAGGTGCTGAATCAGGTGAAGCCATCATTGCCATACTAAAAGATGAAGAAACAAAAATACTGGTTAGTAGCAATAATGAATTAGTGCCTAAAAATACTGAACTAAGTCAAATGGAAGAAAATTATTTAATCACCAGCGAAGGTCATTTCGATACTGGCTCATCCGACTTATTAATAAAGTTCGTTTCATTTATCTCTACCGAAGAAGTGTATCAGCAAACAGATGCCGTGCTGGAAGAGGATCGCCGAATAGCTATTTTAACGGCACTGGCCTACATTATTTCATTCGCATTAGTGATGTACTGGATTACGTCCAGAATTCAAAAACTAACTCAACGCGTGGTTAAGTTTTCGGAAGGTATGCAAATTGAACAGCCAAAACTAAATAAAAAAAATCAACTGGATGAACTAGAGCGTCGTTTTGAACTGTTGATGGCAGCTATACAAACAGAAACAATGGCGTTAGAGCATCAGGCATTGCATGACCCTCTGACCAATATGCCAAATCGCAAAATGTTTAATAACTATTTGCAGAATGTGATATCGAGTAGCGCCTATGTTAATAAGAAATTTATTCTTATACTTAGCGATCTTGATCGCTTCAAGGATATAAACGACACACTCGGTCATCATATTGGTGATGTTGTTCTGCAACAGGTAGGCGAGCGATTGCACGAAACCCTGCGCAGCAATGATATGGTTGCTCGTCTTGGTGGCGATGAGTTTGGCGTCATATTAGCGGATACGACGCTTGATCAGGCCGCTATCATTCTCAAAAAAATTCTGGATTCATTTAAGCGGCCATTTAATATTGAAGGCCACCACCTGGATATCGGTATAAGTATGGGTGTAGTGGAGTACCCGTTACATGGTGACGACGTAAACATCCTGATCCAACGTGCAGACGTTGCCATGTATAACGCTAAAAACAAACGCATCGGCTTCAGTGCATACGAATCTTCTGAAGATAGTCATGCAGTAAGTCGCCTGGCACTGGCTGCTGAACTTAGGCAGGCACTCAACAACAAGTTGTTACAGCTTTACTACCAGCCAAAAATAGATCTGCAAACAGGTAAGATTTATGGTGCTGAAGCCTTGTTACGATGGGATCATGCAGAACGAGGATTTATTTCACCCGAAGAATTTATTCCGTTAGCAGAGCATACAGGATTGATCCAACCTATTACCTATATGGTCATGGAGCAGGCTGCAAAACAGTGCGCGTTATGGAACAAAATGGGGCATAAAATGGAGATCAGCATTAATATTTCCATGAACTGTATGCACGACGCAAAATTGCCCGCTGATATCAATAAAATAATACTCAGCCATAAAATCACACCTGATCAAATCACACTTGAGCTCACAGAAAATATTTTTATTAAAGACCCAGTTCGTTCTAAAAAAATTCTTGATAACATCAGCAGCATGGGTATAGGTATTTCAATTGATGATTTTGGAACGGGTTACTCATCGCTTTCATACCTAAAACAATTGCCCGTAAATGAACTTAAAATTGATCGTTCATTTGTTATGGAAATGCTCGAAGATGAGAGTGATGAAGTGATTGTACGAACCACTATTGATCTGGCTCACAATATGGGTATTAAAGTGGTTGCTGAAGGTGTCGAAAGTCAGGAGATTATCGACAAGCTTAAAGAATTTAACTGCGACGCTGCGCAGGGTTTTTACCTGGGCCGGCCGATGGAAGCTGGTCAGTTCATCAAGTACCTAAATAAAAATCTTTAGAATTGAACTGAACTGCCGCGACTAGGTCGCGACCATCACCCTCAAAGCATCCAGTCTCAAACTCGCAGAATCTAACACCTTAGTTAATGCCGCCAGCTCATTCTCAAAGAACTCAATTTCAGATGCGCGTACATTCGGGTTTACCTTGCTCAAGGCTTTAAGTCGGTTAACTTCGCGCAGTAAAGCTTCACTGGAATCCCGATGTGCCTGTTCCAGCGCCGTAGTCACCTGCAATTGAGCTGTCTTCTCACAATGCTCCAGCATGGCTTTTAAAACTGGCTGCTTTGCACGTACAACCTTATTAGCGGTATCAATATCTACCTGTGCACGTTTTGCGTTAATAATTTCGTGCGCTAATTTAGTATTGTGATCAACACCTTTTTCATCGAGTAATATTCGAATTACCGTCGGTGGTAAATAACGTTCAGTTTGCAAAAACTCTACCGGTGCTGCTTCAAGCGTGTACAAACATTCCAGCAACATAGTGCCTCGTGGTACACCAGCATAGTCTGCCGCTGTCACTGCGGTATTCCCCATCTCCTGTGTCAGCACCATATCCAGGGTGCTCACTGCCATAGGGTGTTCCCAGGTAATAAAATGCGCGTCCTCAAAACTCAAAGCGGTATCACGTGAATAAGTTATGGTCATACCTTCATCAGTTAACCCGGGGAAATTATTCACCATCATTTCAGTTTGATTAAGAATTAAACAGTTTTCGCTGTGCATTTCGGTATCAACACCAAAACAGTCGAATACATTTTCCATGTAATCCGCCAGCATACCTTCATCGTCACTTTCAATTGCTTTTTGTTTTAATGCCTGTGCGATATGTGTACGACAGGAATTATATTCCAGCAGACGATCACGACCGCGTTGCAAGTCTTCGACTAAAGCATCGCGCAGTTCCTGCGTTTCGATTATTAAAAATGAATCATCCGACTCAGGTGAATGCAATGCCATCATTAGGCTTTCTTCAACACGCGAATAAACAGTGTGGCCAATTGGGCAGGTTTTTTCAAACGCGGCCAAACCATTTTGATACCAGTTAAACATTACTGCTTGCGCACTGTTTTCAAGATAGGGCACATGTATTCGTATAGTCTCGGTCTGGCCAATACGATCCAGACGGCCAATACGTTGTTCCAGTAAATCGGGGTTCAATGGTAAATCAAACAGCACCATGTGATGCGCAAACTGGAAGTTGCGGCCCTCACTGCCAATCTCGGAACAGATCAAAACCTGCGTGCCGGTTTCCTTGTCGGCGAAATAAGCCGCTGCACGGTCGCGTTCAACAATACTCAAACCCTCGTGAAAAACCGCCGCATGAATTCCCGTTTTGGTTTTTAAATGTTGCGCAATATCCAGCGCCGTTTCAGCATGCGCCGCGATCACTAAAACCTTTTCTGAAACCAGCTCGCCAAGTTTACCGGCCAACCATTCAATTCTTGGATCGAAGTTTGTCCATATTTTTTTAGTCACCGATTTTTTCAAGCTCGACTCAGGTGTCAATAACGCCGCAGCGTCATCCGACTTTAAATCGGCATAAGCTTCCGGCAGGGCAAGAGGGTAACCAAAGACTTCGCGCTCAGGAAAACCTTTTACCGCTGCACGCGTATTTCTGAACAGCACACGACCGGTGCCATGGCGATCTAATAAATGTTCAACCAACTCCAGTCTCGCCTGTTTATTACCGACTGGTTTTACTTCGTCTTCACTCGGTTTTTTACGTTTTGATATGCTTAGGGTTGAACCTTTCTTTTTGACAGGTGTTTCGGTAGTTGCTACTGGTGAAACCTGCAAGCTCGATTCCAGCACTTCAAACAAAGCCTGGTTATCGCCTTCGCTGAAAGTATCTTTGATGGTCATTATATCGCGTTCGGTCAGTACCTTATCACTGAGCAAGTCTTCAACTACCTGCGCAATCGGCTCATAAGATTCTTCTTCGGCAATAAATTGCTCAAAACTGTGGAAGCGGTTTGGATCGAGCAACCGCAAACGTGCAAAATGACTTTCCTTACCTAACTGTTCCGGTGTCGCTGTCAACAACAGCACACCTTCCGTGACCAGGGCCAGACCCTCGATCAATTGATATTCAATGCTGGGCTGTTCAACCGACCATTCCAGGTGATGCGCTTCATCGACAATCAGCAAATCCCATTCGCCGTCCATCGCCTGCTCGTAGCAGTCCATATTGTTGCGCAAAAAACCCAGGCTACACAGCACCAGCTGTTCAGAATGAAAAGGGTTACGACCTTCGTCTAAATCTTCCTGCAATGACTGCCAGCGTTCTTCATCAAAAATCTTGAAGTGCAGATTAAAACGACGCAACATTTCTACCAGCCACTGATGAACCAGCGTCTCCGGCACCACAATCAAAATACGGTGAGCGCGTTCGGTTAACAGCTGATGATGCAGAATCAAACCTGCCTCAATCGTCTTACCCAGACCCACCTCATCGGCCAGCAGCACACGCGGTGCATAACGGTTGGCGACCTCATGGGCGATATACAACTGATGGGGAATCAAACTGGTACGGCAACCGGTCAAACCAGTCAACTCAGAGTGCGCCAGGCGGTGACGATGCTGCAATGTTTCATAACGCAGCTCAAACCACTTGTCGGCATCAATCTGGCCATTAAACAAACGCTCAGAAGGTCGGTTTAGCTTCAGGAAGTTGTCCAGCTGACCTTCATCTACTTCAGTCAGTGTACCGGCTTCATCCATGCCGACATAAGAAAGCAGGCCATCGACCTCACAGACTTCTTTTACCAGTACCTTGCGGCCATCATGGCTGGTAATGGTATCGCCAGCTTCAAAGGCGACGCGGGTGAGGGGCGCTGTCAGCTTGGCATAAGTACGGGTTTCACCGGTGGCCATAAACAGCACCGTCAAAGTACGGAATTCAACCGTCAAAACTGTGCCCAGCCCCATTTGAAGCTCAGCATCACTAATACATCTTTGACCAGGTATAAACTCGTGCACAATAATTATTCCAAACCGCTAAAAAGGGGACGTATATTAGACTATTTGCATATAAAGCCATATACCTATAATTGATCATGGTCACATATTGTGAGCATTAAAGTACGAATGTATATCAAATACAGGTATTCAAATTCACACAAAATTTGAGCGATTTGTCTGTGCTAAATTGCCAGCGGAAAAACGACGCATTTCCGCTACCATCAGAAACAACCTTACGGCATAGTAAAATACGGCTAATCTGTTAGAGTTAAACTTAACCGATTCGGCAAAAAGCCAAATCACAGATACTCAGGGGAAGATACAATGAACCAATACCTGTCGATACTAGTCATCGCATTTTTAGCCATCGCTGGATGCTCCGACATGGACGAGACTCCAACACCGAAAACAACGAGCGTAGACAGCACCGCCACGCACAAAAAAGTCAGTGACGATAATCCGTTCAAAAGCCAGTTGGATGCACTGGATGCGGCCAAAAAGATGGGCATTACAGCGCAGGATTCAATCGACAGTAATCAACAGAAACTGGAACAGACCACAGATTACTCGCAGCCATAGAACCGCTGCGCAGAGCACATGGCTGCTAAACCAAACCGCCTGTTAAAACACACCGGCATCACCGCGCCGATCATCTGCGGCGCCATGTACCCGTGCTCCAATCCTGAACTGGTCGCTGCCGTCTCTGAAGCTGGCGGCATCGGCATCGTGCAACCGATCTCACTCACCTACGTGCACGGCTACGAGTTTCGCGCCGGCCTGAAATATATCCGCACACTCACCGACAAACCCATCGGCTTCAACGCACTCATCGAACAATCCAGCAAACGCTACCACCGGCGCATGCAGGAGTGGGTCGATATCGCACTGGAAGAAGGCATCCGTTTCTTCGTCACCTCACTGGGCAAGCCCGGCTGGGTCGTCGAACGTGTGCACGCTGCCGGTGGTGTGGTCTACCACGACACCACCAACCGCAAGTTCGCCCTCAAAGGCCTGGAAGATGGCGTCGATGGCCTGATCTGCGTCAACAACCGCGCCGGTGGCCACACCGGCCGGAAAAGCGCCGCACAACTCTATGAAGAACTGGCCGACTTAAACGTGCCGCTGATCTGCGCCGGTGGCATCAGCACCGCCGAAGATTACCAGCACGCCCTGCAACTCGGCTACGAAGGTGTACAAATGGGTACCGCCTTCATCGCCACAACAGAATGCAGCGCCTCGGATGCCTACAAACAGGCCATCATCGACTCACAGGAAACCGACATCGTGCTCTCCGAACGCATCACCGGCGTACCCGTCTCCGTCATCAACACCGCCAGCATCAAAGGCATGGGCACACGAGCCGGGCCGATGGCAAAATGGTTATTAAAAGGCGCAAAAACCAAACACCTGATGCGCATGTTCTATACCTTGCGCTCCGTCATCAACCTGAAAAAAGCACTGCAGGACAAAACCGGAAAGCGGGACTTCTGGCAGGCGGGGAAAAGTGTGGCTGGGGTTACAAAGGTGAGAGCGGCAGGGGAGATCATAAAGGAACTAAACTCATAACTTGAACATGAGCCGAATAACCCACTTTTATCGGCTCATCGTTAATAAGCTCAACTAGCTCAAAACCATTGTAATAAATCGCCTGAAGCATACAATGTAATACATAGTAATTATTTGTATAGGTATCACCATGGGCGTAACCAGTATCAGATTACAGGCCGAGATAGAAGCCCCATTGGAGAAACTCGCAACCAAGCTCGATAGAAGTAAAAACTATCTAATTAATCAAGCAATTAAAGAGTTTTTAGAGCGCAAGTTATTAGATGAAAAAAGATGGGATGAAACCCTGGAAGCCATAGACTCCGTCAAATCAAATAATCTGCTTGACGAAAAAGAAGTCAATGCGTGGCTTGAAAGCTGGGGTAAGGAAGGCGAACTCAGTCCGCCTAAAATATGAAGCTATCGTACACACCAGAGGCCATCGGTGATTTGATACGATTAAGGGAATTCATAGCAAGTAAGAACCCGCAAGCAGCTCAAAAAATTGCAGCATTAATACAGAAAGGCATCTCTCAATTAAAGACATTTCCCTACCTTGGCCTTGAAGTAGCGCTGGCACCAAATCCAGAAATGATCCGCGATTTAATTATCGGCAATTACATTGCACGCTATTTGATACACACAGAACAAATATACATTCTGCGAGTATGGCACCACAAAGAAGAGCGTTTGTGACAGGGTGTAGGTAGAGAGCCTGATCGAGCGAACCCAGTAGGTGCGAATTCATTCGCACAGCACCGTTTCAAATTGCAACAAACCACCGCCCACCTTATTCCGATTCCATCGCCGTCGTATATTGTCCCTGTCTAGCCAGGCTATTGAGGCGAGCACGTTTCAACAACGCGGCCTGCGCAGCCTCGACATTTTCTGCTTTACCCTGCCACGCCTGCAACACCGGTTGCTGCAATGCGCGACCGTAGGAAATGCTCAATTGCCAGGGTCCGCCCAGCTGATTGATGGCATTTAGATTAGCCGTCGCTTCTTCGGGTGACTGGCCACCAGAAAGAAAATTAATACTGGGCACCGCCGCAGGAATAGTTCGCCGAAACACCCTTAAAGTCGCCTCAGCAATTTCCTCAGGCGACGCTGTTCGACAATCCTTACCCGGCAACACCATATTCGGTTTTAGAATCATATGTTCCAGTGTTACGCCATAACACCGTAGTGCATCAAATACCGCATGCAGAACCTGTTCAGTCACCTCCGAACAACGCGCAATTTCATGTTCACCATCCATCAACACTTCTGGCTCAACAATCGGCACAACCCCGAGTTCCTGACAGACAATCGCATAATGCGCCAGCCTCTCGGCATTGGCGTGTACGCCCAGCGGTGTCGGATTGGTCGCAGTGATGGGGTAAACCTCCCGCCACTTGGCAAAACGTGCTCCCTGATCGGCATAAACCACTAATCGATCAGCCAGCCCATCCAGACCTTTGGTGATGAGATCACCCGGCGCACCGGCGAGCGCTTCAGTTCCCTTATCAACCTTAATACCGGGCACGATTTTCTGGCTCCAGGCAACATCCGGTATGGTCATACCCGCAGCATTTTTTTGAGTCAGTGTTTCTTCAAACAGAATAACGCCGCTGATGTAATCACCCAGACCGGGTGTTTCGAGTAACAGGGAACGATAAAAACGGCGATTTTCTTCGGTGGATTCAAGATTAATCGCCGCGAAGCGCTTCTTAATGGTCGGTGCACTTTCATCTGCAGCGAGAACGCCGCGATGATCATCGACCATATCACTAATCGTTTGCTGTAACCGCTGATGCGTATTCATAGCTCACCTCCATGAAAAAGAAATGTTCCCTCAATATTATGCGCCCAATCAAAGCCGCTTTACAATGTGCCCAACCACTCCCCAAGCGACAACTCATACTCCGGCTGGCTAACAACAAAACCATCATTATGGCCACCGCGCATGCGCACAAAAACCTTCGGCTCATGCGCCGCGGCGAACAACGCCTCACCCAGCTCAAACGGCATGATCTCATCATCGGGGCTATGTAAAACCAGCACCGGCATATTCACCCGCGGCATCTTCGCCGCGCTGGCAAAGTCATAACGCATAAAAACCAGCCGCGACAAAACAGGGAAGGCCAGGTGCGCAAAGTCGCGGGAAGAACTCAGCGTCGACTCCAGAACCAAACCCCGCGCCGGTACATTAGAAGCCAGATCAGCCGCCACCACACCACCCAGCGAACGCCCGAAAATCACCACCTCATTGGCAGCAAAACCTTTCTCATCGATTAAATAAGACCAGGCCGCCGAAGCATCCATATATAACCCGGCCTCACTCGGCGAACCCTGGCTCTGGCCATAACCACGGTAATCGATCATCAGCACATTCAGGCCGAGGCGATGGAAAATCTCCAGCGATTCACGACGGTGCGAAATGTTGCCCGCATTACCGTGGAAAAACAGCAGCACCTGATTAGACCCGGCGGCAGGTACGTACCAGCCATGCAGGGCAACACCATCGGTGGTTTGCAGGCTTACATCTTCGTAATCCATGCCCCAGTTTGCCGGCGTGCCATCCAGTTTAGCCAGCGGGAAGAAGGTCATGTTTGGTTGCTGGTAGAACATGAAAGCGTTTATCAGGAACAGGGCTATTAGGAGGGAGGTTAGATAGCTGGACATGGGTCGTTTTATCGATTTAGTAGCGATTATCGAATACTCACAGTTTAGAAAACTTAAATCATAACATTGATTATTTTTACAACTGGAATTACTGTTTGAAAGTTCATAAAATATGAACTATAGTGCACTAATTGTGAACTATTAAGTAGCCAGAATATGAGCAAACTTAGCGAAGCATTATTTACAACAACTCAACGTAATGTTTTGAGTCTATTGTACGCACACCCTGAAAAAAGCTATTACACAAAAGAAATCATACGCTTAACGGGGATGGGCGT
Organism: Gammaproteobacteria bacterium; assembly: GCA_029882355.1. Classification (GTDB taxonomy): domain Bacteria; phylum Pseudomonadota; class Gammaproteobacteria; order SZUA-229; family SZUA-229; genus LH-M37. The sequence goes on along the minus strand of JAOUKV010000017.1, from coordinate 26,696 downwards.
AGCAACGATAAAGCGTGAACTTGATCGCATGCTAGCAGCGGGTATTCTAACTTTTACAAAAATCGGCAATCAACACCATTATCAGGCAAATACTGAATGCCCCATCTACGAAGAATTACTATCCATCGTCAGTAAAACATTTGGCATTGCTGAAGTAATCAGATCAGCACTAAAACCTATAGATATAAAGATAGACATGGCATTCATCTATGGCTCAATAGCTAAAAATACTGAAACGGCCAGCAGTGATATTGATTTACTGGTAGCATCAGACTCACTGGCTTATGCAGATTTAATGGCTGTCTTAATTTCTGCAGAAAAATCCCTGGGTCGTCCCATTAATCCATCGATTTACACAAACGAACAAATAAAAACCAGATTGAAAGAAAATAATGCATTTATAACAAAGGTAATGGAACAACCAAAAATATGGATAAAAGGAAGTGAAAATGACATTAAAGAAACTGGATAAATTAGTAGAAATTAATCAACTTAAAAGCGAACCGCCCAATCAAAATGAATTTGATGGCATGCTGGCTTCGGCAAGACTACGACTAAGGGATGCAAAAATTGAAGGTCTATCTGAAGACAGCGCATTCTCATTAGCCTACGGAGCAGCACATGCACTTTCATTAGCAGCAATGCGTTGGCATGGCTATCGTTCAGATAACCGTTACCTGGTTTTCCAGTGCTTACAACATACAGCTGGTCTTGAAAATGCAAAATGGCGTGTACTGGACAAGTGCCATAAACAACGAAACCTTGCCGAATATGAAGGTCATCTGGAAATAACACCAGATTTACTTCAAGAACTAATAGCAATAACAGAAGAACTATTAAAATCTGTTGAAATGATGGAACCTATAAAATAACTATGGAAAACAACGACCGCAAAAAAATGATCCAGCAGGGCTTTGATACCGCTGACGTCAGTGTTCACCACGAACCGCTGGGTTACCAGATGACCGATGCGCAGTTGTGGTGGGTTGTGGTTTGGAATGCGGGGTGGCGGGGGTTGTTGAACCAGTTGACTGGGGAAGAGCAGAGGGAGTTTGAGATAGGGCATCGGGAGGAGATCAAAAACCTGCTTGGGGAGGAGGGGGTTTGGTTTGGGGTTGGGGTGTTGGTTGGGGTTGGGGTGAGGTGAGGTGAGGTTATTTTCGTCATGTCTTAACCACGCTACTTTCAACAGTAGAGGCCTTTATTGAAGTCGTGTAGTATCAAGAAAACAATAATAAAAACAGATATTAAGAATGAAGAGCAACGCAAAATACTTACCATTAAAAAGTGAACACATACATGTCAAATCAAGTTAGCAAACATAAATTAAGGCCTGCTGGACGACATGTTTTGTCTATTGGCCGAGACCTCATTAAAGATAATTATTCTGCCGTAATGGAGTTAGTTAAGAATGCATATGACGCAGATTCTCCAAGCGTTAATATCATATTTTCGTTATCTCCTGATGAAGAAGAGATAACCATAATAGTTGAAGACATCGGACATGGAATGACAAGAGATGTGGTTGTTGAAAAATGGCTAATACCTTCTACTGATGACAAACTAATAAGGAAAGTGAGTCCTGAGGGCAGGACAATGCAAGGAAAAAAAGGCATCGGCAGATATGCCGCTGCAATCCTTGGAAATAAAATGTTACTAGAAACAACAACCCCATCGGGCGAAACGACCGAGCTATCATTGAACTGGGAAGATTTCGAAAATGCGAAATACATGGATGATGTTGAAATAACAATCAGCTCATCTACAACAGTTAAGCAACAGGGAACAAGAATAACTATTACTGGTCATGATGATTTCGTTGATGTATGGGATGAAAGGCAACTTGAAAAACTTGAATATGAGCTAAAGAAATTAATATCACCCGCACATGAGTCAAAAGAAATTGGAAAATTTGACATTTTCTTAACATATAATAATTTTTGGGAAGAACCTAATTTAAATGCTAAAAAGAAGATAGAGCCTTATCCGTTAGTTGAGTTTTTTGATTATAAAATATCAGGAAAAATTGACTCAACAGGTAAAGGCGAGCTTATATATGAATCGCAAAAAACAAAAAATATTGAAAGTGAGATAATAGAATTTAATTTAACCAGAGACACATTATGTGGTTCTGTAGAAATTGACATTCGAGCTTATGATAGAGAATCAGAATCAATTGATTCTTTAATAAAAAGAGGCCTCAAGAATGATGAAGGAGATTATTTAAACAAAACCCAAGCGAAAAATTTGTTAAATAGCTCTAATGGCGTTGGAGTATATAGAAACGGTTTTCGCATAAGACCTCTGGGTGATCCTGATTTCGACTGGCTAAAATTAAACAACAAAAGAATACAAAACCCATCAATGTGCATAGGTAGCAATCAGGTTATAGGGTTTGTGAAAATAGAAGACGAACTTAAATCATCATTAGAGGAGAAAAGTGCTCGTGACGGATTAAAAGAAAACAGGGCTTATGACGATTTGATAAATATTGTAGGAGAAGTTATTAATGAACTACAACAAAGGCGTTTTTTATATAGAAGAAAGGCAGGCCTAACCAGGTCAGCACTTAAAATAGAACAAGATTTTGAAAGATTATTTTCCTTTGATGACATTAAAGATAAGGTAAGGAAAAAATTAAAAATTAATGGGATAGATGATAAAGAAGCAGAGGAAATAATAGAGTTACTTAGTCAAAAGGAAGAAGATAACGCAAAGCTTGTAGAAGATATAAAAGAGAAAGTTACTATATACCAAGGGCAAGCAACACTAGGAAAAATAATTAATGTGATAATGCATGAGGGAAGAAAGCCGCTTGGATTCTTCAAGAACCAGATAAAAAACTTAAACTTTTGGGCAAAAGAGTTTCAGAAAAACCCATCTGACGATCTCATTACAGAAATCTTAAACATTGCCAATGGTGTTTCATATAATTCTAAAATATTTACCGACCTTTTTAGTAGGCTTGATCCACTTTCTACGGCAAGGAGAGGGAAAATAAAGGAGTTCTATTTAAGACCTGCAATAGAAAAATCTGTAGCCGTTTATGAAAATGAATTCATTAAGAACGGAGTGATGGTTAATATTGAATGTTCAAATGACATTTCTTTTATTGGATGGGACAGTGATATATATGTGATTCTAACTAATCTGTTAGATAATAGCCTTTTTTGGATCACAGAAAAAAAGTGCCCTGTTAAATGCATTGATATAAAAGTAACAGCTATAAACAATCAGTTTAATTTATTAAATTATAAAGATAGTGGGCCAGGCATTGATACCAAATTGATCGATGAAAATCTAATATTTGAACCAGAATTTACGACAAAACAGGGCGGTACTGGTATTGGCCTCGCAATAGCTGGTGAAGCAGCAGCAAGGAACAACTTGGAATTAAAAGCCTTTGAGTCAGATTCAGGCGCATATTTTAGAATTCAAAAAAAGGAAAAATAAACATGAAGATTTTATTAGTAGAGGATGATCCAGAGAGCATTAAAGATTATAAAAGTACGCTAAAAAGATACGAAATAGAAAAAAATATAAAAATATCATCAGTTGAAGTAAGCAATGCAGATGAGGCTTTTCAAAAGCTTGACGGTACCTTTGATGGCGCAATTATCGATTTGAAATTGAACCAGGACAAGGAAGGTGGTAATAAAGTTATAGCAAGAATTCATGAAGAATATAGAATTCCAATAGCAGTATATACAGGAACACCACGTGAAATGAAGTGTAGTGAACCAGGATATATCGGTCTTTATATTAGAGGTAAAGACGGCTATGACGATATATTTAACGAATTATTAAACGTTTATCAAACTGGGTTAACAAATATATTGGGGGGCAAAGGAATATTAGAGAATGCATTAAACAAGGTTTTTTGGGAGCACTTGCCAGAAGCTATATCGCACTGGAAACAAATTGATTTAGCTTCTGAGGTTAAGGAGAAGCAACTTCTTCGTTACACACTTTCGCATCTTCAGGAAATTTTAGCCTCTGATAATAATGGTTGTGATGACAAGAGAAATCGAGCTGAAATTTATATTTACCCGCCAGTAAAACCTGGTCTCTCAGCAGGTCTAATTGTTAAACATAAAACCGATAATAATTATGCCATGATAATCACCCCATCATGTGATCTTGCCCAAGAGAAGGCCAAACATATCCAGTTAGTTGATTTGGTAAATCTTTTAGAATCAACTGATATATTAGGTAAAATAAAAAATGAATCCAGAAAAGCAGTTATTTCTACGTATGTAAACAATAATAAACCGAGATATCATTTTTTACCCAACTTCGGCGAGCTAACGCCTAACGTCTTAGATTTTCAGCGTGTAAGCAATATTAAAATAGGTGACTTTGATGACACATATAAACCTATCTGCTCAATATCAACATCATTTTACAAAGATATCGTAAGTCGTTTCTCATCTTATTATGCAAGACAAGGGTCGCCCGATTTCGATATCGCCGTAGTTAGCAATGAAATTAATGACTTATTACCAGTACTCAATGAATAGTCATAGCTTTATACTTTAAACCGCAACATTGTTTAATGAACTATGAATTTATATCAACAATCTAGCAGCTAGTGGAAATTATTTTATTAACAATTTTCGCTATCTTAAACGCCAAAAACGGCGGCACAGCATTCCCAACCTGAACATACTGCTGAGTTCGATTCCCAACAAAATAATAATTATCAGGAAATGTCTGAATCCTGGCTGCTTCTCTTACCGTAAGACTACGACATTGTTTAGGTTCATAATGAATAAAGTAGTGCCCATCTTTTGAAATATGACTTGTAACTGTTGTACCAGGATGATCTGCGCGTTGCACGCGAAACCTATCGGCAAATTTACCAGTATCAAAGTTATCATGATTAGGCCAAAGAACTCTAGGCAGGTTATTTGACTTGGGTGACACTTTCATTTTTTTAGCGAATGTACTGTAGTAAATATATCGGTGTAAATCGCTTACAATATGACCACGTGTTTCGTGATTAACAATAGAGTAACCTAATTCATCGTCTTTATACCATTTCTGTAATTCACTTGATAATTTTTCGTTATAACCAGATTTACTTCGTTTTAACCCTTTGTCTTTGCCTGTTTTCGAAGGTGACTTTAAGATCTTTTCCAGCTGATCAATCAATTCGTTATAGACCTTATTCGGAACATGATCATCATTTTTTAGCTGACCAAGCATTTCTTCATTCATTCTGACTATGCTGTCACGCCATGCATCAGTTGAGTCTTTGCTTTTGGATAAACGACTACGCAAATTGGGCAGATCGGATATAACATGTCGAACTGTGGGTTTATCATCTACAGTCTGTAATCTTTCAAAATCGTCAAGCTTGTCTGCTATATCTTGTCGAACACCAAGTAAAATTACTCGGTGCCGAGCCTGTGGAATACCATAATCCTCTGTGCGAATAATAAAATCATGCGGGTCTGGTGTATCGTCTGTTTTTGTTACAAGAGAATAGATTTTGTATTCATGTTTTTTTCTTCCTTTATCTGCTTTAACTTTAGTCGCATTATAAGGGTTCTGTAAATCTTCACGAATAGAATCAAATATCTTCTCATTACCAACCTTGGCTGAAAGTATTCCCTTTACGTTTTCCATTACAAAAACTTTAGGCTGAAATTTTGAAATAATTTTCAGGTATTCCTTATAAAGATAATTACGGTGATCTTCTGTATCTACATAGTCTTTCTTACCAGCATTACGGGCACGACCCACTAATGAATACGCCTGACAGGGTGGACCACCAATGAGAATACATTCATCACCATCAATTGCATCGCGTATTTTTTTATAAACTTCTGTAGGTTTGTCTTTACCTAACTCTATTTTCTGCGCTTCTTTTTTAGCTTTCTCTAAATGCTCTTTAATATCTGGATGCTGGTAAAGTTCATCTTCCGGATGCTTCCCAAGTTCACCGCGCAGAAATGAGTAATAAGCCTCAGGTACTTTATCGTGATCAAATTGCCTAAATAATGAGCGAAGCAAAAGGGTGCGGTGAGCACTATCTTCCTTCTCTATAGAAATCGCTATTTTGAAAGCCTGTTTGCCTTCTGGGCGATAGGCCGAGAATCCTTCGCCGAGACCACCCGGTCCGGCGAACAAATCGATTATTTTTACTGGCTCGCTCACTTTGTGATACTTTTGGATATGAAAAATCCGACTAGATTACCAGGATTTCAATCAAACACCAGATGTTTATACAAGATATATCTATATGGTTGATAACGTAGACAAAAAAACCCGTAGCCGAATGATGTCCGGCATACGAAGCAGCAACACAAAACCCGAAGTGCTCACTCGCAAGGCTCTACACAGACTCGGCTACCGTTTCAGACTTGATAGCAAAGTCGGTAAAATCAAACCCGATATCGTTTTGCGTAGCCTTAAGGTCGCGGTATTTACTCACGGCTGTTACTGGCATCAGCACCAAGGTTGTAAGCTGGCTTATTCAGACAGGGATTATGCTGATAAATGGAAAAATAAATTTGAGGATAATCAGAAACGCGATCAGCGCGTGCTTAATGAATTAACAAACCAGGGTTGGCGGGTTGCTGTGATATGGGAATGCACAACGCGTGAAGCTGAGGTATTTCAGGATGTAATTGGCAATCTGGACGTTTGGATAAAAACAGGCGATAGCTCCTACTTTGAATCAGATTATCAAAAGACCTGATATTTATCTCCACATCAATGAAAGTCCTCTAATAGACATCAAAATCTAAACTGATCATTGAATTGTCATATCGTGAATCACCAAGCAGGACATTATTAGTCAGTTTCTCAGCTTTATCCCAGTGCATAGCTAACTCACTATCACTCTGATCATTTTTTGCTTCAAAACAAGTCTGAGGACTGAGACTGTTATCCTCGAAATATTCCACAGCTAGCTCAAGACCCTCATCAGCTAACCAGGCAGGCACATCACCAACTCCTACAGCGATTAATTCTTTTTCATACATGAACAAACCTCAACTTCTAACAGAAAAACTTGAAGCAGGGCGACCAATATTGGCAGTCCTGCCATAAGCTTTTTTATTACTTCGGATCCATTATTCGACCGTTGTAGGCTATTGTGGCTATATGTTTATCTCCTTCATATACATCCCCACCAGCCCAATTTCCATTACCTAGTTCATTACGTTCTATAAAACTCCTGCATGCTGCTGATGCTTCTTCCAGTGATTTAACTGAAACTTTACTATCACTTTCACAGCCCCACATAGGTTGATCCGGGTCCTGGTAATGATCGGGATTTCCACAGCTAGCTAATAAAACTTCCATAATTCTCTCCTTCGCTAATGAGTGTATACTGTAATACTATTTATTACATTTGTAAAGGTATCTATTACATAATGAGCGAAAAAATACTAACTAATAAAGAAATAATTGAGAAGTTGAAAGTGATATCTGGTTCAAAATCGGCATCTGAACTTGCCAGGAAACTTGGCACGGAAAGACAGAATTTAAAGTCCTATGAAAACAAAAATTCTGTTGATCTGAATAATCGAATGATTAGTTTGTTAATTGATAATATTGAGGAAAACTAACTATTTTTTCTCTGCAATGAAAAGCTTTGGCTCTGAAACCTAATAACCTGGCTTTGAACCCCAATACCCTGGCTATGGTACTCTAATAACCTGGCTTTGAATCAAAATAACCTGGCTATGGCACCCTAATAACCTGGCCTTGAACCAAAATAAACTGGCTCTTGTACTTTAATAACCTGGTCTTGAACCCCAATAATCTGGCTATAAAGCTCTAATAACCTGACTCTAAACCTCAATAACCTTGAGATTGACCTTATTATTGCGATTTTGTACTCTAATAACCTGGTATTGCAGCCCATTAAAACCTGGTTATGTAATTCGTAATAACCTGGTATTGTGATCCGATAAAGCCTGGGTGTATAATCCGCAATAACCTGGTATTAGCGAGACACTAAAACCTGGTTGTTGTTATCAGTGGAAAAATGTTTCATATAGTTATATCGAAGTAATGAAGCTGCTAATTTTTTTAACACTATGTAGGTAGGACGAGTCATGGCAAAAACAGAAAATCAACTACTTGTTGAAGCGCTTCATAGTGCCAGCGATAGTGCCATTGGGCATATTGTTTACCATAAAAATATAAAACCTAAACAGCAAGCGTTACTGATCAAAAATGGCTACCTTAAAAAGATAATAAAGGGATGGTATTTGCTTGATGCGGACTTGTCTGCACAAAAAGCAGGTGAATCAGCACTTTGGTATGAATCAATGTGGGGGTTTATAGAACAGTATTTATCATCTCGTTTCAAAGACAGTTATTGGCTCAGCTCAGAAGCCTCTCTGGATCTGTTGACCGACAATAATTCGATGCCTGGCCAAATAGTTGTGTTTGTACTGAGTGATGAGGCTATATGGACTGTAACAGAGCTACCAAACAACATGAGTATTTGTGTGACGAACAGTAAAAATAGGCCCGAGAGTTTAATTAGTTTTCGTGGGCTAAATATTTATTCTCTTGAAAGTGCCATAGTGAGTTCGACGCCTGTTGCCTACAGAAATAATCCATTGAGTATGCAGATAGCTTTAAAAAACGCTAATTTTGATGCGCTGGCAGATGCGTTAATAAGTTCAAGAAATATCGCCTCAGCAGGAAGAATCATTGGCGCATATGAAGTATTGAGTATGATAGCCGAGAGTGAAAAATTAAAAGCAATTATGTCGGGGGCTGGACTAAAGAAGATAAAATTTGTTGATCCATTCGATAAGCCACCAGTTCAGCTTGGAAGAATGATCAAGGAAGCAGCTAGTGCAACTAGAATTAGAATTATGTGGCAACAAATGCGCGGAAGTATTCTGGACCGCTATGAAGGACAATATCCCGAGTTTGATTTTTATGCCAGGCCGATTGGTGAAACATTGGCGATGATTAGTGAGGTGTATATTCATGATGCATATAACTCCCTGTCTATAGAAGGTTATAAAGTAACTCCTGATTTAATTGAACGTGTCAGTAATGGTGACTGGTCACCAGAAACCATTGAACGTGATCATGAGGCTAAAGATGCGCTTGCTGCAAGGGGTTATTATGATGCCTTTAATAAAGTTTTAGAATCGATTGCGACCGCACACAACGGGGGTGATCTAAACTTATTGATCGATATAGGAATAACTCAATGGTATACATCATTATTCAAACCTTGTGTTGTTGCGGGGATAGTTAGTGATAGCGATTTAGCAGGTTTCAGGAAAGGGCCAATTTACATTAGAAAATCAAGACACGTACCACCTGCAAGTGAGCAGTTGATGGATTGTATGGATGCACTAAAGGACTGCATAGCTGAAGAGACTTCGTATCCGGTTAAAGCAATTCTTGCTCACTTTGTTCTTGGTTATATCCACCCATTCATGGACGGTAATGGCCGAACAGCCAGATTCTTAATGAATTTTTTATTCATTGTCGGTGGTTACAAATGGGTGATCATAAAACAGGAAACAAGAGATCAATATATGGTTGCGCTTGAGGCGGCTTCTGGGGATGAGAACATTGTGCCGTTTGTTGAATTTATTTTAGATACAATTAAAAAATCCTAACCAACCACCATGCCATTCACTCCACTCCACATGGGCCCAGGTCTCCTAATAAAATCATTCCTGCACGGCAGTTTTAGTTTGATGGTATTTGGCTGGACACAAATTGTGATGGATATTCAGCCCCTGTTCGTCATGCTTAGTGGAGAAGGCCACCTTCACGGTTTTTCACACACGTTTGCGGGTGCCAGCCTGCTCGGTTTATTTGCAGCGCTGACGGGTAAATACCTTTCTGAATTTGGCCTGTTGTTGCTGGAGATATCTAAAAAGGAAAACCCCGTAAAAATATTATGGTGGGTTACTTTCCTGAGCGCTTTTGTTGGTAGTTACAGCCACGTGATACTCGATGCGATAATGCACGGTGATGTTGAGCTGTTTTATCCTGTAAACACGGCAAAGCCGTTACTTGGTACGATAAGTATCGACAACTTGCACAAGTTTTGTATTTACAGTGGTTTAGCTGGCGCCGGAATATACTATTTTGTTTTGTACAAATTGAAAAAGTTAAACAAAGTTTCGTGACTGCTATATTAAATACCACTGCAATAAGGCTTTTAAGAAAATAGGGATATTTGGCTCACAGTAAAAACCAGTGATCTATACAGACGTTCTGCACCCTGTCCCCAAATACCCTGGAAGAAATCACTCTCCCCAGATTTTAAGCCGGTTCAGTTTTATTGCGTCCTGCAATAGTTGTGTGGGGACTTCCACACCATAATCAGCCCGGAGCCTTTTCGCCACGTCCTCATGGCTGGTTGCTGCGGGTTCCATGGTTTTAATAAATTCGGTGAGGTCTTCCATCACTGCCCAGGGGTAGGTGATCCAGTGCCATTCCTTTACTTCGCGGGTGTAATAATCAGGTGTGTATCTGGATACGGTTTTATGATGTAACACGGCAGTTCTGATTTCTGCCGGCTTGGCACAATCATGGATGTGTTTTATAGCCACATCAAAGGTATCACCGGAGTCACTGACATCATCCACCAGTAATATTTTCTGCCCGCTGATATCAGCGGCCAGTGGGTGTTCAATGCGGGCTTCTACCTGCTTGTGGGATGCCTTGTAGTGTTTCACCTTGAAACTGGTCATGTCCATAACCCCCAGATAATCGGAGAGGATGCGGGCCGGGGTATAGCCACCACGGGCAATGGCAATAATGATATCGGGTTGATAAGAATCTTCCTGAATCATGAAGGCTAGCTGGCGAGCCATATCATGAAAAAGTTCCCAGGAGACCAGTTCCCATTTTTTTGGTTTTTCACTCATAACTAATATCCTGTTAATAATTAAACAACAGCACCCTCTGGCGGTTTAAAGTTTAGTCTAGTTGGTACATAGGTCAATGCACCTAAAAACGATGATGAAACCTCGATAACCAACATCAGGAATATATTGAATACCACCGTGATGAAGTTTTTGAAAAAAACCCCTAACCCAGCACACCCCCTTTCTGTACCCACACCCTACAAAGACTGACGCGCTATATCATCCCTTTTTATGAGAATACTGTAATAGATATACAGCGAAATTAAGGCTGCAAAATAACACCAGACTGAAATAAATGTGAAGCTGAATAATGTCAGTGTTGCGATCATTGAGAGCAGCATGAGTATGCCAAGCAGCCTGAGATGCCTCTTCGATGAGAGCAGCAGCGGGAGTAAAACCATCAACAGGTAGACTGTCCTGAGAACGATCTCGGGAAAATAGTCATCATATATCTGGGCAGTTTGGTAGTGAATAGAATGATTAACCACTGATACCGTCAGCCAGCTGGAATGAAGTATGAATGATAGGAACATGGTTGTGCCACTGATAGCGCCCATAATAGCTATCAGTAAAAATAAAATTCTGCGTCTTTTTATGGTCTCGACAAAATAGCTGGATAGCGGAATCCACACTAACCAGAACAGGTGTGAAAAAAACAAGAATCCCAATGCGGACAGGCGTAATATTTCAGTGTTATTGGTATCAAGTGCCCACCATACGCCAGCTTCAAATGCCTGCTGCATTCCAAAACCAATTGGCAGTAAAGCAAATGCCCAATATGCTTTATTTACGCGTAATGTTTTCTTTAAACCGTACAGTCCAAGCGGTACTAAAATTACCGCACTAGTAAGGCTAACACCGACAGAAAAACACATAACCTTCCTTTTTGTTACCTGGTTTAGTTACCACTATAGGTGGTATTAGCCGCAATAGCACTATTGCGTGTCCCGGCTGACGCTTTAAGCCTTTCTTCTATAAAATACCCCACATGAAACAATCCAAAATCAGTATCGGTTTAATCAACCCCAAAAGCCCGGACAATGTCCACTCTGTGATGCGTGCCTCTGGCAACTATGGCGTCGATAGTGTTTTTTATACGGGTAATCGTTACAGGCGTGCGATGACGCTTAATCCCAATGCGCCGGATATCAGCCGAAAGTGGGGCGAGAATATTCCGCTGACTGAGGTCGATGATCTTATCGAGGCGGCGGGGGAGTTGAAGATTGTCTGCGTCGAGCTGGTTGAGAATGCGATGGCTTTGCCTGAGTATGAGCATCCGCTGAATGCTTTTTATATCTTCGGGCCTGAAGACAGTACGATTAATCAGGCCATTATCGACAGGGCGGATGCGGTGGTGTATGTGCCGACTATCGGCTGTATGAACCTGGCGGCGACGGTGAATGTGCTGCTTTATGACCGGCTGATTAAGTCCTATCAGTCGATTGATGACAATGCGCTGATTCTTGCCAGTCGGGACAGGAATAATACGGTGAAGGTAGGGTAAATTGATCAAGGCTCGATAGTTTATTCGCTGTTACGTTGTTGTATCAGGTACTTAAGGCAGTTAATCATTGCGGTAATGATAATCATTAATATCGGGGCGTAAAGGATGCCAAATAATATAAAAACCCTACATCTATTTAGGTTGAATCATGTAGTATTACCCATTCATATGACAAATTATGAAGTGATAAAACCATATAGGGAGTTATTGACGCACAGGTTTGTTAATAGTTAGACAAAATGAGGATTGTCGATGTGGATTTGGCAGATTTCTTTATAACAGTAGAAAAGTTTTGCAGAGAGTGAGTATGGATAACCGCGGCAGACAGGTCAGACGTTTTAATAGATACACCCTTCGTTCATGTATTTTCGTTTTTGTTGCTTTATTTTATATCTCACCGGTATATAGCGCTGAAACAGCAAAAGAGTTAAGTATTCTTACCTGGTCAGAGTACCTTTCTGCCGATATGGTTAAGGCATTCGAGAAAAAATTCAATGTCAAAGTAAAGCAGACTTTTTATGAATCGGATTATACAAGAGACCGTATTCTTCTTGAAACTAAAGGCCTTGGTTTCGACCTGATTCTGGTTAATGGCATAACAATTAATAACTACCGCCGACAGGGATGGCTGCAACCTTTACCCTCAAAGGCTATTCCCAATACCAAATACATTGATAAGCGCTGGTTGACTGCCTTTGATTCTGCTGTGGACTATGGTGTGCCTTATTTCTGGGGCACATTGGGCATTGCCTATCGAAAAGATCTAGTCTCAAAACCAATCACCAGCTGGATGGACTTACTGAAGCCTGAAAAGGAATTGCAGGGAAAGATATTAATGGTTCTATCATCACGTGATTTGATTGGTATGGGTTTAAAGGCACTGGGGTACTCTCTCAACAGTAACGATATAAATGAACTTAATGAGACACAATCATTATTAATGGCTCAAAAACCCCATGTTAAAAAGTTCGGTTATTTGACGCTTGAAAAAGAATCTGGTCTGGTTACAGGTGAGATAGTTGCAGCGACTCTTTATGGTGGTGATGCATTAAATGTTGCGGAGCATAATGAAAACATTACGTATGTGCTGCCGGAAGAAGGTGGCAATATCTGGGTAGATTATTTTGTATTATCTGCAGATTCCTCGAATACTGGTGTTGCTACAAATTTTTTAAATTTTATTAACGAACCAAAATGGGCAGCTGTTAATGCCGAAGAATTATATCTGGCAACACCAAATATTGAAGCAATGAAACTCCTTTCTAAAGAAGTCCTTGAAGATCCAGTTATTTATCCTGACAAATCATTATTAAATTTTTCAGAGTTTTATGCTGAGCTCTCACCTAAAAGTAGTAGAAAAAGAGCAAGTATTTTTCTTCATTACACTAAGTAGTTAATTTTTATTAAGATGAATCTTAAATCAAAATCAATATTGCTACTGATGCCATTGATCATCATTCCAATTTTAATGATTGGCGCTGTTTCATTTAATAAAATGCGAGAAAGTACAGAAGTTCGGTTGAATACGCGTGTTATTACACTTCTTGACCAGATTTCTCGCTACACTTTTAATGCGGAGCAGGCAGCTAAATCAAATTTGAGAATGCTTGCAGAGCACCATATTATTAAAAAATATGCTGTGTCTAGTGATGAAGTTATCCGCTATGACGTTTTATTACCTACTGTTTTATCTTTATTTAAGAATCTACAAGATTCGATGCCTGAATATGTCGAAGTAAAATTTATTACTCCTGATGGTTATGAGGATGTGTATTGGAGTTCAGGGAAAACACAGAATATCAAGGAAGATATTGCAGATGAAGCCTATTTTAAAGAAATATTGAATTCGACCAATATCGAAAACACACGTGTTATTTTTGATGAAAATACTCAGAAATATTCGTTATTAATTAGCCGTAGCCTGGTAATGCGCGATGATGCTGTAGATGCCCTTGGAGCCAAACCAAAAGCCAGGGGGGTTTTAGCTATTTTACTGGATCTGTCTAATCTAAATAAAGAAATTAACAACAACTCCATTGGTGACTCTGGTTATCTTTCAGTTGTTGATTCAACTGGAAATATATTATTTACCCCGGATAATATTACTAAAAGTGATGCAGAAAATAATATGCGATTACTCGCTGAGAATATTCCAATGGAGGATAGCGATACCAGGTCTAGTATCAAGGTTAATGACGATATTATTTTTTCTTACTGGCGTCAACTTGCATCCGGCATGAATCTGATAGCCTTTCTACCTGAAAGTGATTTGATCAATGATAGTTATGAACTTGGAAAAACTGTTCTTGTTATTACTTTCGTTGTCACTTTTTTAGTTGTTTTACTGGTTCTCTTAACGTTACGATTGTTAATCATGAGACCGATTGATGCATTAAGTTTCGCCGTGCAGGAAATTGGTAGCGGGAATTTGGATATAGAATTAGATCTCAATAGAAATGACGAAATAGGCATTCTTTCGAAATCATTTTATGATATGAGCAAAAACCTTAAGCAAACTCATGAAGAAGTAAACTATATTGCGAACCATGATAGTTTAACTGGCTTGCCAAACAGGGTGATGTTTAACGGTTATCTCGAGAAGATAATAGCTATTGCCGATACAAAAAAATATCAATTATCTTTGCTTTTTATTGACCTTGATAATTTCAAGCAGATTAATGATACCTATGGCCATCAGGGTGGCGATATACTTCTTAAGGAAACAGCTTTTAGGCTTAATAACTCTCTCAGAAAAAACAAGAGCAGTACATCTTCATTTCAGGAACAGTCATGTGACATGGTTTCCAGGATTGGCGGTGATGAATTTATCGTTTTATTAGATCAGATTGAGGGGCCATGGGATGCGACCGCTGTTTCAGACAGGATTTTAAAAATTCTTGAGAAACCAGTCTCCATCAATAATGAAGATGTTTATATAAGTTGCAGCATTGGTGCTGCCGTTTATCCTGATGATGCATCTTCTGCTCAAATGCTAATTAAAAATGCTGATGTTGCTATGTACCATGCGAAAGAGCGTGGCAAAAACCATTATCAATTCTATTCCAAAAAGATCAATACAATAATGCATGACCGTTTGAGGATACACTCGCGTCTACGTCGTGCCATCGAAGATAATCAATTTTTTATGAATTACCAGCCTCAGTATGATTCTATTACCGGCGAAATTTCTGGTATGGAGGCGCTGATACGCTGGCAAGATCCTGATGATGGACTGGTTTCTCCTGAAATATTTATTCCAATCGCTGAAGAGAGCGGCTTAATTTCAGAAATAACTAAATGGGTAATGCGTAATGTCTGCACCCAGGGTATGGAATGGTATTCAAGTGGAAGATTAACCGTGCCTATTGCTGTCAATATCTCAGGTATCCAGTTTAAGCGTTTTGACCTGCTTGCGCTGATAACTAATTGCCTTGAAACAACAGGGTTCCCGGCTGGGCTTCTTGAGGTTGAGTTAACTGAAACCTCCCTGTTGTCAGAAACTGATCATGCCATTAAAATTTTCACTAAACTAAAAAGTATTGGCGTTAGTATTGCTTTAGACGATTTTGGTACTGGTTATTCTTCACTCAGTTATTTGAATAATTTACCTATCGACACCCTGAAAATAGATCGATCATTCGTTAGTGAAATCAAATCCAGTGGTGATTCCAGTGCAATTGTTGATGCCATTGTGGCAATGGGGCATGCACTTAATTTAACCATTGTTGCCGAAGGCATTGAAACCGAGATTCAACGTGATTATCTTAAGTCAAAAAACTGCGATTCGTTGCAAGGCTACCTCCTAAGCCGGCCTTTATCTGTGGAAGATATTACACTCAAGCTCAATGCAGCGGTAATGGAATAACAAAACTCAATACCAGATACTGTACGAGTCACATCAAGTAGTTTATATTCATGACCATGAACCTCAAATCCAAAGCGCTACTGTTACTTACCCCGCTGATAATAATCCCCATTTTAATGATAGGAGCGGTTTCTGCCTCGAAGATAAGGCAGTCTACTGAGGCGCGTCTCGACACGGGCGTCACTACACTGCTCGATCAGATTTCCCGAAATAGCTTTGATGCTGCATTTATTGCTAGTGATGAAGAAATTCGCCGTGATATGGCATTAGATTTTTCCAGCCTGGAGTACGTTATAAATAACAATGTTATTGGTGATACTGGTTATCTTCTGGTCATCGACGCCCTGGGGGAAATATTGTTTTTGCCTAAGCGTATTTCTCTGTCTTCTGCGGAAAATAATTTGCAGCTGCTTGGCGAGAAGGTTTCACTTGAGCAGGGCAATATACGCACTGAAATAAATGTCGATGGAAATACCGTATTCTCCTACCGGAAAGCGCTTGCTTCCGGTATGAATGTGATTGCCTTTTTACCCAAAGCGGACGTAATTAAAGCCAGTTGTGCGCTGAGCAAGCCTGTTTATGTTATGACTATTTCTATGGCGCTATTCATTCTTGTTTCTGTGTTTATGTTTTTACGCTATCTGGTTATCAGGCCTGTTGAAGCCCTGAACTCTGCCGCGCAGGAAATGAGCAATGGCAATCTGGATGTCGATATTAATGTTGGTAGTAATGACGAAATTGGCGTACTGGCTAAAAATTTTTATGATGTCAGTAAAAACCTGAAACAAACGCGTGAGGAAGCTGACTACCTTGTAAACCACGATAGTTTGACAGGCTTACCAAACGAGAAGATGTTTAATGTTTATCTGGAAAACATACTCGCTATTGCTAACACTAAAAAATACCGTTTATCTTTGTTGTTTATAAAACTGGGTAATATTGGACAGATCAATGATAGTTATGGACGCGAAGCAGGCGATAGCGTTTTAAAGGAAATGGCGTTGCGGCTTAATAGCTCATTAAGGAAAAATAAGATTGGCGCTAATGATTTGCACGATAAAACCTATGACATAGTCGCCAGAATTGGTGGTGATGATTTTATTGTCTTACTCGACCAAATTGATGGGCCGTGGGATGCGACTGTTGTTGCGGATCGAATTTTAACACTGCTGAAAAAACCCGTAACCGTTAACAATAAGGACATACTGATAAATTGCAGTATTGGTGCAACCGTTTATCCGGATGATTCTCTAACCGCACAGGAGCTCATTAAAAACGCAGATATTGCGATGTATCGTGCAAAAGAACACGGTGAAAATAATTACCAGTTCTTTTCAGAGCAGACCGATACGGTAATGCACGAGCACCTAAGTATACGAACTCGTCTGCGTAGTGCTATCGACGATAACCAGTTCTTTATGGCGTACCAGCCTAAATTAGATTCTGTGACTGGCAACATTGTTGGCATGGAAGCGCTGATATGCTGGCAGGATCCCGAGGACGGATTGATTTCACCTGATATTTTTCTGCCCATCGCTGAAGATAGCGGCCTGATTTCAGAAATAACTAAATGGGTGCTACTTAACGTCTGTCGTCAGGGCATGGACTGGTTTTCGGATGGCCGATTAACCGTGCCCATCGCTGTAAATATCTCGGCCATTGAGTTTAAGCGCTTTGATCTTTTAGCGGTAATAACCAACTGCCTTAAAGAAACAGGATTACCGCCTGAGCTGCTTGAGCTTGAGCTGACCGAGACATCGCTTCGGTCTGGAACTGATCATGTGATTGAAATGTTTACCAGCCTGAGGGAGCTAGGTGTTGGTATTGCGTTGAATAATTTTGGTACGGGTTACTCGTCACTCGGTGATTTAGATAGCTTGCCAGTTAACACGCTGAGAATTGATCGATCATTTATTAGTGACATTAAATCACCGCATGATGACCACGCAATTATTGATGCCATTATTGCATTGGGACATGCGCTGGATTTATCCATTGTTGCTGATGGCGTGGAAACTGAAATTCAACGTGCGTACCTGAAATCAAAAGGTTGCGATGTTATGCAGGGCCTCCTGTTGAGCCAGCCTTTATCTGTCGATGAGATGACAGTTAAACTGGATGATGCACTGGTTGTTGATTTATAGGGTAATGCTACGTTAATTTGCAGGCTCAACTTTAAACCTGGCTGTTGTCATTAGATTCAGGGCAAAAAAAAAGCCGGTGTTTTTCAACACCGGCTTTTTTGTACTGCTGTTCAGTCGCCTGGCTTATTTAGCCCAGCTGCTGAAGTTGTCAGCGTTCTTTTCTTTGCCGTCGTCGTAACCAGCTTCATAAGCGTCAGTTACACGTTGCTCTTCGCGTGGTGGGTTCAAAACGTAACCGCCCTGCCAGCCGCAGATGTAATCCGCGTCAACACCAGCTTCTTCCATCTTAGTAACAGCATTGTAGTAATCTTGGTTCATGGATAAATCCTCTATTAATTTTCTGTATTCACCGCCGTAAAGCGATGATGCTTACAATCGGAAACTGTTTTTAGTGTTTAACCACCAACAATGGGCGCAGATTATACCGTATTCCTGCCGTCTGGTAAAAGCGCTAGTTATATCCCTTTCGGGAGGGCTGGACTAGCATATAAGAAATACTTCCAATGAGAGATATTCTCATTAAAGCTTGTATTCTGTAGCATGCGCCACATATTACGTGTTTTGAAAGAATTTTGAATGGGGAAAATGATGTCCAGTGATAATGAAATGAATGATGCCGATATGGCTTTTGGCAGCGGTATAGCGGCGTTTGAGGCCAAAAACTTTGCTCAGGCGATGGGCTTTTTGGGGCCAGTGGCTGAAAACGGTGACGCTGAAGCTCAGCACCGTTGTGCGATTATGCTGCAGAACGGCCTGGGTTGTGTGGTCAATGCTGAGAAAGCTTTTAAATATATGAAATCAGCTGCCGAGCAGGGTCACGCCGTTGCCCAGCACGGTCTGGGCTTTATGTATATGGAAGGTGAGTGTGTCGAGCAGGACGGTCAGCAGGCCATCAAATGGTTTGAGAAGGCTGCTGAGCAAGGTTTGATGGGTTCTTTGACCACGCTGGCGATGATGTATGAAGAAGGCAAGGGGGTTGAAAAAGATCTCGCCGAGGCGAAACGTCTATATAAGCTAGCCGGTTTCGACCAGTAATTTCATAAATATCTATAAAGATTAAGTTTCTATGCGTCCAGCTCATCTATTAACAGTAATCGAAAAAGAATTCTCCAGTGCAGACAGCGGTCACCACACTCCGGTGATGCTTTGGGGTGCGCCCGGTGTCGGTAAATCACAGATGGTGGCGCAGATCGCCGAAAACCACGGTGTACCGCTGATTGATATCCGTCTCTCACAAATGGAACCCAGCGATCTGCGTGGTATTCCTTTTCGTGTCGATGAATTCGTCGAGTGGGCGGTACCTTCCATGCTGCCCAACTTACAGCGCCATGGTAACCGCGGCATTCTTTTCCTCGATGAGATCACCTCGGCGCCACCGAGCGTCTCAGCCGCAGCTTATCAGTTGATCCTTGATCGTAAGCTGGGTGAGTACGAAGTGCCAGAAGGCTGGGCGATTATCGCTGCTGGTAATCGTCAGGGTGATCGAGGTGTGACTTACAGCATGCCCGCACCACTGGCGAATCGATTCTCGCATTACGAAGTTGAAATCAATCTCGATGACTGGGTGGCCTGGGCTTATGCCAATGGCATCGACGAACGCATCATTGCGTTTTTGCGTTTCCGTCAGGATTTATTGTTCGAGTTTGATGCCGCGCAAAATCCGGTAGCTTTTCCATCGCCACGTTCGTGGGAATTTGCCCATCGTGCTTTACACAAATTTGATGAGTCGAATAATTTATTATTAGGTGCGCTGCAGGCCTGCGTCGGCAAGGCCGCCGGTATCGAGGTCAAAGCCTTTGTCGATAGCCTTGATCAAATGCCCGACCTGGATGCCATCGTCAAAGGCGAGGACGTCGCCGCACCTAAAGAAATCGACTTACAGTACGCTGTTGCTACGGCTTTAGTTGGACGCGCGATTCGCGCCAAAGAAACCGATGATGCCATGACCGTGCACGGCAATATACTCAAATATGCCAGCCGTTTTCCACAGCGCGAAATGGGTGTGATGATGGTCTCGGATATGCATCGGGCGGTGGGACAGGATATTTTTGCCGTGCCGGAATTCGCTGGTTGGGCGGATAAAATTGCGGACATTATGCTTTATTAAATGCAATACCCCGACGTAGAAACTAAACTCGCTACCGCCAGAACCCGCTTGATTCTGGATAAGCCTTTTCTGGGTGCACTGGTTTTGCGTTTGCCGATGGTGCCTGCCGATTCCTCCTGGTGTGAAACCACTTTCAGTGACGGCAAAACTTTTTTCTATAACAACGATTACATCGACGCGCTTGATGCCGAGCAAACCCAGTTCGCTTTATCGCACGAAGCCTTGCATTGTGCGCTCTCACATTTTTATCGAAAAGGTCATCGCGTAAAACACCGCTGGGAACTGGCTTGCGATTACGCCGTCAATCCGATGTTGATCAATGATGGTTTGAAACCAACGCCGGACGCGATGCATCTGCGTGAATACGAAGGTATGACCGCTGAGGAAATTTATCCCTGTCTTGAAGATAACGACAATGACGGTGAGCGTGATCTTGAGCAGAACAAGGACGACAGTTCTGAAGATGGCGATAACGAAACACCGGAAAATAAAGATAACAGCGGCGGTGAAAACGAACGCAAAAAAAATGATAAACAGGACGGCGAAGGTAATAAAAATGATTCGTCAAAAGAGGGTGGGCAAACAGGCTCTAACCCGCCGCCTGAAATGTCACCGCAGGAGCTGGAAGATTTAAGTGTGCAATGGCAACAGCGTATGGCAGGTGCAGCGCAGCAGGCGTTACAGTCTGGCAAGCTGGAAGGTGATATGGCTCGCATGGTCGATCATCTACTACAACCAAAGTTACCCTGGCGTATGTTGCTGGCGCGTTACATGTCAGCTACTGCCAGAGATGATTACAGTTATTCACGTCCTTCGTCACGCCGTGGTGACCCGGCGGTATATCCCAGCTTACGTAGCAGTGAAACCAATATCGTTGTTGCGGTTGATACCAGTGGTTCGATTTCGGTTGAGGAGATAGAGGAGTTTATTTCTGAAATTGATGCGATTAAAAGTCAGGTGCGTGCAGGCATTACCTTGCTGACCTGTGATTCGGATTTGAATTATGGATGCCCGTGGAGTTTTGCGCCGTGGGATGAATTTAAATTCGATGTAGAAATACGCGGCGGTGGCGGTACCAACTTCAAACCCGTGTTTGCCTGGGCAGAAGATCAGGACAAAGCCCCCGACTTGCTGATTTATTTTACTGATGCTGATGGGACCTTCCCTGAAGTTGAACCTACCTTTCCTGTGACCTGGTTGGTGAAGGGAAAAACTACCGTACCATTTGGACAAAGAATACAGTTGAATTAATTTATGGAACTCTCCGCCGAAGATAATCTACGTCTCAATGTTTTGCTTGCGCAGAAACTGAAAGCCGTGCGCATTGATGAATCAAAAATGATTGTGCATGCGCTCACTGATAAAGGTGAAGCTAAAGTTGTTTTAAATCCAAATTGCAAAGATGAAAAATACCTTAAAGAAGTAAAGGCGTTATTTTCTACGCATGTGATGGGCTCGCCCGGTGGCTATCCTGTTTTTCTAAAACGCTGGACACGCATGGGGCAGGCGAGAGATGAAAGTTTGCAACAGTTATTATTGCTCGGCGAACCGGAGGCCGTGGTCGCTGCGGTACACGCACCGGGGCTATCTGATGAACAGGCGGAACGTGCATGGTGGATAATGCCAACAGCAGACAATGCGCGCCGTATGTTAGAAAAAGAAGCCGTGGTGCAGGGCAAAACCGGTCCTGTACTGGCAGAGTTTCTGATTGAGTTTTTGCCTTTTGAAGAAGATCCACACGTGATGATTGATTCGGTGCGTTTAGTGTTGCAGCCGGGTTTGATTGATGAAGAAGAAAAGTTAAAGCTTTGGGCGAAAGCAAAAACAAAACGTAATCTTTTTGTCGGTTTTATGCATGCTTTGCCGGATGAACTCCCCGTCGATGCGCAAGCACATTCTTCTTATCAGTCAGTAATAGAAAAAATTCAACCACTGATTGATGCCGGCAATCCTTATGCGGTCATGCTTGGCCGGATACTGAGTGAGAGCGGTCAGGCGTTTGTGCAAACCGCAGAAATTTCCTTGAAAAAACCCGGTAATCAGCAGGTGGTAGAGTCATTGCTAAACGCCATTGCTGTTTATTTTGAATCAATAAAACCAGAATCATTTACCGTTGATGATATTGCCGTGATTTGTACAGAAGCAGGCTGTACCTGTGATATGCCGGAAGATGAAGCGTTGAGTGCTACCTTGGCTGCTGTACCTGAAATGAAAGAAAAAATTCAGGCGATGTTAGTTTTATCGTGTCTGAGTGTGAAGTTAATCAATCCCGTGTTTTCACAGACCGATGCCATTGGAACCATGATGCGCAAGAAGATTAAGCACATTACAGATCCTATCGCTGATCAGTTACAAAAACTTTCTCTGTAAGTATCTTCGCTAAAACCAACCAGAAGTTGTCCCTCTGTTTCGAGAACAGGGCGCTTGATAGAGCCTGGGTTCTCAATCATGACTTTAATGGCTGATGCCTCATCAATATTATTTTTGATGTCATCGTCCAGTTTTCGCCAGGTGGTTCCGCGACGATTCAACAGCACTTCCCAGCCAACTTTTTTGACCCACAGTCTCAGCTCTTCTTCAGGGACGCCGGCTTTTTTGTAATCGTGAAACGAATAAAGCACGCCATTGGCTTCTAACCAACGACGTGCTTTTTTCATCGTGTCACAATTTGGAATACCAAAAAGTGTTGTCGTCATTTTAGTCGATGCTTCTTAGTAGATCATTAAGGCCGGTCTTGCCCAGTGTTTTTGCATCAACCTGCTTAACGATGACTGCACAGTAAAGACTGTAAGTACCGTCTTTAGATGGCAGGTTGCCTGAAACCACAACAGAACCAGCAGGGATGCGACCAAAAGTCACTTCGCCAGTCATACGGTTGAAGATCTTGGTGCTCTGGCCGATGTAAACGCCCATTGAAATCACAGAGCCTTCTTCAACAATGACACCTTCAACCACTTCTGAACGTGCGCCGATGAAACAGTTGTCTTCAATAATGGTTGGCGTTGCCTGTAGTGGTTCCAGTACGCCACCGATGCCAACGCCACCAGATAAGTGAACGTTTTTACCAATCTGTGCGCAGGAGCCTACGGTTGCCCAGGTGTCGACCATGGTGCCTTCATCGACATAAGCGCCGATGTTGACGTAGGAAGGCATCAGTACCACGTTAGGTGCAACGTAGGAACCGACACGCGCAGTCGCGGGTGGCACTACGCGTACACCTGATTCACGGAAGTCTTTTGTGTTGTAATCTGCAAATTTAGATTCAACTTTATCGTAGTAGTTAGTGAAACCACCTTTGATAAATTCGTTGTCGTTGATACGGAAAGAAAGCAGTACGGCTTTTTTCAACCATTCGTTGACCACCCAGTCGCCATCTTTTTTCTCGGCAACACGTTGCTGTCCAGAGTCCAGCAAGGCAATGCATTCGTTGACGGCTTCGGTTACATGCGTTTCCACATTACGCGGGGTAATGTCGGCCCTGCGTTCAAAAGCTTCTTCAATAATTTTCTTTAAATTGTCCATCGTGATCTCCAAAAGGTAACTTATAAGGTTTCGATAAATTGTTTAATTCGGTTGGCGGCTTCGATGCATTCATCGAAGGGTGCGACCAGTGCCATGCGTACGTGATGATTGCCGGGGTTCTGGCCATCGACGTCGCGTGATAAATAACTGCCGGGTAAAACAGTGACGTTTTGCTGATGAAATAACTGCTGGGCAAAATCGGCGTCATCAATGTCGGTGTGTAACCAGAGATAAAAACCGGCGTCGGGTTTCTGGGCTTCGCAAA
This sequence comes from Gammaproteobacteria bacterium, assembly GCA_029882355.1. Lineage (GTDB taxonomy): Bacteria > Pseudomonadota > Gammaproteobacteria > SZUA-229 > SZUA-229 > LH-M37. The sequence continues at coordinate 2,415 of JAOUKV010000017.1, read as the reverse complement.
CAGGCGCAAGTATAGCCAGTACTGTGTCAAATTTGTCCTGATATAACTGACGGTTTTGTTCAACGTGTGCCTCGTCGCTCCATGCGGCAATGCTCGCCAGCTGATGCACTGGTGGCATAGCGCAGCCGTGGTAGGTGCGGAACAGCAAAAAAGCTTTCATCACGCCTGCGTCGCCAGCGACAAAGCCTGAACGCATGCCGGGCAGGTTGGAGCGTTTCGACAGGCTGTGGAAAACCACGCAGTTTTTAAAATCGCCATTGCCGCTGTTCACGGCGGCCTGTAACAGGCCAGCGGGTTTAACACCGTCAAAATAAATCTCGGAATAACATTCGTCAGAAGCAATAATGAAATCGTATTGCTTTGACTTCTCAATCAGTTTGACCAGCACCGCTTCGGAAATCACCGCACCAGTTGGATTGCCCGGTGTGCAAACGTAGATCAGCTGGCAGCGTTGCCAGATGTCTTCAGGAATGGCGTCAAAATCCGGTTGATAGTTGTTGTCACGGGTGGTGGCATAAAAATAGGGCGTAGCACCGGCGAGATAGGCCGCGCCTTCATAAATCTGGTAGAACGGGTTAGGCATCAATACCAGTGCATCATCGCTGCGCTCGACCACGGCCTGGGCAAAAGCGAATAGCGCCTCACGGGTGCCATTGACCGGAATGATCTGATCATCGACATTAACCGCGCCTGTGGGTAGTGAAAAGCGAGTTTGCAGCCAGTTGGCAATCGCCTGACGCAGTTCGGGCACCCCTTTGGTCAGCGGGTAGTTATTGATGGCATCCAGGTTTTCCCGTAAAGGCTGCAACGCCACCTCGGGTGCAGGATGTTTGGGCTCGCCGATAGACAGTGCAATATGGGGTAAATCCTGCGGTGGGCGGCACTCTGCCTTCAAAGCGGCCAGTTTTTCAAAGGGATATGGTTGTAATTTGGAAAGGTCAGGATTCATGTGTGGTGTCAGTTGGCAATATATCTGTGATTCAGGCGGCGCATAGTATAACCTAAAGCGCTTCATCAATCAGGGGAACCACCGTGTCAGACAGCCTTATTACCGCCATCCACCACGCCAGCTTTGTTGTTGCCGATACCAAACGTGCGCTGACTTTTTATTGTGGCGTACTGGGGCTGGCGCAGGATCACAGCCGTCCCGATCTGGGTTATCCTGGAGCATGGTTACAGGTAGGTGATGGCCAGATTCATCTTCTGCAATTACCGAACCCTGATCCTGTTGAAAATCGTCCCGAACATGGTGGGCGTGACCGGCATTTAGCCATGACGGTTACCGATCTGGCTCTCATCACATCCAGGCTTGATCAGGCTGGTTTCGACTTTACCTTGAGTAAATCTGGCCGACGTGCGTTGTTTTGCCGGGACCATGATGGCAATGCGATTGAATTGATCGAAGCGTAGCTCCGATAGCTTGCGTTACTCTGATAAATCTCCTGTAAAATTACTCAGTACTGTTAAAATGGGTCGGAAATTTAACCCTTTATCTATTCTAAAAACTGAGTAATGACATAATGAGCGTAAATGTAGAGATTTCGATTGGTGAGTTTTTCGATAAAATCACTATTCTTGAGATAAAAAGCGAAAGAATCAAGGATGCCGCTAAACTGGAAAATGTTAATAAGGAGCTGGATAGCTTGAATAAGCTACTTCAAGAGCTGCCATTCTCACGGTCTGATGTGGCGACAGAGGTTGCCGAGCTGAAATCCATTAATGAAGAGCTGTGGGTGATCGAGGATGATATTCGCGAAAAAGAAGCAAACAAGTTATTTGATGAAGAGTTTATCAAACTAGCTCGTGCTGTTTATTACACCAACGATCGTCGCTCAGAAGTTAAACGTGAGATTAACCTGAAACTGGGCTCCGATTTCGTTGAAGAGAAATCATACGAAGAATACAATTAAATCTATTTTTTTAGCGGTACTGGTTTTGGCTAGCATCATGAATGTCATATCGACCGGCCTGTAAAGAAAAGTTCTATAGTGGGCGTGTTGCAGGCCTGTACGCTGCATGCTTACCAGTAAAGTGGCTCTACCTATGAAGCCACTATTTGAGATAATCTTATGAATTTTTCCTCTTTAGGCTTATCCGCCTCAATCCTTGAAGTTGTTATAGGGCGAGGTTATAAAAAACCGACACCGGTTCAAATCGAATCAATCCCTGCCATCATTAAAGGTCGAGATGTGCTGGCGGCGGCTCAAACCGGCACCGGCAAGACCGCTGGCTTTACCCTGCCACTATTAGAGCGGTTATCAAAAGGCAGTGGTGTTCAGGCTAATCAGATACGAGCGCTTATATTAGTGCCGACACGTGAGCTAGCGGCTCAGGTTGCAGACAGCGTTGCCATCTACGGTAGAAACCTGCCGCTACGTTCTACCGTGGTGTTTGGTGGTGTCAAGATCAATCCGC
>JAOUKV010000054.1 GCA_029882355.1 Gammaproteobacteria bacterium | reverse complement strand
ATGCAGCTCTGGACTGCATCAAAACCGGTCAGGCCTGCAATGATCATTGTATTGAATTAGTAAAAACTGGCGACACTTCAATTGCTGATTGCATGGATATTTTGACTGAATCATTAGCCATGTGTATCGCACTATCTCAAATGGCCTCTGCCCAATCTTCACATTTGCCCGAGCTAGCTAAACTATGCATCTCTGTTTGTGAAGAATGTGAAAAGGAATGCCGCAAACATGAAAAGAAACATGCCGCATGTAAAGCCTGTGCAGATTCCTGCAATGCATGCATCAAGGCCTGCAAGAAAATAGTGGTCTAATTTTTGCCGTCATGTTTTAGTTCAAAAGGAATTGAACTAGCTTTTTTTAATTTTAAATCGTTCAGCATTTTCAGCCTAATAAGATATTCTCTGACAATGTCCATTTCTATATCTGGAGGATAAAATGAGTCAAAAACAGTCAAAAAACATTTCTTTACACTGGCGACGCACTAAAATCATTGCCACTTTAGGCCCTGCCTCGACATCCACCCAGACACTCAAGAAGCTCATCAAAGCTGGCGTCAATGTTTTCAGGTTGAATATGTCACACGGCAGTCATGAACAGCATCGTGCAGCCTTTAACTTGATCAGAGAAACAGCCAGTAGCATGGATGAACATATCGCCATTCTCATGGATTTGTGTGGCCCTAAAATTCGTGCCGGTAAATTTAAGACAGGTTCGATTACACTAAAGAAAAATTCTAGCGCACTGATCAGTTGTAACAAAATCGCAGGCGAAGAAGGATTAATACCTTCGCAATATACCAATCTTTATAAGGATGTTAAAAAAGGAGAACGTATTCTACTTGATGATGGCAACCTCGAATTTTGTGTCGAAAAGATAACCGGCAAAGAAATAACCTGTAAGGTCATTCACGGTGGAATACTGAAAGACCATAAAGGTATAAATCTACCCGACTCTAAAGTCTCTGTTTCGAGTTTCACCGCCAAAGACAAAAATGACGTTAAACTTGCCATGGAATTAGGTGCCGACTTTGTCGCTTTGAGTTTTGTTCGAAATGAAAAGGATATTTGTGTTTTAGATGACTATATGAACAAGCATGGCAATGCTATCCCCATCATAGCTAAAATCGAAAAACCTGAAGCCATTACCAATATTGATGCCATTCTTAAAGCAGCCTATGGAATCATGGTGGCTCGTGGCGATCTAGGCATTGAGCTTCCCGCAGAGCAGGTGCCACTAATTCAAAAGGATTTAATATGCAAAGCGCGCTACCTTAACCGACCGGTTATTGTTGCCACTCAAATGCTTGAATCTATGATCGAGCACTCACGACCCACACGTGCTGAAGTCGGCGACGTTGCCAACGCGGCACTATTAGGTACAGACGCTGTCATGCTTTCCGGTGAAACTGCTGTGGGTAAATATCCTGTAAGTGCTGTACAAATCATGGATCGTGTACTGCGCGAAATAGAAACACACCAGTGGGAGAACAATGAATTCGATAACAACAGCCCCAAACAAAATACGACGTCGGCTCTCTCGATTCGGAAGGCAGTTTCTCATGCAGTCACCTCTCTCGCTCAGGATTTAAAACTTCAAGGCATTGTGGTGCCAACACGCAGTGGCACCACAGCAAAAATCCTGGCTGCCAATCGCCCTACCGCCCCACTAATCGGCGTTTCGCCAAACGTGAGTGTATGTCGAGTTTTGACTCTTCACTGGGGGGTTATTCCTATTCTTTCTTCCCAAGAACAAACAAACAACTGGAAAAAAATGAGTACGGCCCTTGCCAAACAATGCAAACTCACAAAAACTGGCAATACCGTATTGTTAGTTTCAGGATTTAATGATGACCCTGATTTAAATGAGCCTGTAATGAAAATTTTAAAGGTATAATTCTACCCATATTTATCAACCTACAATCCAGATAAAACATATTATGAAAAACAGCATTGTTATCAGCGCCGAATTCTTTTTCAAAGGCCAGAAACTCTCGCCCTCTATGGTTGTTGATCTCGACGTACACCTGAAATCTATAAATAGTATAGAGTCGCTCTACCCGCTATTAGCCAAAAGCAATAACATTGATCTATATTCTTATGAATATGAAATACTGCAAGTTGAAAATCTTGTTTTTTCTGATGCTAAAGGACTTGCTGAGCCATTTGTTAATAATGGCACATTTGATATAGACGCCTTTGAACGTGCATTGCAGGATGAGAAAATTATTGGCATCGTATCTAATATTGCAAAAACAATTTTATCTATAGATAATTTAGATGATCAACCCGTACTTAAAACTGCCTTAATTGAGGCCTATAAACTCGGCCAACAGTCTTCACCTTAAACCCTCTAAAAACACCCATAATTATGAACGATCTTGATATCGACCCCATCAAACAGGAACTTCTTTGCGAAACATCCAAAATCGCGTGGAAAGAGCTTCAGGTCTTTTTTGCTGGTGGCACGGCGGTTTATATTTCGGAAGAACTGAATTTAATCGAAGTTGCCAGCTGTTTTGTCGAAGACAACAAGGCCATGGTTTCAAAGTGGATGAATCACAATCAGGTGATGCCAGTATCGGATAATCAGGCGAGAAACTGGTATAACCATGACGCCATGGTTTGGGCGATTGTTGTTAAACCCTGGGTTCTTGTGCAACCGTTAAAATGACACATCCATCTGACTTTAAACTCGACCCACAACTAGCTAACGATTGCTTTGTGCTTGGTCATCTCAAAACCAGCCAACTGCTGCTACTTAACAACTCTTTAGTACCGTGGTTTATTTTGGTGCCAGACACCATGGCAACAGAGATTTATGAATTACCGCATGCCCAACAACTCGAATTACTGGACGAGATAAATATTATTTCGAACCACCTTAAACAAAACTTTGCGGTTGATAAACTTAATGTTGCCGCCATTGGCAATATCGTTAAACAAATGCACATTCATATCGTAGGTCGTCACGTTGATGATTTTTGCTGGCCAAATGTTGTCTGGGGAGCGGATGGCAAACAGGCTTATACTAATGAAGATATAGAAACCATAAAAAAACAATTCACGAGCAAGTTAGCCGGTTTTTTTACCAGCAACTAAATTTATAATTTAATGATCTTTATGTAATTTACAATCATGCATTTTCATAAAGAACGCGTCCCCAGCTATGCTAAATCACCAGATTATTCTGTGCCTTTATCGCAACTATTTGATACGCCGAAACCTGAGAGTGGTTCAGATAATACTAAAACCAACCTGCTCTCAAAATTTTTAGCCATTCACAAAAATGATGATGCTCTTGCCTGGCGTATCGCTCTCATCGAACATGCTCAGCATACTATCGACGCTCAATACTATAGCTGGCACACGGACATCTCTGGCCAATGGCTCATTAGCAAACTGATCGATGCCGCCGATCGTGGCGTACGTGTGCGTTTATTACTCGATGACATCCACACTCTCGGCGCTGATCGTCGTATGGCCACACTCAACCGCCACCAAAATATTGAAATACGTATTTTTAATCCTTTCAAAAATCGCTGGTCGAGTCGTTTCTTTCAGGTGCTTGAACTACTGTGGAACTTGAAGCAACTCAATCGACGCATGCACAACAAATTGCTGATTGCCGATAATATCTCCTCGATTATTGGTGGTCGAAATATTGGCGATGAATTTTTTGGACTCAACAAAACTTTTGTCTTTCGTGATCTTGACCTGCTGGTCTCGGGGGTAGCGGTTGAAAAACTTTCTGATAGCTTTGATCTTTTCTGGAACAGCCCCCAATCAAAAACAGCACACCGTCTTATCGCCTTCCGTCCGGGTCTACTTGATTTTCGCCAGCTGAAAAAACGACTCAATAAAAATATACTTCTATCACAAACGGTCATCCATCGCATTGATGCTGTCAAAAAAAACCTGCTCAACGATCCTGAGCTAAAAAGCACCTTGATCTCAGCCGTTGCACAGGTGTTTTACGACCTGCCCGACACCGGTACTTGCGAAGAAAGGCGCGTGCTGCATGATCTTTATCAGCATAACATCGGTACAAAAAAACGACTCACTATCATTAGCGCCTATTTCATCCCCAGCAGTGCGCTGATTGCATCCTTGCAAACATTGCTCAATAAAGGCGTACATGTTCGGGTGCTAACCAATTCACTGGCTTCCATTGATGTCACACCCGCCTTCACTGGTTACGAACGCTACCGCCATCAACTACTTATTATGGGCGTAGAACTATTCGAATTTCGCGCCGAACCTAAATATCATTCTACTTATTCCGCCTCCACCATTAATGTTGATTACCTTAGCCTGCACGCTAAATCAATTATTTATGATGATGACTCTGTTTACGTTGGCACACTCAACCTTGACCCAAG
>JAOUKV010000037.1 GCA_029882355.1 Gammaproteobacteria bacterium | reverse complement strand
GCCTGAACACCGAAATTGGCCTCTTCATTAAAAATACTGAACTCACCGAGAGCGTACAGCATGCCTTTATCGAAGACCTCAATGAGGGTAAATTCTGGCAGGTAAAATACAACGATCAAGGCCGACTCATCTGGCAGTTTGCCGACGAAATTATTACCTTACAACCTGCCCGCAGCCTATGGCAGCGAATCACCAAATCAATTTATTCTCTATTGCCAATTCAACAACATTTGTGACACGATACTCATTTTTGCCCTAGACACTTGAGCCCATCGTGCTATTGTTAAACTTGTAAAGAATGTTAGATGGAAAACCTGTAATGATGTCTTTTAGGCGTTTTTTTAATCGATCTGCTGGCCGACTCCTGGGCTCAGTAATAAAAGTGCGTAGCAGGCCAGAAATGATTGGAGCGCTCAGTATTAATCCTGAGTGGCCTGTAGTCTATGTGCTTGATGACAGAGCCTGGTCGAGTTTGCTGGTACTGGAGCAGGAATGTATACGCCTCGGTTTGCCATCGCCATTAGAACCTATAGCTTCTCCGTATCTGCATCGTTGGCACTCTGTATACACTATCGCTTCCCGCCGTCCATTTAAAGACTGGCTTAATAAACAGCCTAAACGCTCACGCATGATTCGTGGTATTACCGAACTTCTGCGTGATCACCCGGATGATCAACTACAGTTTGTGCCAGTTTCCGTGTTCTGGGGACGTCCAGTAGCCAAACAAAAAAACTGGCTAGATATGTTATTTGCAGACGCCTGGGCGATGGGCCGGACTCGCAAACTTCTTACCATACTGTTCCATGGTCGCGATACTCTGCTCAACTTTTCTAAAGCCATCTCCATCAAAGCTGCAGACTATCAGGATAAAAGTGACGACGAATTCATTGATTCATTACAAAAGTTGTTATCCGATCATCAAAAAGCCATCAAAACCGCAACACTGGGACCCGATGTCTCGCATAGACGCACACTGGTTCGTGATTTATTACAAAAACCCAGTGTCAAAGCCGCTATTGATAAACGTTGCGCAGAAGATGGTATCAGCGAATACAAAGCCACTTTGCAGGCTCAGCGCTACCTTTATGAAATTGTTGCCGACTGCACCAATATAACTATTTCCATTTTACAGCGTGCACTCACTATTTTCTGGAACAAATTTTATTCAGGCATTGAAGTCACTAACAGTGAAAGCCTTACCGATTTATCCCATTCACATGAACTAGTATATGTACCCTGTCACCGTAGCCACATTGATTATTTATTATTATCTTACGTAATACATCGTGAAGGACTGGCCATTCCGTATATTGCAGCCGGGAAAAATCTAAACATGCCCGTTATAGGCTCAATTCTTCGCGGTGCAGGCGCTTTTTTCATCCGTCGTAGTTTCCGTGGCAATGAACTCTATTCCAGTGTTATGTTTGAATATCTTTCTACCTTGTTAGCTAGCGGCATGCCCGTCGAATATTTTATCGAAGGCGGTCGAAGCCGAACCGGACGTTTATTAAAACCTATGCCCGGCATGCTTTCAATGACCGTTCGCGGCTTCCTTAATGAGAGAAATAAACCGCTAGCATTTATTCCTGTCTATATTGGTTACGAAAAACTTATGGAAGGCAAAGCCTATCAGGCCGAGTTATTAGGCAAAGAAAAAAAATCTGAAAATCTGATTTCCACTATTACTTCTATTTTTAAAATTCGCGGAAGTTTCGGAAAAGTTTATACCAGCTTTGGCCAGCCTATTATTCTTGAACAAATATTATCCGACTACCATCCTACGTGGAGAGATGAAACTTATAACGACAATTCTAGGCCAAAATGGTTGAGACCCTGCGTTAATAAACTGGCACAAACTATTTCTTGTAATATCAATCGCGCCGCGTCGGTAAATTCGACCAATCTCATTGCCACGGCCTTGCTTTCCACGCCTAAGCAACATATTGATGAGAAAACACTGATTCAGACCATAGCCGTCTACAAAGAATTAATAAAATCTCTAAATTATTCTGAACAAATTATTATCGATGAACTCGACGGGCTGTCACAAATTCGATATACCGAAAAATTAAAAATGCTCCACCGCCGTAGCCATGAGCTCGGTGATATTATTTATCTTGATCAAAAACAGTCACTATCCATGACTTACTATAGAAATAATATTCTGCATTTATTAGTCATGCCTTCTTTGATTGCCTGCTGCTTCCTTAATATGCGCACACATACCCGTGAGGAAATTATCAATATTATTTCACTAGCCTACCCTTACCTTAAAGCCGAACTCTTTCTTACATGGAACGATGATGAGATCGCAGATGTTATTTCTCAAATGTTAAATGCCATGGCCAAGCAGGATTTATTATTAAAAAATGAACAACTTGATGTCTATACGCGCCCTCCGTCTGGCAAACCGGCCTACATGCATCTTAATATGTTGGCCAGAATTATCTCTCCTGTACTTGAAGTTTATTATCTGACAGTTTCAATACTGCTGCGCGATGGACATAAAAAATTCCCAAGAAAAGACCTCGAAAATAACTGTTACTTAATGGCGCAACGAATTGCCATGATCTACGAACTCAATGCTCCTGACTTCTCAGACCGCCACCTCATATCAAATTTTATAGAAACCCTAATTCACTCTGACTACATCAAGACCATTGACAGTGAACACCTGGAATACAATGAAGCCTTCCTACGAATAGACCGCCGCGCGAGGTTGTTGTTGAGTAGAGAAATGCGAAACAATATTTTGCAGGCGATTAAGTCATGATCTTTTCATTAATTTTATAATCGCATAACCCATCATGGAGACATCATCTCAATTCTTTATATCTCTAGGTGGCATTCTTCTGCTCGGCCTTATCACTTCTGCTCTCGGTAGGGCAACCTTTCTTCCCCGTGTTACTCTTCTATTGATTTTTGGAATAATCATCGGCAAGGAAATGCTCAATATAATTCCACCCATTTTTTTTGACCGTTTTGAAATAATCGCTAACATGGCGTTACTCATGGTTGGCTTTCTACTCGGCGGAAAACTTACCAGATCATCGATGGAGTTCTCCGCCAGAAAGATATTGTGGATTTCCGTTAGCGCCGCCGTTGTCACCACCAGCGTCGTTAGTTTCGCTCTCACATTGATCGGGGTCTCTCTGGAAGCTTCTATTCTTCTAGGCTGTATTGCCGCAGCTACAGCACCGGCTGCAGTTCTTGATGTTGTCATTGAATCAAATCAGGAATCCTCTTTCACAAAGTTACTACTCTCCATCGTCGCGCTCGATGATGTATGGGCGCTGGTACTCTTCGCCATCGGACTTGCAGCAGTATCGTCATTAAATGGACAGGCCGAAATCATCTCTCCTCTTTTATTGATAGCCAGGGAACTCGGCGGTGCTATATTACTGGGTTTACTACTAGGACTGCCCGCTGCTTATCTAACCGGAAGAATCAAACCCGGCCAGCCCATTCTTACCGAAGCCCTGGGATTGGTTTTTATCTGTGGCGGCCTTGCCATGTGGCTTGAAGTTTCTTTTTTGATCACCTCTATAGTACTCGGCGCCGTCATCGCTAATCTAGCCAAACACCATGAATATCCTTTTCACTCCATCGAAGGTGTCGAATCCTCTTTTCTGGTAATCTTTTTTGTGCTCGCTGGCGCAACACTTGAGTTCGAGGCATTGACGGGAGTTAGCCTGATCGGTGTAGTTTATATTCTCAGTCGCGCAACCGGAAAAGTGCTTGGCGCAAGCATAGGCAGCTATTTTGCAAAAACTGAACAGGCAACTAAAAAATGGATGGGCGTCGCCCTTCTACCTCAGGCGGGTGTTGCTATCGGTATGGCGCTAGTTGCTTCACACTACTTCCCCGAATACAGTCAGATCTTATTGCCTGTAGTCATCAGCTCCACCATATTTTTCGAAATTATTGGCCCTGTATTTACCCGGCTTGCACTAAAGCAAACAAATAAAGCATAAGCCTAGCATGTCAATCATCAAACCCTTCACCAACATTATGCTATTAACAATCATCATGCCCCTATTTTCCTGCTCAGGTCAACGCCCACTCAACCTTGGTATAAGTGATGGCAATTTTTCTCCCTGCCCGTCTTCAACCAATTGCATTTCAAGTGATGCTGATGATGAACGCCATAAAACACTTCCATTTCAATTCAAAGTGACTGCCAATACTGCATGGAAAACTGCCAGAGAGTCCCTTTTAAAACTACCTCGAACGGTAATTGTCACTGAAACACCTGATTATATTCACGCTGAGTGTACAAGTGCTGTATTCAGATTCGTTGATGACCTTGAGTTACACCTTCGCCCGTCAGATGGAATCATCGCAGTTCGTTCTGCTTCACGTTTAGGACATTCTGATTTTGGAGTAAATAGAAAACGAATCGAAACTTTACGAAATGCTCTTATTATTAGTAATAACTTTTAACAGGGATCACCACTTTCCTGAAATATGCTACAACGATAAAGCCAGCATGATTCAGGATGTAATTTAACTGCGATGGCACGCATATCGTCAGTAAAGAGGACCATCAACTTTTTTTGAATGATAATCTTTAGGCGACATATACAACAATAATTCTGTTTAATTACTAGCATCTAACCATTTATTAATTCATCGAGTACAACACCATGAAGACAACAACACGCACTCCCAGTATCTGGACATTTTCCTTAATTGCCATCATTTTTGGCATTGCTACGATTAAATCAGGAGGATCGGTGCTGTTTATTGATGGAAATGCGCGTCTTGCTGCCGGCCACTATGTGCCCTTTGTGCTCTGGTTTAACTTTTCTGCTGGCTTCGTCTATATAATTGCAGGCTTAGCTTTGTGGTTACTACGGCCATGGTCGGCCTGGTTGTCACTGATTCTGGCTTTCACCACACTGCTAGTTTTTGTCGCCTTTGGCCTCTATATACTCAATGGTGCCGAGTATGAAATACGTACAGTCATTGCAATGACCCTGCGCTCTACCATATGGGCAATAATTGCAGCCTATACATGGCACCGTTTTCTACGTCATGAAAATAGTCCTAACTAATAATATATAATTTAGATCTTTCGAGTTCAGTACACAGCGTTTATTTTTTCTCAACTGAAATGGTTGGACTCACTATCTATGAGCACAAAAGTACCAGACCACTCACATCAACGTGATAAAAAAGTACAACGTATTATCCTTATCGAAGGTACTGCAAACTTCGTCGTGCTGATAGCAAAACTACTGGTTGGCATCAGTACTGGCTCACTCGCCATCCTTGGCGATGCCATACATTCTCTTACCGATATCGTTAACAACATCGTCGCCTGGTTTGTACTTCGCCTGTCTAGCCTGCCGCCTGACCGTGAACACCCCTATGGTCATCGCAAATTTGAAACGCTGGCAGTTTTCTTTCTTGCTTCTCTACTGGTCGTGCTGGCTTTTGAACTGGCCTGGCATGCCATTAACAAAGATGACTCTGAAATCGTAAGTTCTAGCTGGGAGCTAGTCATCATGTTGGCCGTACTCGCGGTAAACATATCGTTAGCCAGCTGGGAGAGAATGTGGGCGCGACGACTACAGTCAGATATTTTACTTGCCGACGCCAGCCATACCTTTGCCGACGTACTGACCACCATTGTAGTCATTATTGGCTGGCAGTTATCTGCCATGGGTTATTTATGGCTAGACCGGGTCTGTGCGATAGCCGTCGCCGGACTTATTTTTTATCTGGCTTACAGCCTTTTCAAAAAAGCTAAGCCTATTCTTGTTGATGAGCTTGCTTTAGATCCTGAGTTACTCAGCAACACCATCCGCAGCATTGAAGGAGTAAAGCAGGTTAAACGGGTTCGTTCGCGATGGAAAGGTTCGGATAAAGCTATTGATATTATTATTGCCGTAGATGCAAAACTTTCTACAGATGAATCGCATAAGATAGCGACTGAAATTGAATCATTGATTGAAGATAAGTTTGCTGTCCTGGATGTTTCTGTTCATGTTGAACCGTATCAATAACTCAGGCTGTAACACTCATATCACACACTGCTGAGTTTTGCCTTAGCTATGTTTGGTGTTTTCACACCGTTCACTTCTGAATCTTTAGCTGTTTTTTTTACTCTACCAGGTAGCTGAACGGGAAACATGTTCTGGCTATCTTCATATTCGATACTTATCTGGTCACTAACGACCGGGCGAAATAATTTGTTGTTGAACTCAATGTATTCACGATGCTTATGGTACTCATCGATAACTGCTTTATTACAAAATCGTACTCTCCAGCTGAAACGATATTTTTCATTTTCTTTTAACGCTTCACCACTGAACACTTCACGCACGCCCGGTATATTCGAAAGAACTCTACGGCCTTCTTCCATCATAGTGTAGATTTGTTGATCACTGCTTAACTCTACGTTAAACATAATCAGTTTTTCTACTGGCGTCCATGGTTCACATTGAGTTATCACCTCGGCGGCACGACCTGCGCTGCCCCATTGATGCATGCAACGATCTACTTCATCACCGATTGCTTCTTTTACACCTGCTTTTAACTCTGTAAAGCTGCCGTTAGGATTCTGTTTTATTTGTGCTTTCATGGTCTTTGCCGCGACATCAGACAGTGCGGTAAAGTAATTTATTTTGGCCACACCTAATGAAGTCAGGCGGCGAAACTGATCTTCGTTTAGACCACTACCACCATGTATAACCAGGGGTATGTTGACGGCCTGATTAAGTTGTTTAAGACGATGGAAATCCAGTTTAGCTCGTCCTTTCATGCGCCCTTGCACGGTGCCAATAGATACGGCTAGAGCGTCAACGCCGGTGCGTTCTACATATACTTTTACTTCTGCGGGGACAGTAAACGCGGATTCTCCTGGATGCTGTTCTGCACCTTCTCCTTCCATGCCGGCAACGTAGCCCAACTCGCCAATAACAGGGACGCCGCAGCCGTGCGCCATTTCTACGACGTCACGTGTCAGCTGAATATTTTCTGGCAGGTTCCGATTTGACGCATCTAACATAATGCCATTACAACCCAGGTTGATGGCCTTTGTTGCTGATTCTATGCTGTGGCCATGATCAAGCTGTATGGCGACTGGAACAGAGGCGCGTTTGGCGGCAGCTTCAACAGCCGGCAACATTAATTCAAAATCGTAGTGAGCAAAATGAGGTTCGGCAACACTAAGAATGACCGGAGCACGACAGCGTTCAGCAGCATCAATCACGGCTTCGAGGAAATCCAGACTGACCAGATCAAATGCACCGACCGCATAATTATTTTCATAAGCGTGGTTTAGCATATCGCGCATGTTAACTTGTGCCATTTATTCCTTCCCCATTAACAAATATAAATTGTGTTAGCTGTCTGATTAATTTTTATGCAAGCGCTTATCCAGTTCTATCTGGGCCAATTCCAGTGAGTGAGCACGTACTTTTGATGCGGCATAATGATAATAGTTGAGCTTGCATTTAACTGGCATGTGTAATGTCTCTCGATGATCATCCTCAAACTCTAGCCATGCAATAACCGGCATATCATTCAGATTTTCATCCGCACATACCCATTCATCATTTTCAAGGATCATAATCAGGCCTTTATAACCCTCAAGCGGTATTCGCATAGGCATGGTGAAACGGTGTTTTGCCCGACGCCACAGGTTATAAAGTTTTGCATCTACTTCGTCCTCACGTTGTTGGTAATAAGGCACATCTGCAGTTCTGCTCACCTTGTTTACCTATCTGGTTAAACTAGCAAACAATGTCGGCAATTTTTCTGGCAGTCGATCCACGTTGTCGATAATTGTGTAATTATTCTCACCAAAAATACGCTTCACATAATTATCCGCATTGGGGTCCAGTGTTAAACAATAGGTTTGTACACCGGTGCCGTAGAGTTCTTCCACCGCCTTTTTGGTATCGTGGCGTAAATGCTGTGGATCGCGTTCGTCGATGTCCGCAGGCTCACCATCGGTGACCAGTAAAATGAGTTTACGTTTTTCCTGTTGCTTTAACAGGTGATGCCCCGCGTGGCGAAGTGCTGCGCCCATGCGCGTTGATAAACCACCTTTCATGCCAGCAAGACGAGATTTTGCTTCATCATCAAAGTGCTGATTAAAATCTTTGAAACGATAGTACTGCACATCGTGACGACCATCGGAGGCAAAACCGTGTAAGGCAAAAGGATCGCCGATGCCGTTGATCGCAGTTGATACCAGCGTCGCTGCTTCGCGAGTTAATTGCAGTACGGTTTTATCCGACCCCTGCATGGCTTCGTTAGTGGACTCGGATAAATCCATCAACACCACCACAGACAGGTCTCGATTTTTCACCACGTTGCGCATGGTGATGCGAGGATTAGGTTGTTCACCCATGCGAAGTGAAATCATGGCATCGACAGCCGCATTGATATCGATTTCGTCACCATCTTCCAGGCCACGTTGTCGTTGCACACCTTCAGGTGTTAACAAATCGATAATCTGTTTGATGCGATGCGCAACCGGTTTGTACTCGGTCAGGATGTCATTGATATCATCCGGGTCGCCTTGTGGCTGACGGCGTTCGTAAATGGTTGCCCAGTCGGGTCGATGCAACTGAATCTGGTAATCCCATTCCTGATAATGGAAAGGATCTGACACGGGTTCTTTACCCCACATGTCATTGAAGCTAATTTGTTCATCGGTCAAATCATCCTCATAAGGACGCATATTGGTTTCACAGGTCCAGATCTCCTGCGCATCGTCCCCTGCTAATTCGCAGTCCACTTCGTTTGCCATTTCAATTACGCTAACGGTTTTACGAACCTGACGTTGACTGGCTGAGACGTATTCAAACTCAACATTGGAATCGAATTCCTCAAACTCCCAGACATAGCGGTTATCATCACGGTAAGGAATTCGAATGCGCTCAAGAATACGTAAGCTTGGCACGTTCTTACGGGACATAAACAGGTTGAATAGCTCCATACCCATGTGCCATGAGTAATTGTTATCATCCTGCTTATCTTCTATTTCCGCGTGGAACCGTTGAACAAACTCGGCAACCTGTTCATCACTGGTAGTAATAGAGCTATCAAGCAACATGTGCGCGATATGTTCCAGCTCTTTCATTGCCGGGTGTTCTAACTCTTCATCCTCGTCGGCAATTTTTAACAACGAAGCCCATAGTTTTTTCAAACCGGGAAAATCTTTTATCGCCTTATATTCGACACGTGCATCTTCAAGAAAACCAATGAAAAACATTTGTGCCGGACTGAGCTGTTCTGCGGAAATAGCCGAGTCGGAATAACACATGTGTGCCGCCATATGTGCCGCGGTTGCACGATATAACTCCAAACCAGCAATCTTATTCTCATCCGGACCTATGTCATCAACTGCATCCGGCATATGCAGAATACGATGTTCGATATAAGGACGGAAATCAGTGTAATCAGCGCCAGTTGGGCGAAGGAAGAAATCACGAGCCCATAAAGCACGCAGGTAAAAATTCAGTTTACGTTGTACTTTTATAAACAGAACACCGCGACGTTCTTTTTGCAACATCGCTCTGGAGTCGGCTGATTCCAGATTAAAGTATTTTGTCAGATTATTAAAGTCACGACGGTATGCCTGCGCACCAAAGTTAGCCCAGCGGCGTAAACCACTTAAGGTTAGCTTGTCCAGTAATTCGTCCATGTGATTGAGCATGGGACGTAGGCCACGCGCGGCGGTTGAAGAAAACTGATGAATAAATGTCAGGTAGCCACGTAATAATTGTGCATCACCCAGGTTGCGTGAAGCAGAAGGCAAACTACTAAACAGCAAGGAAATAACTTCACCCGAAGTCATCGAAGATAATTTCATGGCTGAAGTTATACAGTCATCGATAACATCTTCACCACATTCTTTTGCGACCAGTGGCATTTCCTGAAGGTAGGTAATGACCAGGTCAGAACCACGACCCAGGTTGCACATAGCCTTGGCACCGGTCATGTAGGTTTCCAGACCAGTAGGCGACATAATGCGTGCAGCTTCCTGGAAGGTGCTGTTCAGTACATCACGCACTTCTGGAGCGACGTCCTGTAACTGTTCTTCGTAATCTTCGAGTTTAATGCTCATGCTTAAGCTCCAACGCAGAAATCTTAGCCGAAGAAAGTTTGTACCGCAGCGTCTAAAGTATCGCGCATATCCGGGTCATCTGTTAATGGAGTCACCATGGTCATGCTACAGGCCACTTCAGCTGAAATGCCTTCATGAATTAATTGACCCGCATAAACTAGCAGACGCGTTGAAATACCTTCGTCCAGGCCATGGCCTTTCAGGTTACGTGCACGGTGTGCAATTTGAACCAGCTTTTCTGCGGTGGCTTTATCGACGCCCGATTCCTTTGAGACAATTTCTACTTCGATCTCTGCACCTGGATAATCAAAATCCAGACCACCAAAACGTTGTTTTGTTGATTGTTTGAGATCTTTCATCAAACTCTGATATCCTGGGTTATATGAAATAACCAACTGGAAATCAGGGTGTGCAGTAATCAGTTCGCCTTTTTTATCCAAAGGTAAGCTACGACGATGATCAGTCAGTGGATGAATAACAACTGTAGTATCCTGGCGCGCTTCAACTACTTCATCGAGATAACAAATCGCACCCATACGAGCAGCCGTTGTTAAGGGGCCGTCCTGCCATTTTGTGCCGTCTTTATCTAATAGAAAACGACCGACTAAATCAGAAGCCGTCATGTCTTCGTTACAAGCAACAGTGATAAGTGGCTTGCCTAATTTATAGGCCATGTGCTCAACGAAACGTGATTTACCACAGCCTGTTGGGCCTTTTAACATCATTGGCATACGTACGTTATAAGCTGCTTCGTAACGTTCAACTTCATCTGCTACAGGCTCATAATACGGCTCATCTTTAATTATGTACTGTTGAGGATCGACTGTTAGTTCTGACATGATAAGACCTCTGTTTTATCGTTCTACATTCATTGTTAATAAGATAAATTACTTTTCGTCTTCAGTTTCAACTTCACCGCACCAGCCAGCTTCTTTTGCTAACTCTACAGCTACGCCATGAATTTTTTGGTGACGTTCAAATAGATCACTGGGCAAATGACTGACCAGACAACCGTGTTTGTCCCACTCTTTATTAACCTTATCGAGTAAATCGTCGACTCTGGCGAAATTCCAACCTTCACAGGTCTCGCTTTCTTCGAGTAGGCCAAACACCCAGGCATCACGAATGAGCTTGCCAATGGTGGTCATACCACCATTAACATCGTTATTTATTCCAACATAAGTATCTGGTCTTGCCATAGTAAGCCGCCCTATTATTAATGTGCTGCAGTTTAAAAAATCTAGCTGCGTATTATCCATTTTAAAAATACAAAATGTATTTATATATTTTTAAAATAAATAACCCCTTTGATAAAAAAGCCCCTGTCTGCTTTTGCAGGTCAGGGGCTTTTCTGGATTAACCCCGTTGTGTCCTTATACGGAAACGCCGCGATGAATGACCATTGCTGTACCCGCAGATTGTTTGAAGTTGTCAAAGCCCATCAAACGAACGTGATTGTTTGGATGTGCTTTATGACAGTTTTCAATTTCAGCCAGGATGGCATCAACATCAGTTTCACCAAACATAGGCAGTTTCCACATGTACCAGTAGTTGCTAATAGCATTTTCTGGTTCTGTGTGTTCAATACCCGGGTTCCAGCCTTTATCAACGATGTACTGGATCTGAGCGCGAGTAGACTCTACGCTTAGTGCAGGCAGGTATGAAAAAGTTTCATATTTACGGCTTTGAGCAGCATCGCTCAAGCTTGAATTGTAATCTTGCATATCACTCATTGTGATTTACTCCTAAATTAATTTCGAATTCTTTAAACGTTTATTGATAAGTTTGGATTTTGCAGAGCAGCTTATGCCGCCCTGCAAAAATCCAGCTTACTTATGGCTAACGTCCAGCTTGTCAACAGTGTCAAATTCAAACTTGATTTCTTTCCAGGTTTCCATAGCCGCTTTAAGCTCTGGACTAGACTTGGCAGCATTAGTAAGAATATCCTTACCTTCTTTCTCAAGTTCAACGCCACGGTTACGAGCTTCAACACAGGCTTCAACCGCAACACGGTTAGCAGCAGCGCCAGCAGCGTTACCCCAAGGATGGCCTAATGTACCACCGCCAAACTGTAGACAAGAATCATCACCGAAGATGCTAACCAGTGCAGGCATGTGCCATACGTGGATACCACCAGAAGCAACAGGAATTACACCTGGCATAGCGCCCCAATCCTGGTCGAAGAAGATACCGCGTGAACGATCTTCTTTGATGTATGAATCGCGCATAAGATCGATCCAGCCCAAAGTTGCATCACGGTCGCCTTCCAACTTACCAACAACAGTACCTGAATGCAGGTGATCACCACCAGACAGACGTAATACTTTAGTTAGTACACGGAAGTGAATACCGTGGTGCGGGTTGCGATCAAGTACAGCATGCATAGCACGATGAATATGTAGCAACATGCCATTATCCTGACACCATTGAGCCAGCTGAGTGTTTGCAGACAAACCACCAGTCAAGTAATCATGCATGATGATAGGTGCGCCGATTTCTTTCGCGTACTCAGCACGTTTCATCATTTCGTCAGATGTAGGTGCAGTAACGTTCAAGTAATGACCTTTACGCTCACCAGTTTCAGCTTCAGCTTTATGAATCGCTTCCATTACGAAGTCAAAACGATGTCTCCAACGCATGAATGGTTGTGAGTTAACGTTCTCGTCATCCTTAGTGAAATCAAGACCGCCGCGTAAACCTTCGTAACAAGCACGACCGTAGTTTTTAGCAGAAAGACCCAATTTAGGTTTAATAGTACAACCTAACAGAGGACGACCGTATTTGTTCAAAATGTCACGCTCAACCTGAATACCCTGTGGTGGTCCATTACAAGTCATCACGTAAGCAATTGGGAAGCGGATATCTTCTAAACGAAGCGCACGTAGTGCTTTAAAGCCGAATACGTTACCAACTAAAGATGTCAGTACGTTTACAACAGAGCCTTCTTCGAACAGGTCGATTGGATAAGCAACGAAAGCGTAGAAACAGGTATCATCACCCGGTACGTCTTCAATCGCATAAGCACGACCTTTATAGTAATCCAGATCGGTTAACAGGTCAGTCCACACAGTCGTCCATGTACCTGTTGAAGATTCAGCCGCAACCGCAGCTGCAACTTCTTCGCGTGGTACACCATCTTGTGGCGTGATTTTGAAACAAGCTAAAAGATCAGTATCTTTCGGCGTGTATTCGGGCATCCAATAAGTTTCGCGGTATTCTTTTACACCCGCATCATACGTTTTAGCCATTGCTAGCGTCCTCTCGTTTGCATTTAATTTGGCTGGAGAAGTAAACTCTCCTTCCAAATAGTTGTTTTATTGATCCGGCTCTCGTTCCCGGGGCTCGCCTTTAATCAGCGTGAAAGAACTATAATCCC
>JAOUKV010000052.1 GCA_029882355.1 Gammaproteobacteria bacterium | reverse complement strand
TAAGGCTCCATCAATTCCGTATCGTGAATTTGTTGAAACCGAAGTGCGTTTTAACATGCTCTGGCGTACGCACCCGGATGTTGCAGAAAAACTTTTAGAAGAGTCACAACAGGATGTATTGCACCGTTATCACTATTATGAACAACTGGCGAATTTACCCTGGGATGATACTGGTGCAACTCAGACACCGCGTCGCAAGTTAGTGACTGAAGTGAAACAGCAGAGCGAGACTAAAAAGCAGGAGCAACCTCATGATTGATTTATCGACTCAATATTTAGGTCTGAAACTTAAAAATCCCCTGGTGCCATCTTCGTCACCACTAACAGGTAATCTTGATGATGCCAGGCGTCTGGAAGATGCAGGCGCTGCGGCTATTGTATTACCGTCACTATTTGAAGAGAGCGTACACTTTGAGCAAAAACAACTTGATAAATATGTCCATTCACAAGCTTTAGGGAGCTATGAAGCCGAATCCTTTCAGCCAGTTCCCTGCGATTACAAAGGTGAGTTAGATAATTATCTGGATCACCTGCATCATGTTAAATCGTCATTAAACATTCCTGTGATTGCCAGCCTGAATGGCATCTCTGTTAGCGGCTGGATTGATTTTGGAAAAGAGCTGGTTGAAGCCGGTGCCGATGCGCTGGAGTTAAATGTTTATTACATTGCTGCTGATCCTGAACACGACGGCAAGCATGTAGAAAACCGTTATATCGAATTGCTTGCCGACTTACGTGAACAAATCAGCCTGCCCATCACCATGAAACTGTCATCGCAGTTTTCATCGGTGGCTAATATGGTCAGCAAATTACAGAAAGCGAGTGCTAACGGTGTGGTGCTTTTTAATCGTTTTTATCAACCTGATATCGATCTGGAAACATTGCGCATCAAACCTCATCTTGAACTATCAACCGCAGATGAAGCCTTATTAAGAATTCGCTGGATCGCCCTGATCAGAAGCCGTATTGAAATCTCATTAGCTGCTACCGGTGGCTTCCACCAGGCCGATGATATTATCAAGGCATTATTAGCGGGTGCAGATGCTGTCTACCTATGCAGCGTATTATTAGAAAAAGGCCCTGAATTTTGCACCGAGTTATTACAGCAATTGCAGAACTGGTTGACCGAACATGAATATGAATCGGTGCAACAGATGCAGGGCAGTGTCAGCCAGTCGTGCGCGATAGACCCGGCGGCCTACGAACACAGTAATTATGTCGATGTGATAAAAAGTTACAGGCGTTGATTGATTAAGACTAAAAATTTTTCTGATCATGAGACTCAGGGGAAAAAAACAATGGCAACATTAAAATTTCTAGGTGCGGCGCAACAGGTAACCGGCTCCTGTTACCTCATCGAAACCGGTCAGAACCGAATTCTGCTGGAATGTGGAATCCTTCAGGGCAGGGACAGGCATGATCACGAAATCGAAATACCCTTTAGTTTTGATCCTCAGAGCATCAATGCTGTCATTATCTCTCATGCCCATCTCGACCATTCCGGACTTATTCCACTGCTAACAAAACAGGGTTATCGGGGGCCCATCTATACCACCACTGTTACCCAGTCTCTGTTACCCATCATGTACGATGATGCCGCTTCGTTGATGCAAAGTGATATCGATCGTAAAAATCGACGTTTGTTACGCGCAGGTAAAAAAACTATTGAGCCACCTTATAGCACCAAAGATGTGGAACAGGCATTGAGTCAGGTTATTGGCCTCGTCTACGAAAAAAGAGAAAATCTACTACCGGGTATTGAATTGAGATTTCAGGATGCGGGACATATTCTGGGATCAGCCATTGTCGAGCTGTGGCTTGAAGACAATAATACAAAACGCAAACTGGTCTTTACCGGTGACCTTGGCAATAGCTGTGCACCTTTGATGAAGGACCCCACCATCATTAACGAAGCCGATGTTTTATTGTTAGAGTCAACTTACGGTGATCGCAATCACCGCCCGCTAGATGAAACGCTTGACGAATTCAAAACGGTGATCAAAACGGCTGCCGAAATACGCGGCAACATACTGATTCCATCCTTTGCCCTGGGTAGGACTCAGGATTTAATCTACTGGCTTGGTCAGCTCTACCATGATGGCGAGCTCAATCATCAGAAAGTATTTATCGACAGCCCCATGGCAATAAAAATCAGCCATGTTTATGAACGTTTTCATTCACTTTTAAATGAGGATGACCCCAGCTTCCGTCACTTCATGAAAGAGGGCTGGGAAAACTGGCTTCCAGACCTCACCTACACACAAAGTGTCGAAGACTCAATGGCGCTGAATCGGGTGAGTGGTGGTGCAATCGTTATTGCCGGTAGCGGCATGTGCACCGGTGGACGCATTCTGCACCATTTCAAATACAATCTCTGGAATCACAAAACTCAGGTTGTCGTTGTTGGTTATCAGGCCATCGGTACGCTCGGACGTGTTCTGGTCGATGGTGCAGATATGGTCAAAATTTTTGGCGATGAAATCGCAGTAAAAGCAAAGATACATACCTTGGGCGGTTTCTCAGCCCATGCAGGACAGGATCAACTTATCAACTGGGCAATGAACTTTCAGTCACCACGACCGCGCCTGTTCCTCGTCCATGGCGAACCTGATTCTATGCAGGTACTGCAACAACGTTTTGTTCGTGAACACCAATGGGATGCACACATTCCCAGCATGGGAGAGGTGATCAATATTTAAAATATTTTATCTTTTAAGCCAGTGCTATTAAGTTAAGTGGTTTTTTATAATGTAGGGTGCGCCGTGTGAACCGAACCGCTGTTTAGCTGCTATTTCTGTCGCCGGAATCCAGAAGTAGATCGGCAACACTTAGCCGGCATAAAAATCGACTTTAAGCTATAAAACGTAAAAAAACCTTCCAATTTGTAAGAAAGTAAGATAAAACTACCATAAATTCTGAAATGGCTAGACGAGGGAATTATTTTGTTACGGATCAGACACACATCACACAAAGGTTTAGCCGAACCAGCCTCAGCGTTGATTAATCATCATTCATTAGTCAATCTGACATTATCATCTAATGAAATAGATAAAATCTGTAAGAAAAAATCATTAGACCTGAATACCCCCTTCGAAGTTAAAAGAGGCGTGGTTGATATACGTCAGGTAATCAATAATCCACGCGCAGAAAATTTCGTCAAGGAGTTTGGGTTCTTGAACCCCAAATCAATCGAGTCTGTCCCATTGATCTTCAAATCAATAACTCAATATACCTATTGATTTAATATAGAAATTTATTAAAGGAGTCAGAAAGAATGATTATTGTTATAACTAATCGAAATTTACCTGTAATTCCAAACAAACTGCCTGTTGATATAAATGTTAGTAGTCTGGGAGTTGATCTTGGTGCAAAAGTCGATAATCACGACCGTATTTTTACTGGAGAGTTTTTACCTAATTTCAATAATAACTTGCAATACTCGAAGCTAACCTTTCAACCAAAAGGTTCCGAGTCTGAAATCTTTGAAAAGATAACACCAGATGAACTTGCCAAGCCCTGGGTGTTTTTTGTACATGGCTTCCATCAAGATCCAACTGAAAATATCGGCAAGGCAATTGCACTCCAGAACAATCATAATGTAAACGTTATTGTATTTGCCTGGCCATCTCGTCCTCTAGATCAAACGGTATCTTGGGGTGTCGCACTAAAACCAGGCGTCAGAAATGCCTTAAATGGAATGACTTGGGGTGGTGTACTTTCAGGTGCCTTTTTAAATAAGATAAAGGGCGAAATAAAAGACAAATGGAACAACTACCCGCCAGCCATTGCTAATGCTGAAAAATCCAATGTTGATTTAATAGCTGCACTTAAGCTGATTAAAGATCAATTAAATTCAGAGCAACCCCCTGTATTGCTAGTTCATAGCATGGGCAACTATTTATTAGAAAATGCAATGAAAAATATTAATGAATTGCCAATACTCTTTAATAATATTGTATTACATGAAGCGGATGCTACTGTACCTGGTTTTGACTGGGTTAAAAAACTCAATGCCAATCTCGCAGATAATAATAGATCTCGTTTATATATAACTACTAACGAAGAAGATTATATTTTACTCGGTTCTAAAGGCCGACGCGCTATTCTCAAAAAAACAGGTGAGTTACGAGGCAATGCTTCAACAGAACGATTAGGTCGATATATAGAAAATCATGTACTGGGTGACATATATTACCTTGATTTTTCGTATGGTGAATTCATTAATGATGAACATGAGTTTTTTAAATTAGGCAGCACCATGACAAATCCACATGTTCATGCATGCTTAGGTAGAATTTTCAGAGCTGAAGGTGATGAGCTCCCTACGATTAAAGAAGAATCAAATGCGGGCTTTACGAAAATGCCTGCTGATGCACACCTATATCGATTAGAGGAGGTTATTCATATAACAGATCTGGATGAGCGAAGAGAGGATATACTACCTGTTAAATCGCTTGATGAGTTCAAGAAACAACAAAAGACAAACAATAATCTCGATGATGAAGATATGTTTGGTAGTTATGATATGTAAGTTAAGGGGTCTGACCTTTTAACACCGACCCTTTAACACCGATTTTGCTGGTGTTTGAGCCTGGGGCTGTGGAGTTTACTGTTGAGGGGATTGAGGAGGGGTGGAAGAAGGTTCGGCCTGGGGTAGGGATTGGGAGGGGGGATCGAGGTTTGGGTATTA
>JAOUKV010000016.1 GCA_029882355.1 Gammaproteobacteria bacterium | reverse complement strand
CATCACATGAGAAAATGTTATCTTTAATATCAGATATATGTTTCTTTTTGTGTACTTGGTTTTTTGCAGCAAGCTTCTTTTCTAAAACATCATAACAAAACGCTCAAGCAGACGGACTAACCAAATAGGAACCTCCCCCAGTTTTGAACACATCTAATTTTAAAACTATTGGAGGTGTTACATGGCTAGAAAAACAAAATATGGTACGTATGGTGATGACTTTAAAGCCACTGCTGTCGCATTAGGAGAGTTACCCAGGGTAAAAGCCAGCGATGTTGCTCATGTGCTCGATATTCACCCCGTAATGTTATACCGTTGGAAGAAAGAACTTAACGACGGAATAATCATGGCAAAGAAAGATAACAAGATCAAGGGGTCAGACTCCTTGATTGAAACAAACAAAGTCGGATGTTAATCTACAATCTTCGTAATACAACTGGTAACGCCCATAGATCAAGGTAGATCAAGGGGTCAGACTCCTTGATCCTAAATAAGCTGGAACCAAAAAGTAGCCCAGTTACAGCATAACCTAATCCAGACCCCGAGACTGTAAAAAAATGGACTATGCCCATTAGAAATTGGAAACCAGCGCTCAATAGGTTTATGATTGAATTCGAAGAACGTTTAACTGATTACGTTTAACTATGACAGTTACACAGAATTATTTACACTCTCTTGTTAATGGCGCGTCTTAATTGTACTCAGGCAAAATTTGTTGATTTTTTCATAACACCAGTACTGGTTTGATCTCAACATCTTTACCGAAACTTTAATAAAACATCCTCACGCTACCCACGAGAGAACACATGTCAAGATCACAAACTACTGCTCATCACTCACCAAACACTACCAAAGCATCAACATCTCTCAGTGGAATACGGCATATCCCATACTCCCAGAATTCACATCAGGGATAAACACATTATTCGCTATACACTCACTTAGACAAAATATCTGGTTTCATACCGTCATATGCATAACAATGCACAACTGGTAATATTGCCTTGTTCACCTCAAACCAGATAGTCGGGGGCAGCAATCCACATGGAAATAGTTTCTCAAACGAGAATGTGGCAACATCAGTTATGATTTACCTATATCTTGGAGTATTAAGTGAAAGACAATAAAGACGATTTGAGAAAGAAAGCATTTGAGTCTATCTATGAAGAAGGATATTGGGGAAAGGATGTAAAGTCTGGCGCTGGATCTACGCTAGAGGCGACAAAAGTTACACGTGAAGTTATATTGAAGGTAATACGAGACTACAACATAAAAAGTGTTGTAGATGTTGCATGTGGGGATTTCACCTGGATGCCATTAGTTTTAGACGAGTTAAAAGGATCGGTGAAGTATACTGGCTGCGATATTGTAGAAAGTCTGGTTGCTGGCCATAAGCAGAAATACCCTCAATATGATTTTCAGTTTTTAGATTTTGTTAATGGCAAGATACCTGAAGCCGAATTAATTATTTGCCGAGATGTGCTTCAACACTTACCGGTTTCTGCTATTAAAAAAGCGCTACACAATTTTTCTGGCAGTGGTTCAAAATTCCTGCTGGCGACAACACATATTCGAAGATTTGGTCTCCGAAATAGACTGGATATACGACCAGGCCGGTGTAAGGACAGAAATCTGATGGTGGCGCCATTCAACCTCCCAAACCCATTAGTGATTTATTCTGAGCAGTATGATGAGCAGGATAAATTTCTTGGACTATGGACGCTACCACTCTGATGCTCATGCTTTTTTTGTAGGTATCTGACCTCGCTGAGATATCACCTCATAACAACTGGAGACCGTCGGCATGGGGATGCCGACCTACAAATATAAAACCTGACAACCCCTATCTCCCCTCCCTCCAACACGATAAAATGTCCAGCTTCAATTTAAATCAACCTAGTCATATCAGGAAAAATTAATGAAAGTTCTTATCGTTGGTGGTGGTGGTCGTGAACACGCGCTGGCCTGGAAGGCAGCTCAATCTCCTAAGGTCGATCATGTTTACGTTGCCCCCGGTAATGCCGGTACCGCGCTGGAAGATAATATCGAAAATATCGACATCGGTGCTGAAAACATTCCCGCCCTGCTCGACTTTGCCAAAAACAACGACATAGGCCTGACTATTGTTGGTCCGGAAGCTGCGCTGGTCGAAGGCATTGTTGATGAATTTTCCGCCGCCGGCCTGAAAGCCTTTGGCCCGACCAAGGGCGCAGCGCAACTGGAAGGCTCTAAAGCTTTCACCAAAGATTTTCTGGCTCGTCACCACATACCAACGGGTTATTACGGCAACTTCACTGATGAAGCTGAAGCTATTGCTTATGTCAAACAACACGGTGCACCGCTGGTGGTTAAGGCCGATGGTCTGGCGGCGGGTAAAGGCGTGATTCTGGCGCACTCCGAAGGCGAAGCGATCAGCGCTATTAGGGACATGCTCTCCGGTAATCGTTTTGGTGATGCCGGTGCGCGCGTGGTCATCGAAGAATTTCTATTTGGTGAAGAAGCCAGTTTCATTTGCATGGTTGACGGTAAAAACATTTTGCCGATGGCGACTTCGCAGGATCACAAGGCTCGTGATAATGGCGATACTGGTCCCAACACGGGTGGCATGGGTGCTTATTCACCCGCCCCTGTAGTTACCCCCGAAATTCACGACCGCATTATAAACGAGGTGATTCGTCCGACGGTTGACGGCATGGCTGCCGAAGGTAATGACTACACCGGCTTTTTGTACGCCGGTGTGATGATTGATAAAACGGGTAAACCCAATGTACTGGAATATAACGTGCGCTTTGGTGACCCTGAAACTCAGCCAATTATGATGCGTTTGAAATCTGATCTGGTTGAACATTGTCTTGCCGCACTCGATGGCAAACTGGATAACGAAACCACTGACTGGGATGAACGCACATCAATTGGCGTAGTACTGGCGGCGGGCGGTTATCCCGATGATTACCACAAGGGTGATGTGATTTCTGGTCTTGATAGCGCAGATAATATCAATACCAAAATCTTCCACGCTGGTACTGCTGAAAAAGATGGCCAGGTAGTCACTAACGGTGGTCGTGTTTTATGTGTCTGTGCGCTGGGTGATTCGGTGACCGATGCTCAGGCGAAAGCTTATGAAATCGTCAGTGCGATTTCATGGAAAGATGTTTATTTCAGAACGGATATTGGCCATCGTGCGATTGCCAGGGAAAAACGTTAGTAAAACTTGTTTAAAAACTCACCTTTAAAAAAGCACCATTCAGCAATGAACGGTGCTTTTTTATTGGACGCAGACGCGGAAAGAGATATTAAAACTCGGGCTGAGAGGCACAGGATCACCAACAAAAGCCCCCTTCGGATTAACACGAATGTGTGTGATAGAAGGCACTGTCGTATCACAGCCGGTCACCGCATCAAAAGTAGGCGTGGCAGTGTACAGAATGCCGCCATCATTCGAGAATGACAGATCATCACCTGCATCATTTAACGCATTAAACGTGTAAACCAGGGTACTGGAGGTCGCGCCCTGGGTAAAGACAACGGGTCCTGAACCGGCACCAGCAATGTCATCAACGTATAACAAAGTATTTGCCGGAATCGGGTCAATCAGCACTGTTGAATCAATGTCTGCTGAACCCGCACCACTGTTAGTCGAGATGATGCTGTATTGCACTACCGCCCCTGGTATCGCCTTGGGATTCACCGTTAGATTCACCGGATCACTCATGGTCTGCACCGATTTCAATACCATGATGCTCGGCGTACTCAGTATGGTAATGCTGGCCCATGCAGTGGTACCTGTGAGAGCCACCGGTGCAGTAGCAACCGGCGACCCCGTGGTATTGGTGACAGCACCCGCTGTGGATGAGGTGATGGTGGCCGAAAGCTCACAGGAAACACCCGCTGCCAACGTAGCCACGCTGAAACGGATATTGTCATCACCGGCGACAGATGCCGCGCCGCTGATCCTAGTCACGGTTCCACAGGCCGCTGGAGCGTATGTGAAAGTTGTGTTTTTCAAAAACATGCCCGATGGGAAAATATCATCTACCTGCAAATTGGTAATGTCTGCCGTATTGCTTGCCGGATTAGTCAGTGTTAACACTAGCGTTGTGCTATCACCAACATTAAGCGTTGTCACGGCAAAGGATTTACTCAGTGTCGGTGGCGAATAAGCAGTAGTATTTGCCGTCACATCTGCCGCCGGCCCGGAGTTGGCGTTTGATGCAGTAATCCCGCCAGCCGTCAGCGTATTGATATAGTCACCCGCCGCTGTGGCGGTCAGGTCGACTTCCATCGTACATGAACCTGATGCGGGAATAGTACCGCCGGAAATGCTCAGGCTACTACCGCCTGCCGCTGCCGTCGCCGTACCACTACAGGTATTGGTTAGATTAGGTGTTGCTGCGTTGACCAGATTTG
Source organism: Gammaproteobacteria bacterium (assembly GCA_029882355.1). Taxonomy (GTDB): domain Bacteria; phylum Pseudomonadota; class Gammaproteobacteria; order SZUA-229; family SZUA-229; genus LH-M37. Next base: position 69,645 of record JAOUKV010000016.1, on the reverse strand, counting down.
CTGGATAAGTATCGGTGAATGCCAGATTGATGATATTCGCGGTATTCGGATTGGTCAGCGTGATAGTGAGTCGATTCGCACTATCAACCTGGAAACCTGCATTGGCAAATGTCTTGGTCACAGTCGGTGCTGCCAGATGAGCGACCAGTTGTGCGGTATTACTGACCGGACCAATTTCAGAATTCGCAGAAGAGACGGCACCGGTGGTGGTGTTGTAATAAGTGCCAGCGGCGGAGATTGAAACAGTGATATCTATCGTACAGGTCACGGCTGCGGCAGTAATCGCACCACCAGTCAATTTGATACTGGTTGAAGCTGCACTAACCAGAGCAGCGTCTGCGGCGTCAGTCAGCGTGCCACCACAACTATTGGCGTCGGTACTCAGCCACAGCATTTGCGATGGACTGGTCGGAAAAATATCGCTGATTGAAACGCCAGTTATATCGACACCTGAATTATTTTCAATAATGATACGCATCACGCTAGTTGCAGTTCCTGCAGACAAGGTAACAGGGCTTGTCAGAAACGACTTGGTAATGGTTGGTTTGGTGGTGATAATCAATGAATCACTACCTGAAATACCAATGCCCTGATTAGAGGCCACATTACCGGTGGTGTTCCTGTAAATGGCCGGGGTGGTGTCAGTTGCCAGTACGTCGGCCGCGATGCTACAACTGGCACCCGGTGCCAGCGAGCCACCGGATAGTGACATGCCGGTAGAGGTTGCGATCAGTGTGCCGCCACAGGTATTGGTTTCCAGCGGTGCCGGTGAAGTGATCGCTGCGCTCAACGAACCACCCGCCAGTTTGGTCGCTGTAGTCGGATAGATATCACTAATCGCCAGCCCCGTCAGTGCTGTCGTCAAACTTGGGTTTGTGATGGTAATGACCAGTCGCGAAATATCGCTAGGCCCCAGTGTAGTTGGAGTGACCTGAGTCGGTGTAAATGTCTTTCCAACAGAAGGTGCAATCCAGATAGCCGTATTACTAACGCTACCGGTACCGGTGAAAGAGCCTGTCAGTCCGGAAGTCTGGTTTTCATAAACACCGAGCGAATTGACCGTGAGATTAATGCTGAAAGAGCAACTTCCCGCCGCCGCAATTTCCCCGGCAGTGAGCTTGATGCCCGTATCACCGCCGGTTGCAGTCAGTGTGCCAGCGGTAGTGCCATCCCACGACTGGATACTGCTACCTACGCCACATGGTGGATCAGGCGTAAGTGATGGTGGATTATCGGTACTCATGCCGGCCGGAAATAGATCGGTGAAAGATAAAGCCGTGATCGCCACCGCATCATTGTTGGCGATGGTTATATTCATCGTGCCGATGCCGGTCGCCGGGTTGAAACTGAAACTCTTGGTGATGGTCGGAGTGGCGTTGACGATCAGTGTGTCCGAGGCGGCGACTGTGTTGCTACCTGCATTGCTGGTAGTCACCGCGCCGATAGCGAGAGTGTTGATGTAACCGGTCAGGTTGACGACATTGGAGGTAACATCGATGCTGACCGTGCAGCTACCACCTGCCGGTATGGTGGCAGTAGATAGCGAGACAGATCCGGCAGTCGAACTGACACCACCCGAAGTACAGCTGGTTACAGCGTTCGGTGTTGCAGCAGTAAGTAAATCGGCTGGATAAGTATCAATGAAGGCAGCACCGCTGATCGCTGTGGTATTTGGATTAGTCAGCGTGATGGTCAACGTCGAAGTCTGTCCTTTACCAATAGTTGAAGGTGAGAAAGCCTTGCTCACCGTGGGTGGAGCCAATACTGATAAAGTAGCGGTATTACTCACAGGGCCCGCCGGGGTGGATTCAATCGAATCAACGCCGCTGCTGGTATTAGCATAATCGCCCGCGACTGCGGAAGTGACATCAACACTAATAGAACACGTACCAGCCGCCGCTGCGATATCACCACCGGAAAGACTCAGACTGCCACCCGCCGCTGCTGCCGTAATAGTGCCCCCGCAGGTATTAGTAATATTGGGCGCCGCCGCATTGACCAGATTGGCCGGATAGGTATCGGTAAAGGCCATACCGGTAATCGCCGCGGCAGTATTGTTAGTAATATTGAAACTCAGTGTCGCAATACCATCAACTGGTATGGTCGCGACCGAAAACGCTTTACTAATAGTTGGTTTTGGCGAGAAAGTAATTACTGCACTAGCGGTGCTACCAGTACCGCCGTTGCTGGAAGACACCACGCCGGTAGTGTTGGTGTAGACGTCATTGGCAGACGATGTCACCTTCACAGAAACAGTACAGCTCTGGCCAACGGTCAGTGTGCCACCGGTGATAGAAATAGTCGTACCACTGATATTCAAGGCTGCGCCAGAACAGGTGGTAGCGGCATCTGGTGGTGTAGCAAACACCAGGCCAGCAGGACTGGCAGGCAGCGTATCACTGACGGCAATGCCGTTCAGAGTATGGGCTGCATTCGGGTTGCTTATAGTTAGCGTCAATGTCGAGCTAATACCAATCGCCAGCGCAGTCGGTGAGAATGTCTTACTGATGGTGGGTGCATACAGCACAACCGTGCTGGCTGTAGGCGGCACATAATCACTGGTTGCCAGCGTTGTGTCGATCACCGCATTACCAATCAGGGCGTAAGCAGAATTAGTATAAGTAGCGGGAATTGCTGGTAGCGTGGCCTGAAAAATCAAAGAGCGAGTCGCGCCCGATGGAATATTGAAAAACGATGACCAGTCGAGGGTGGATCCGGATTGAAAAGGATCGGGGAAGACAACATCATTAAAAGTGGTTGAACCTGTCACATAGGTTGCACCGGCTGGCAGGCTATCGACAAAGCTGTCCAGACTCACATCATAGGAGCCGAGATTGGTGGCGCTAATCGTGTAAGTGACTACCCCGCCCTGTGCAGGCAAAGTAGCATGACTGACTGATTTCGCCAGCAACACCTCATTCTGTGCCGGCAAGATCGGCAGCAAACCGCCCGATGCCGCATAGGCACCGCTACCAAGGTTGGTGTGTTTGATCTGCGTGCCGCTGGCTATGTAAGAAACCGGTGACAGCGTGGTGGTCGAAGCAATAGTCGAGACTGGTCGGAAGTAATAAATCGCATTGTAATGAGTGTTCGAGGATGACGGTACGTTATCGATATATAATTGGTTATCGAACGTAATATTGTTACCAACCGACAGAACAACGCTGGTGGCGACTAGCTCATAAGCATCGGCGCGCCAGTCAGTAAAGGTGGCAGGGTTAAATGCCATTGGACCCGCTTCAGATCCAGTACAGGTAGATGGCGTGGCACAACCTATAGTGCCAGTGTCCCCATCGACAGTTAGCGTAGTAGTTGCACCCAGCACACTGGGATTAATGTCCGCCCAGATCGCATTGACTGTGTTGGGATTTGCCTCAATCACATCGTCATCGATAGTTATACTGAAACCGGTCACATCGATACTTGTGCCGCCCGCTGATGGCTTGCCGCTATAGGTAGTGAGGTTGTAGGTCTGTGTTCCAGAGACCGGCTTGGCCGTGTAAGTCGAACACACGTAATAGAACACTGCCCTGGTTTCTCCCGCAGCCATTGGCCCGAAATGATAGAGACCATCATCGCCCCCACCCATAGACAGAAAACCGCCTGTAAAACTACCTAGCTCAACCCAGGCATCGTCAATCGCTGTTGATGTGGTCACGTCGAACGAAAAGTAATTACACTTCGGCGAGGTGGTTGCCGTACCAGCATTTGAATTGGAATAAAAAATCGGTGACGAGGTACGTGTAGCCGTAATCGCTGCCTGCACTTCTGAGACAAACAGCGTGATGAGCAACAGGCTGACAAGCTGCACCAAATGACGGCAGAGGGACATGTATCTTCTGGCTGGCATATTCTTCATTTTGTTATTAAGTATGACCCATTGAGCTAGTTATTTCACAGCCCCTGTTAAATAGTGTGCAGTGTTCCAGTAATTTGACCCGTGGTCAACATAGCATAACAACGCCATACCAGATTTCAGGATACAACTGTCGTGGAAAGTTTGATTCAAATAATTCAGCTGGAACCCATTGCTCAGAAAAAACACTTTAAAATTTTTCCGTTTCAATTCTAAAGACAGAAAATACTTTTGCATTACCAAACACTTATATTCCAGATCAGCTTTCTCTGCGATTATAAGTAGTTGTTATCACAGTTTTTTTATTTTTATCCACAGCTTTTACAAAAAAGAGCGCCATTATGCACACCATATATTGTGCTTGACTCAACACCAACGCACATCTTATAGTAACGCCCATATTAAAAATGCACTCTTTTATTCATGCGGAGTTTTGCTCAGGATAGTTAGAGTCAAAATTAGATTACATCTGTAGAACTATACTATTTTTACAGTTATGGATATAAATAATAAAAAGCCAGGGAGGCTGGAGTAAAATTATAAGGCGGCTTTCTTTATGGAAGTCGCCTTTTTTATTTTCGGACCAACAACAACAACTTTATGAAAATCATCGAAGTCATTGCTGATAAACAATATCAAGATACCATCAAAGTCATTGCTGAACATCATCAGATTGATGACGTCTGGTTTGGTGCTGAAAATGAAGATGGTCGTATCGATGCTCGCCTGTTAGTAACTACTGAGAATCGTCAGCTTGTACTGGATGAACTGCAAGAAGCATTACAGACATCAAGCGGCGCACGCATAATTATACTACCCGTAGAAACCGTTCTAAGCAGCGATAAAAATACTAAAGAACAAAATAAAACAAACAAAGGCTCTTCCATCATCTCGCGTGAGGAAATTTTCAGCCACGTAGAAAAAGGTGCTCAACTTAATCAAAACTTTTTTGTACTGGTTGTGCTGTCATCCATTGTTGCCGGTATTGGCCTACTCGAAAATAACATTGCCGTCATCATTGGAGCGATGGTTATCGCACCACTGCTCGGCCCTAACATCGCATTCTCTTTAGGCTCATCATTAGGTGAAACCAGATTGATGTGGCAATCATTAAAGGCCATCGCTTCCGGTATCATTCTTGCCATAGTTGTTGCCACCATCATTGGATTGATATGGCCGTTACCTATCGAAACACAGGAAGTACTGATCCGCACCGAAGCTAATTACGCGGGCACCGCCATCGCCCTCGCCTCCGGTGCGGCTGCCGCATTGTCTCTGGTCACAGGCACATCGGGTGTACTAGTTGGCGTCATGGTCGCCGTTGCTCTTATGCCACCCGCCGTTACCATTGGTTTGATGTTGAGCATTGGCAATTTACCACTGGCACTGGGCGCTGCCTTACTACTAGCTGTGAATATTGTTTGTATTAATCTTTCAGCCAAATTAGTTTTTCTAATAAAAGGCATTCAGCCAAGAACCTGGCTGGAGGCAAGAACCGCAAAACAATCACAAAAAATATACTTATTGATTTGGGTGGTTTTACTGATTTTATTAGTCGCGGTTATTTATTTCAGGCATAAAACGCTATAAAACGTAGATAATGACAGGGTGAACAAGCGTTCCCCACTTTGCCACACGCTCGCAACGTTACGCTTATACGCCTACGAATGATTAAAATTTACCGAAATATTCGCTTGTTAACTATTCAGGTAGGATTATTATTGCGTGAATCACCATGAAAAAACACGTATATTACAATCTTTGAGACTTATCTGATTAAAAAATGCCGAACAATAAAATAAATTCCGATCACGTTGACTGGTTTAGAGCCTCAGCGCCTTATATTCACACCCATCGTGGCAGCACTTTTGTCATTCTGTTTGGTGGTGAGGCCGTCGATCATCCTCGCTTTGCCCATTTAATTCACGATATCGCCCTGCTCGGTAGTCTCGGCGTACGTCTGGTATTGGTTCATGGCGCACGACCACAAATACAAAAACAATTACAAAAACTCGGTCTAGATTCAAAATTTTCTGATGAGTTACGGGTCACTCCCGCTGAAAACATGCCGGGTGTTGAGCAGGCAGTGGGACAGGTTCGCATGGCCATCGAAGCCCAGCTTTCTATGGGACTGCCAAACACACCAATGGCGGGTGCAGCAGTGCGCGTGGTTTCGGGTAATTTTATTACCGCCCAACCCTATGGTATCCATAACGGCATCGACTTTGGCCAGACAGGCAATGTCCGTAACGTAGATGCCAAAGCCATTAACGATCAACTTGAACATAATAATGTGGTGCTGGTTTCTCCAGTTGGTTATTCACTCACCGGTGAAACTTTTAATTTGCGCGCTGAAGATGTCGCCACCAAAACTGCGATTGCTTTGCAGGCTGACAAACTGATCTTCATCATGGAAAACAATGGTGTTACTGATGAAGATGACAAGCTGTTGCAGCAACTAAATATTACCCAGGCCGAGCAATGGCAGAAAAACCACGGTCAGAAAAATGAAAACGACAGAATGACACAATCGCATTTAAATAATGCCGCTCACGCCTGTCGTAAAGGAGTGACCCGTGCCCATATGATTAGCCAAAATATTGATGGCGCTTTACTACTCGAACTATATAGCCGTGATGGTGTTGGCACCTTAGTCAGTGCCGATAACTATGAAGGTCTACGCACCGCCACCATAGATGATATCGGTGGCATCATGGAACTCATCAGCCCACTGGAAGAACAGGGTGTTCTGGTTAAACGTTCGCGTGAACAACTGGAACTGGATATCCATAACTTCACCGTCATCGAACGCGACAGCATGATCATTGCCTGTGCTGCACTATTTTTATTTCCTGAAGAAAAATCTGCGGAACTGGCCTGCCTTGCCGTACACCCCGATTACCAGCAACAGGGTCGTGGTAATGATTTAATGGAACATATTGAATGGCAATCACGTAAACAACACATCACCGAGTTGTTCACCCTCACCACTCAAACTACACACTGGTTTTTAGAACGCGGTTTTAACGAAGTACCATTAGAAAAATTACCAATGGAAAAACAGTCACTGTACAACTACCAACGTAAATCAAAAATTCTTCACAACACTTTGGCCTGATTGAACGTATGACTATTCCGGTATTAAACGTCCCGCAAAGCAGTATTGAAGAATCCGTACACATCGCCATCGATGAAGATGTTGGTAGCGGTGACCTCACCGCACAACTGATTCCTGAAGATGAAATCACTATCGCCACAGTAATTAGTCGCGAGGATTGTGTACTCTGCGGCATGGACTGGTTTGAGGAAGTCTTCCGTCAAATTAATGATGAAATTCTCATCGAATGGAATTTCGAAGACGGTGATGCTCTGGAAGCTGGACAGACCATATGTAGCCTTAGTGGTTCAGCGCGATCTATTCTCACTGGCGAAAGAACCGGTCTTAATTTTTTGCAGACACTATCCGCAACAGCGACACTTTCGGCAGAGTACGCCAGCGCGGTTATTGGCACCGAAGCCATTGTTCTTGATACCCGAAAAACCATACCCGGACTTCGCATGGCACAAAAATATGCCGTCAGTTGTGGCGGTTGCCAGAATCATCGCATTGGTTTATACGATGCCATTCTTATTAAAGAAAACCACATACTTGCCTGTGGCGGCATTGCACAGGCAATTGACGAAGCACGTTTCCACAATCCTGAAATGCCGATTGAAGTTGAAGTTGAAAGCATTGATGAATTAAATCAGGCACTGGACGCGAATGCTGATCGCGTATTGCTGGATAACTTTACTAACCAGCAACTTGTCGAAGCGGTAAAAATCTGTGGTGGTAAAATCCCACTGGAGGCTTCCGGCAATGTCACACTGGATAGCATCCACGATATTGCACTTACTGGCGTTAATTATATTTCGACTGGAGCCTTAACCAAAGATATTAAAGCCATCGATTTATCTATGCGCTTTAGCTAACAATGTTAAAAACCAGCAGTCGAATTATTTACCGCAGTACTTTTTTATTTACAGTCATCATTGCAGGCTGTTTGTTTACGCCTTTTTTTCAGAAGGGTCATATGCCACGCCAGAGTATGAGTGCAAACTTAACTTGTTGGTGGCATCGAAAAATAGCGCACGCTCTGGGCATACCTGTCCAGGTTTTTGGCAACCCCGATAACCGCCCCACTCTATTCATCGCCAACCATGTTTCATGGTTTGATATTCACGCCATTGGTGGAATTCTTGCCGTACGATTTTTATCCAAAGCCGAAGTTGAAAAAATGCCCGTCATGGGCTGGCTGGCATCACGTGCAGGCACGCTCTACATATCCCGAGGCGGAAAAACCGCTTCACAGGAAGCCATTCAAACCATGGCCGACGCCCTCAAACAAGATCAAAACGTAATTTTGTTTGCCGAAGGCACCACTAGCGATGGCAACATCAAACGCTTTCACAGTCGATTAATTCAAAGTGCGATTGATGCCGGTTGCAACATCCAGCCAATTGCCATTCGCTATCCACATCACAAACAACTGGCACATCCAGCCGCACACTTTATTGGTGATATGTCTATAGGTGAATCGCTTTCAAATATTTTGCGTGCGAAAACATTGAGTGCGGAGATACATTTTCTTGATGTGATTTCTACGGCGGAGAGAAGTCGGGATGAGTTGGCGCGGGAGGCTGAGGAGGTGGTTAGGGGTGTTGTTGAGAAACAGAATTAAACAGTTTTTGTAGGATGTGGTGAGGCACGAACCGCATCGGTCGCGTTATTCACCAGCCCAGTTGGGTGGGCAAGTTTTTTTTGCCAACGCGTACATCGCCTAACTAACAACCGCGTGGGCACAAACAACGTGCCCACCCTACAAGAAACTATTATTTACAACCTAACCCAACTTAGTCAAATCCCTAACCGCCCCCTTATCCGCACTAGTCGCCAACAACGCATAAGCCTTCAACGCCGCACTCACTTTACGCGGACGTGAATCCTTCGGCGCCCAACCCAGCTTGTCCTGCTCTGTCCTGCGTTGTGCTAATTCCTCTTCCGATAACAGGACATCAATCGAGCGATTCGGGATGTCGATACGGATTTTGTCACCATTGCGTACCAGACCAATCGCACCACCTGCTGCAGCTTCCGGTGAAACGTGACCAATCGACAGGCCCGAGGTGCCGCCGGAAAAACGGCCATCGGTCAGCAACGCGCAGCTTTCGCCGAGGCCTTTCGACTTGATGTAGGAAGTTGGATACAGCATTTCCTGCATGCCCGGCCCGCCTTTCGGACCTTCATAACGTACGATAACCACGTCGCCTTCTTTAACCCGATCGTTGAGGATATCATCGACAGCCTGATCCTGTGATTCGGTGATGTGTGCGCTGCCTTCGAACACGTGGATAGATTCATCGACACCCGCGGTTTTGACTACGCAACCATCCTCGGCGATGTTGCCGCGCAATACGGCGAGACCACCTTCCAGGCTATAGGCGTGTTCGAGCGAACGAATACAACCGTTTTCGCGATCATCATCCAGTGAGGGCCAGCGCGTGCTCTGGCTGAACGCGGTCTGTGTAGGAATCCCGGCTGGACCGGCCTTGTAGAATTCGGTGACTTCAGCATTATCATTGAGGGTGATATCCCATTGCTCAAGTCCTTCCCGCATCGTGGCACTGTGTACCGTCGGGCACTGGTCATCGAGCATGCCGGCACGGTTGAGTTCGCCGAGTATGCCGAAGATGCCACCGGCACGGTGTACGTCTTCGATATGGTATTTCGGCGTGTTTGGTGCCACCTTACATAACTGCGGCACCTTGCGACTCAACTCGTCGATGTCTTTCAGGCTGAAATCAACTCCCGCCTCCTGCGCAATGGCGAGCAGATGAAGAATGGTATTGGTCGAACCACCCATGGCGATATCCACCGTCATGGCATTGTTGAACGCTGCTTTCGAACCGATGCTGCGTGGCAGCACGCTGTCATCATCCTGTTCATAATAGCGTTTGGTCAGTTCAACGATCAGCGAACCGGCGCGTTTGAATAGCCTCTCGCGATCGGCATGGGTAGCAACCACGGTACCGTTACCGGGCAGGCTCAGGCCGAGTGCTTCGCTCAGGCAGTTCATCGAGTTGGCGGTAAACATGCCGGAACAGGAACCACAGGTCGGGCAAGCGGAACGCTCGTACTCGGCAACCTTTTCATCACTGGCACTATTGTCGACGGCAATGACCATGGCATCAACCAGATCGAGATTATGCTCGGAGAGTTTGGTCTTGCCCGCTTCCATCGGCCCACCGGTGACGAAAACCACCGGGATATTGATACGCATCGCTGCCATCAGCATGCCTGGTGTGATCTTGTCGCAGTTGGAGATGCAAACCATGGCATCGGCGCAATGCGCATTAACCATGTACTCGACCGAATCGGCGATCAGGTCGCGGCTCGGCAGGCTGTACAGCATGCCATCGTGGCCCATCGCAATACCGTCATCGACCGCGATGGTGTTGAATTCCTTGGCGACACCACCAGCAGCTTCAATCTCGCGCGCGACCAGCTGGCCCATGTCTTTCAGGTGCACATGTCCCGGTACAAACTGGGTAAACGAGTTGACCACGGCGATAATCGGCTTCTGGAAATCCTCATCTTTCATTCCAGTCGCACGCCACAGTGAGCGGGCACCGGCCATATTGCGGCCTTCAGTCGTAGTTTTTGAGCGGTAACGTGGCATAACACACCTTTGTAACTATGAATTATTTAACGATTAAGATTAACATAGTTAGCCGGGCACATGAGAAGATAAAAGGGGCATTACAGTAAAACCCTGACCACTTATTTCGTCGCTGCGCTCTATCAAAATAACAAATAAAAAAGCAGGACGGTTACCCGGCCTGCTTTTTCAATGAAACACTGATCAGTTATTTATTAGGTAAAATAACTTTCATTCCACCACAAATGCACAAAAATACTCGCTGCATATCCAAGTGCAATTACCGGCGTCCATTTAAGATGACCAAAGAAAGTATATTTACCCTTAGCCTGACCCATCAGCGCAACACCTGCTGCTGAACCTATAGACAACAATGAACCACCTACACCCGCAGTCAAAGTCACCAGTAACCACTGACCAGTAGACATATCAGGCATCATGGTCAATACAGCAAACATCACCGGAATATTATCGACGATGGCTGACAATACACCAACAGCAACATTTGCGTTAGTTGCACCCCATGATGTGTACATGATTTCAGATACCATGGATAAGTAACCCAGGAAGCCCAGACCACCTACACACAATACAACACCGTAGAAGAAGAACAATGTATCCCACTCGGCACGTGCAATTTTATTAAATACATCAAAGGCAACGACATCACCGAGCTGCCCTTCTTCCTCCTTGTTACTACAGCGCTCTGCGACACAACGGCTATGTGTTCTTTTCAGGAAGTAACCAAAAAACTGCAAATAACCCAGGCCTGTCAGCATACCAATTACTGGTGGCAAGCCAAGGAAGTTGTGGAAACTAACGGCGGTTACAATGGTTAACAGGAACAATGCAATGATGCGTCGCGCACCACGATACATAATCGCAGTTTCCTCATTACCTTCTGGCTGCTCATTGGGTACAGCAAAATGCATAATTGCAGCTGGCACAACAAAGTTAACAACCGATGGGATGAACAGCGCAAAGAAAGTACCAAAACCAACCACACCTTTTTGCCATACCATCAGCGTGGTGATATCACCAAAGGGTGAAAATGCACCGCCGGCATTTGCGGCAACCACAATATTGATACAGGCCAGTGTAACGAACTTGGTATTGCTACCACCGACCGCCATGACCACAGCACACATTAATAATGCTGTGGTTAAGTTATCGGCAACAGGTGAAATAAAGAATGCCAGAATACCGGTTAGCCAGAATAATTGACGGAAACCAAAACCTTTACTAATCAACCATGAACGCAGTGCATCAAATACCTGACGTTCTTCCATGGCATTGATATAGGTCATCGCCACCAGCAGGAACAACATCAGTTCTGCATATTCAAGCAGGTTGTGACGCACTGCTGCTTCAGCCATGTGCGGCATACCGTGTTGCGTGTACACCCAACCGATGGTGCCCCAGATTAAGCCCGCAGCAATAATAACCGGTTTGGATTTGCGCAGATGCAAAAACTCTTCACCAATCACCAGTGCATAAGCAAAGATGAAAATAACAATGGCGAAAAAGCCAATACCGCTATCGGTTAAATCAAGACGTGTATGTTCACCCGTTACTGCTGTGCTTGCCAAAGCAAGTCCAGGCAACATTAAAGCCGCCAGAGCCAACCAGGTTTTATTCAAAATATTCGGCATAATTCTGTTCTCTAGAATTCAAATTAAAAGATTAAATTCATCATCAGCATCATTACGATCAGGAATAAGATCGTCATTATGCCGCCGGCTTTCATAAAGTCTGGCACGCGATAACCGCCTGGCCCCATAATTAGCGCATTAACCTGATGCGTTGGTATCAGGAATGAATTAGAAGTCGCAATCGCTACAGTTAAAGCAAAAACGGCGGGACTTGCATCAACACCATTGGCTTGTAGGCTAACTGCAATGTTTACTGCCAATGGCACCAATAACACCGTGGCACCAACATTGGACATAACCAGAGTAAAGAAGGTAGCAAGAATACCGATAGATAACTGAATGACCCAGACATCCATATCACCGACGACTAATAATGTCTGCTCGGCAATCCAGCGTGCGGTGCCCGATGTTTCCACGGCCAGTCCTAATGGAATCAAACTCGCCAGCAAGAAAACTGTTTTCCACGAAACCGCTTCATAGGCTTCTTCAATTTTCAGTACACCCGACAGCACCATACCGATGGCACCCGTTAACAGGGCTATCGATAAACGTAAGTCGGTAAACAGCACCATAACCAAAGCGATACCAAAGAAAAGACCCGCCCAGCCGACTTTTTGAGGACGAACATCTTCATGCGGATATTCGGTGGTGACAACCACAAAGTTAGTATCACTTTCCAGACGTGCCAGTGCATCCCAGCTGGTGTGAACGACCATGGTGTCACCTGCTTCAAACGGCAGATTTCGGATATCGTCACCTTCGCGTAAAGTTTCACCATTTCTATGCAAAGCAACCAGGGCAATACCATAAGTTTTACGCATCCATAAATCTCGTGCACTTTTACCAATTAAGCTCGATCCGGGAGGAATAACGATGTCAGCAATACCCGATTTTGCCGATGACAAAGAATCCGCAAAAGTATCCAGCTCAGAGAGCAGTTCAAGACCATAGGCTTCAGCAAAGGCCAGTAGATTTTTTGGCGATGCGAGAACACCAATCACACTGCCCGCAGAGATACCAGTATCACGGTCTAAACCACCCGCACCGACGCGTAAATCATCACCACCACTGTGAAGAGCAACCACACGAATACGTTGATCGTGCTCTATATCGTTCAGGTGAACACCAACCAATTTACTGCCTTCAGGCACAGTTAGCTCGAACAGGTCATAGTCGATACCGTAGATTTTCTTGAAATAATCAAGGGTATCGCCACCCTTTGTACCTTGCTCGGCATCAGTTTTAGGCAAAACATATCGGCCCATCAATACAAAATAAATGATACCGGTTAATACCAGCGCCAGACCAACCGGTGTCACTGAAAATAAACCCCAGGTTTCCATCTGCTGCTCAGCCGGCAAAGCCTGGTTGGAAGTCAGAATCAGATCGTTGAGCAAAATCAACGGCGAAGAACCAACCATGGTCACAGTGCCACCAAGAATGGCGCAGAAGCCCATCGGCATTAACAAACGCGACATCGGCAAACCGGAGCGAGCAGAGATTCGACTGACGACAGGCAGGAATAAAGCCGCTGCACCCACGTTTTGCATAAAAGAAGAAATGATAGCAACGGTGCTGGAGATAATTGGAATAATTCGACCTTCCGTTGTACCGCCTACTTTAAGAATAAATCCAGCGACTTTGGTCATCAGCCCGGTTTTATCCAGTCCCGCACCAATAATCATCACCGCAATAATTGACATCACCGCATTACTGGAGAAACCATTGAAGATCTGCTGAGTATCGACCAGACCCTGCTCCAGCCCCATAAGCGGCGCCAGCAAGGTGGTTAAACCCAGCAACACCATAATACTGATGGCAGCGACATCAACGCCAACGATTTCAAAAGCAAATAGATATATAGTCAGCATTAACAGCGCGGTCACCCAGGCAACCTGAATAGACGGGGTCACCGTCGCCAGCCACAGTGCTACTAGTGCAAAAACAACACCCGCGATAATTTTTTTCATTGGTAAAGGTTTTTTTTCTTCAGTCATAATGATTCAGTATTATTTAAGGAAATTCTAAAATTTTCGAGGCGCGCATTTTAGCCAACTAGACTTAAACTTAAAAGCGAAATAAAATGATCGTTATAAACACAATTTTTGCACAGCAAGTGCGGATAAATTAATCAACATGGATATAGATCAACTCAAGACCTTTCTCGAAGTGGAACGCATGCGCAATTTTCGCAAAGCAGCCGAAAACCTGTGCATTTCACCTTCAGCGATCAGTGCCCGCATCCGCCAGCTGGAACAGACTCTTGGTCTTCCTCTATTCCGTCGAGACCGCCAAAAAGTCAACCTGACCCCGGCTGGCGAGCGCTTTGAGCGCCATGCCCGCTTCATCCTCGGTGCCTGGGAACGCGCCCACGAGGAAATCGCCCTCAGCGATCAGGTTGATAAACGCCTAACCGTGGCCGGTGTCACCAGCCTGTGGGAAATTTTACTACAGGACTGGCTCAACAATATCCATTGCAATGCCCCGTTAATTGGTCTGCGCGCCGAAGCCAGCGCCTACGAAAACATCGTGCAAAAACTGGAGCAAGGCTCGATTGACCTCGGTTTTCTTTATGAACCACCCCAACTACGAGATATGATAGTTCAGGAAGTGGGCGATGTTTCACTCATTATGGTCAGCGAAGAACAAAATATCAGTGTTGATGACGCCCTCTCGGAGGGTTATATCCGCGTTGACTGGGGCACTCAGTTCACCAGCCTGCACGAAGACTATTTCCCGCAACGCCCAATTGCGGCGGTACGCGCCAACGTAGCCAGCATTGCACTCGGCCTGATTGATGATTGCGGAGGTGCCGCCTATTTACCGACTTCTTTAGTCAACAACAAACTGGAACAGGGCAAACTCTTCAAAGTCGAAGAAGCACCCGGAATTCCTTTGAAAGCTTATGCCGCCTTCCATATGCACGGTGAGCATCGAAATTTGATTGAACAATTATTGGACACATTGTAATAATCAAACGAGATTTTTACGATCAGTATCAATTATCTGAATTTTGAAATCACGTAGAATCCTTCTCACTTTAAAAACTTTACATTTATATGGATACTTCGGCCACACTCACCTCTGCCTTTCTTTTAGGGCTATTTACCACCCTGCACTGCGTCGGCATGTGCGGCGGCATCATTGGCGCACTTAGCCTCGGTCTGCCAGAAAAGATTCGTAACAACAAATTACACCTGCTCTTTTTTGTTGGCACTTATAATTTTGGCCGCATCATCAGTTACAGCCTCGCGGGTTTGTTAGCAGGCACACTGGGCACTGAGATATTAACCAGTATCGGTTTCAAACAAGGCCACCAGATACTTCAATACATCGGCGTAGTCATGATGATCACCGTTGGTTTTTATCTGGCTGGCTGGCTACCACAGCTTGCCTATGTTGAAAAAGCAGGCCGTCCTTTATGGAAAAAACTAGAACCATTTGGCCGACGACTGCTTCCCGTTTCCAATCCCTTTAAAGCATTACTCTATGGCCTGGTCTGGGGCTGGCTCCCTTGTGGCATGGTGTATTTTGTTTTGGTCTGGGCTTTATCCGCAGGCTCTGCCCTGCAAGGCGCAACCTTAATGCTAGCTTTTGGTTTAGGCACATTACCAACACTACTGGCGGCTGGATTCATGGCCTCATGGTTGACGCGTTTTGCCCGCAATCCTAAAGTCCGAAGTATCGCTGGGTTACTGATTATTGCCATGGCCATCGGCAGCCTGTTTATCCCCATGCAACATAATGACCATGGTACTGCGCCATCAGATCATATGGATCAATCTGAACATATGCACCACCATTAAGGAGGCGATGATTAATTGTGAATGAGCAACCAATAAAATTTAATGATCAGGATGATATTTATATCGTCCATTCTGAACTACTTAAAAAACTCAACCCCATATTTTCGAAAGGTTTCTTCGAGCACTACGAGCGCGATGATGTAGAGCGCACCCATTTATTTAATGATCGCCACGAAAACACTTATTTAAACGAACAACATATTCCTGAATTAGCTCAGTTCAAGCAGGAAGCAACAAAATTTGCCAATCTCATTCTGGGCACCAAAGATATCGAAATGGGCTACTGGTTCAATCACATGCCGCCAGGTGCAGTAACCACCTCACATCGTCATGATGATGACGATGAACTGCTATCGGCCGCCTATTATATTTCCGTACCCGAAAACTCTGGTGACTTTATTATCAAGACCAGCAATATTCCAAATGAAGGCGAGACCATAAGAATCACCCCAACGGAAGGAAGTTTTCTTTTTTTCAAACCCAGCATGGTTCATGAAGTCACCGAAAACTTAAGTGATCAACATCGATTCTCCATCGGTATCAATTTTGGTCGAAGAGACTCTCTGGAATATTAAGGCAACTCAGCGCTTTCCTGTTATCATTAAATATGGTTGAAAATAACTCCGAGATACCTGATAAAAAACCGGCAAAGCGTCGTTTCAATAGCCTGTTTATATTCGGTTTATTTGCCACTGTTATATTCGCCATCAGCTACAAACCTTCTATTGAAACGATTTATTGCAATACGGAAACTCTGTCAACTAAACCAGATGTGGTTATGCTCGGCGCGATCTGGTGCCCCTATTGCTACAAAGCACGAAAGTATTTCCTCAATAATGAAATTAGTTACTGTGAATACAATATTGAAGACAATGGGGAGGGTGAACAAATGTACGCAGACATAAACACTAATCCATTGATGCCTCTTGGAATCCCTGTCTTATTCATTGGTGACTATACTTTCAGTGGCTTTGATCAACGCCGTATTGAAAAGGCACTTTCAGAAATTAAAAGCGAACCTAATAAATTATGATGTTACGTGTTAAACAATTCTTTGAATCTCGATTAAACATCAGCTCTAGCTCATCACAAAATGATATCGACCATAAACTCAAACTGGGCTGCGCTGTTTTGATGTTTGAAATGGTGCACGTTGATGGTGATATACACGATAATGAAGAACAAAAAATTCGTCAGGCCTTGCAGCAACAATTTAATATCACTGATGCTGAAACTGAAGAACTATTAACCATTGCTCATGAAAAGAAAAACACAACCGCAGATTATTACCAGTTCACATCCATGATTAATCAGCATTACTCACAGGAGCAGAAAATATTTCTGGTTGAGCAACTCTGGCATATTGCTTACGCCGACAATGTACTCGATAAATTTGAAGAACATCTGGTCAGAAAATTGGCTGAACTACTGCACGTGCCTCATCGACATTTCATGCAAAGCAAACATCGTGCGGAAAATAAAACCTGAAATACAATTATCAATGTAGAGGACTCTCAGATCCCCACATTTGATTGTATTTTTCCACCACATCACGTACAGCCTGTGGGTAACCGATAATATCCATCTGCTGCATGCCCTGCTTAAAAAACTCTCGTGCATCCTGCGGGAAGTCTTTCACTAAAGTATCATAAGCGGCTTCAATCAATTTTGGATCGTGGCTTCGAGTCGCAACAATACCGTAATTCAAGTGCAGAACACGCCACGGTCGCATAGCATTGGTTTGCTCCAGATCATGCTTCACCACTGCCGATGCTACCTGAATAATCGTCGCAATCACCCGGGTTAACTCAACTAGCTGCTCCGGGTCTCTGTATTCATTAGCATAATCAGCTATCGCGTTGACAACCAGATCCAGCTTATCCAGCCTGCCACCACAGTGCGCTACCCACATCGCCACTGGCAAAGTTAAACGCACCAGGGCCTTAGCCTGGGTGGCGGCCTGCATATCCGAAGCAGCCTGAACATGACCAATCAAACCTTCAATTAGTGTTAATACATAATCACCGATCTGGCTTATGTCTTTTTCTTCAATGTCATTTTCGGGTGATTCAGATGAAATATCTGCCCCTGCACGCTGCATCACATCTATTGCCTGCTTCATGGCAGCCAATAGATTCTCCGGGGAGCTTTCCACCCCCTGCGCCAATGGGGATGCCTGTATACCGTCTGCAACCGCTTGCTCCAGCTGATCTCTAAAATCTTTTGCGTTAAATGAAAAATCCATGGTCTCGTTTCACTAGTTTTGTTTTTGTGGGGGTAAAATGCATGGATTAGCCCTGCACAGACAATGTATCATAACCCCGTTTAATAATTACACGAAGAATACAATGCGATTACTCCACACCATGTTGCGCGTCGGCAGCCTCGACCGCTCGATCAAGTTCTACACTGAAATTATGGGCATGACACTGCTACGCCAGAAAGATTACCCCGACGGTAAATTCACCCTGGCATTCCTTGGCTACGGTGATGAAAAAGAAAATACCGTGCTGGAACTAACCCACAACTGGGATACATCCAGCTACGACATTGGCAACGCCTTTGGCCATCTCGCCATTGAAGTCGATGATGTTTACCAGGCCACTGAGCAGATTCGTCAGCAAGGTGGCAAAATACTTCGTGATGCTGGCCCTATGAATGCAGGCAATACCATTATTGCTTTTGTGGAAGACCCCGATGGCTATCAAATTGAACTATTGGCTGTAAAGTCTGACATTAAGTACTAAATTGTATAAAATTATTTCCAGTGCTGGTGCATAGAGATAAAAATCCATAAATAAAAAGAGGTGCTTCAAATGAAAAAGAACATGGGTCAGGTAGATAGAATTGCGAGAGCAGTTGCAGGTTCATGCATTATTGCAGCAGGCGTTTATTTCCAGTCTTTATGGGGCATTATCGGCATCGTTCCACTTTTTACTGCAGCCATTGGCTGGTGCCCCGCCTACGTCCCCTTTGGCCTATCCAGCTGCAAGAAATAAGTTCCTCCAAATATAAAATGAGATAATAGAATAATGGTTAAAACAGATAAAATGCCCATTTGGGTTTTTCTTGCCTTTTCGAGCATCGAAACAAGAAAAGGTGCGTTGATACTAACCGGTGCCTGTGCCCTATTTTCACTCTATTGCATACCCTTGCCACTGTTTTTTGAAAACAACGAATTGATTAAAACCATATTCCTGATCGATGACTGGAGCTGGATAGCCATGATGGCACCGATGACTCTCTGGTACTGGATTAGTTTGAAGTGGGTGGATAATAATTCAGGGTGGAATAAATCTAAATCAAAAGCATAAAAAAGCTTTTCGCCACTGAGACATAGATAAAATATATAATCGCCTCCATGAACCCCATACTCATCGAGGACAATCAAAGCCTCACTCAATTCTGCGATAAATTGATCAACGAGCCTATGCTCGCTATTGATACCGAATTCTTTCGTGAAACAACTTACTATCCGCACCTCGGATTAATTCAAATTGGTAGCCCTGACGATATCATTTGCGTTGATCCTCTTGCTTTCGATGCACGTGAACAGTTACGACGTTTATTTTTTAATCCTGATATTACAAAAGTATTTCATTCTTGCTCGCAAGATATGGAAGTACTCTATCTCTATTTTGGTGATCTTCCCGCGCCGATTTTTGATACTCAAATTGCGGCGGCGATGCTCGGTCATCAGGATCAAATTGGTTACGCCAAACTGGTGTTCGAACAATATGACGTTGAGCTGGATAAATCACAAACCCGCACTAACTGGTTGAAACGTCCCCTGAGCGCCAAGCAAATTGAATACGCGGGAGAAGATGTACTATACCTGTTACCACTGTATGAAAAGTTCAATCAGGAATTGATGCAGTTAGATCGTCATGAATGGTTACAGGAAGATTGTGAGCAACTCTGCGGTAACGATCAGCGCTTCCTGCCTGATATGGAAAATTGCTGGTTACGTGTTAAGGGGTATTTCCAGTTGAGCGATGGGCAACTGGCGGTATGTCGCTCCATCGCACAATGGCGCGAACAATTGGCTATTGATCAGGATCTTACTCGACGTAAAATTATGTCAGATGATTTATTGCTTAAACTTTCGGCGACACAAGTCGATATCAATCAACTAAGTACTGTCGACAGGCAAATTTTAAAATTTAATCAGGATGAACTGCAAGCTTTAGCAGAGGCCATCGAGACCGGCCTACAAACACCTGAATCTGAATGGCCGATAATCAATCGCGAGCGGCCGTCTAATGAAGAAAAGTCTCAGCTCAAGCATCTACAGGGTTTAGTGCAAATAAAAGCTGACGCTCTCAATATTCATCAAAGCGTGCTGAGTTCAAAAAAAGACCTGGAAAAACTCATGCAGGGTGCTGGTCAGGGAAAATTACTCAATGGCTGGCGATTCGACTGCATAGGTCGACAATTGTTATCCGAAATTGAAATTTAAGTAATTAGTACTATATTTTAAAGGGAACTTAATCTGATCAAGCCAGGCATTGATTAACATCCGGTTTCGACTACAATGGAGGAGAACGGTAATAATAATCATTCTCTGGAGATTCATAATATGTACAAAAATCTGCACCACATCATCAAGACCCTGACCATCTTTACCTTACTCAGCTTTGGCCTGAATGCCTACGCTGATGCAGAACACTCCAAGGAGTTTGGCGATTACGTTATTCACTTCAATGCCTTCAGAAGTGACACACTATCACCAGAAGTAGCTAAACAGTACAACCTAACCCGCCGCAATAACCGTGTCATTGTTAATATCGCGGTACTTAAAAAAGTGCTAAACACCACCGGAACACCAACGGCAGCTAAGGTCACCGGGCACTTGAACAATCTCACTGGACAAATGAAGAACATGGAGTTCCGTGAAATAAAGGAAGGCACAGCCATTTATTATTTATCTGAATCGCAATTCACTGAAGGTGAGTTTTTGAAATTCGATATCAAAGTCACACCTGAAGGCCAAACTGAACCTGCACGCCTCAAGTTCGATAAAAAATTCTCTACACATTAAGCCTATTTATCGATAGGCATATCTATCGTTCGGCCTACTACATGCCGCGGATCCAGACTCGTTTCCGCGACATGATGGCCTAAGGTAACAATATACCCCTGCCACCTCGTGTCATCATCATCGCTGTAATCAAAGCTATATATTCGGCACAATTGCAGCGTACCCGTTGCACTACGAGCCAACCAGATTCTTTGTCGCATGACGGTATCATCCAGTAACTGCAACCCTGCATTCCTGCACAAATATCGGCACCTATACAGTGCAAACTCTTTGGTATATGCCGTGTCCCACCAATAAAAAACAACAGCAGCTAACATCACTATTAATAATAATTCCTGCATAACCCACTCTAAAAGTCACTCCCAATACCATCATGCCTCTTTTTCCTATAAAATAACCGGATATTTAATTACAAATGGCCGCTATTGCGGATATCCCTTATGCTCGCAGACGAAAAAAGTTTTATTCAACAAAATTCATACACCTACGAAGAACTACTAAAATGTGGTGAAGGCGAGCTGTTTGGACCAGGCAATGCACAATTACCAGCTCCTAATATGTTGATGTGTAATCGCATTAACCATATCTCCGATACCGGCGGCAGTTATGGTAAAGGTGAAATTAAGGCCGAGCTGGATATTAATCCTGACCTCTGGTTTTTTGATTGCCATTTTAAAGGTGACCCGGTAATGCCCGGTTGCTTGGGTTTAGATGCTATGTGGCAGCTGGTGGGATTTTATCTGGGCTGGAGCGGTCATCCCGGTCGAGGTCGTGCTCTCGGTGTTGGAGAAGTAAAATTTACCGGTCAAATTCTACCTACAGCTAAAGATGTCACTTATCAAATTGATATTAAACGTGTTATCGCACGCGACCTGATTCTAGGCATTGCCGATGGATCACTGTCTGCTGATGGCCGTGTTATTTATACTGCAAAAAATCTACGAGTTGGTCTGTTCACATCAACTGAAAACTTTTAGGAGTTAACCATGAAACGCGTTGTTATTACCGGTTATGGTATCGTTTCCTGCTTAGGAAATGACCGTCAAACTGTTCTCGAATCTTTACAGCAAGGTCGCTCCGGCATTAAATTTCAGGAAACCTATAAAGAAGTCGGTATGCGCAGCAATGTTGCTGGTAGTGTTGATATCAATGTTGACGATTTTATCGATCGTAAAGTAAAACGTTTCATGGGTGATGCCGCGGCCTTCGCCTATATTTCCATGCAGCAAGCAATTGAGCATGCTGGTCTGAATGAATCACAAGTTTCAAACATTCGTACCGGTATTATCATGGGCTCTGGTGGTGCTTCCTCAGCAAATCAGGTTGAAGCTGCTGATATTCTACGCAGCAAAGGAATACGCCGTGTTGGGCCTTATATGGTACCTCGTACCATGGCAAGTACAGTATCAGCCTGCCTGGCCACACCATTTCATATTAAAGGTGTGAATTATTCGATCAGCTCAGCATGCGCAACCAGTACTCACTGCATTGGTAACGCCTACGAACTCATTCAAATGGGTAAACAGGACATTATTTTTGCCGGTGGTGGTGAAGAAGAACACTGGGCGCTAAGCATGTTATTTGATGCCATGGGCGCTTTATCATCAAAATATAATGAAACACCTGAAAAAGCCTCCCGTACTTACGATGCAGATCGTGACGGGTTTGTCATCGCGGGTGGTGGTGCAACTTTGGTCGTTGAAGAACTTGAACATGCACTTAATCGTGGCGCCAATATTCTTGCTGAAGTAGTAGGTTATGGTGCGACCTCTGATGGTGTTGATATGGTTGCACCTTCAGGTGAAGGTGCGGTTCGCTGCATGCAAATGGCATTAGAAGGTATCGATCAGCCGCTAGACTACATCAACACTCATGGCACCAGCACACCAGTTGGTGATACCAAGGAGCTGTGGGCTATTCGTGAAGCCTTCGGCGAAAATATCCCACCCATTAGTTCGAGTAAATCACTTGCCGGTCATTCCTTGGGGGCTTCCGGTGCTCAGGAATCTATTTATAGTCTTTTGATGATGGAAAACAATTTCATTCAGGCATCTGCAAATATCGAAAACATCGATGAGCAAGCCAAGGGTATGCCAATTGTGACTAAAAGAAAGGATGATGTAACACTGAATACCGTGATGTCGAACAATTTTGGTTTTGGTGGCACTAATGCCTGTCTGGTTTTCCAGCGTTATCAATCATAATTGTTTAACAGCCAATACATCGCTCTGATTTCACCAGAGTGATGTATTTTTTTCGGCAAGTGCTACACTCCCTGTAATAATCTATCGTAAGGAAATCATGGGGATAACATGAACAAAAGCATTAACCACAATCACATTATCTTGGCAATTTGCTGCCTGCTGCTCTCTTCAACTCAAGTACTGGCAGATCGTCCGGCCATGGATGACCGCTCAGAAACTTTTGAGCCTGAAATTATTGATATATCAACCGATCTTGAAGAAGTCCCAGTATTTGAAGAAACACCTGCCCAAGAAAATGCTCCGCAAATGGAAGAAGTTTCAACCCCAGATAACACTATACAAGAACAACAAACTGAAGAAGTCGAACCTGTTATCCACGTTTACGACCATAATACTGAAACTAAAATCACCGGTGATGTCATGGAAATGCCATCAGGTGACACAATGCCTGTTAATATTCTTGATTTTCCACGCCGCGGTATGACTATGGAAAAGGTTAAAAACGAACTAGGTCAACCACGTGAAGTTTCTGATGCCATCGGCAAACCACCCATTACCACCTGGACTTACAACGACCGCGTTGTCTATTTTGAATATTCCAGTGTTGTTCACGTAGTAGCCACACACTGAAACAACTTCAAGAATTAAAACTCAAGAAAGCTCCACTCCAGGCAATACAATCACCCCTGCTGGAGGCTGCAGGTATTGCTTTACATATCCAGCGTGAAGACCTGGTAGATTTCGAACTAGGCGGCAACAAATGGCGCAAGATGAAATACAATCTTGAAGCTGCTGCACAGCAAAACCATGACACCCTGCTCACTTTTGGCGGTGCTTATTCTAATCACATTTACGCCACTGCCGCTGCCGGTAAGCGATTGGATATTCGTACTATCGGAATCATCCGTGGTGAAGCACACAAGCCACTGAACTCCACACTGCAATTCGCCACTGACTGCGGCATGCAACTGAACTATATAGACAGGTTCACGTATCGAAATAAAACATCCGAAGAATACCTCAATAGTCTGAATAAAAAATATGGCCGATTTTATTTACTGCCCGAAGGTGGCAGCAATACGCTAGCGCTCAAAGGCTGCGCTGAAATCGTTGAAGATATTAATCAGGAATTTGATTTTATCTGTGGTGCCTGCGGTACTGGTGCGACTCTAGCCGGAATTATTTATGGACTGCACAGAAAACAAACAGCCATCGGCTTTTCAGTTCTTAAAGGTGGTGGCTTTCTTGAAAAAGAAATTCAACATTTTCTGCAACAAGTAAATTTCGAACCGTCTGCAAACTGGCAACTTAATACCGAATACCACTTTGGCGGTTACGCAAAAACCACGCCCGAACTTTGGAGCTTCATCGAAAAATTTAAAAAAAATTTCGATGTCCCACTAGATAGTGTTTATACAGGGAAAATGTTCTACGGATTATTCGACTTAATAAAGAAGGGTTTTTTCCCCAGAGGTAGTCGAATTATTGCTATTCATAGCGGTGGTCTTCAGGGAAACCCTGAAAATCACCGCTTAATGACAGACTAATGACTAATTAAAAAAATTCCGCCAGCCCTTTTCAGACTTCTTCTCCTCTGGCACAACCTTCTCTTCCTGCTGCTGACGATGTTCTTCTGACTGGCGTCGGAATGTTTCCAGCATCTCGCCAGCAACAGATTCAAAATCACTGAAACTAGCCTGTTCCTTTTCGCCCATTTCAGTTTCATCAACCCGGTTACCGTCAAAGCTAATTACATGATTTGCCTGCATTGTGAAGTTCTTTTTGTACTCCACAAACTCTTCCATGGTTTGTTTCTTATAGTCTTCATATTCACTTTTCATCGCTTTTCGTGCGTCCAGTGCTTCTTGTTTGAATGCAGCAAACTCATCAACCGATTTTTTACGATGTATTTCATAATCATCACCTGATGACTCAAGTTCAAGTTTGCCTTCCTGCAATGAAACACTTTGAGCATCCTCATTATCAGTGACGATAAACGTAGTACCCCGAATACCAATAGTTGAGAATTTAGCTTTGACCTTTCTCTCTCCGCCAAAGACTTTACGGAAAGTAAAATAAATCTTTCCACCAAGATGAGACAACCAGTTCTTCTTTTCTACCTGTAAGCGACTTTTCTCATTAAGCACCGACAAAGCGCCGTCATTAAAACGAACCACTGCCTGACTACCTTCGCCAGTACTAACGATGTCCATTTCACGAACAACAACTTCAGAACCAGTGACTTCACGTGCCTCGCCCTGTGCATTGATAATTTTGACTATACCACTGGTTTTAAGGATCTGACCGCGACCTTCATCCGCATAAGACAAAGCTGAATGCAATAAAAGTCCCAGTACCAAAGCAGGTGTTATTAAACCGATTCGTTGAAACATATGCTGCACCACCATAAGTAATTATTTTCTATCTGGCGAGTATAACTGAAATACCAGGTCTGTGGTTTGAACCAACTCACAAAAATGCGAGGCTGGATCAGAGACATAAACTTCAATTATGGCGCCTGCCCAACATAAGTAAATCTATAATATCACCTTATATGTTACTCTTCTAATTCTTCCCAACGCTGATAACAAGTGGCTAACTCCTGCTCCGTTTCTTTAAGTGAATCCTGCACTTCTAATATCTTGTCTTTATCCTGTTGAAAAAATTTGGCATCAGCCATTATTGCATGCAGGCGTTTCTGCTCTGATTCTAGCTCTTCAATTTTAACAGGCAGCTCATCAAGATCACGCTGATCGTTGTAACTGAGTTTTTTCTTCTGACCTTTATCTTTAGTGTCTTTATTTACTATTTTATTAGTCTGGCTACCTACTGCTTTAGCCTTGTCTGACTCGGCATCATTTGAACGCTGACGCAACCAGTCATCATAACCGCCAACGAATTCGCTCACCTTGCCGTCTTCGCCAAACACCAGGGTATTACTGACAACATTATTCACAAATTCACGATCATGGCTGACCAGTAATATAGTACCGGTATAATTGAAAACCAGCTCTTCTAACAACTCCAGGGTTTCGACATCAAGATCATTGGTCGGCTCATCCATCACCAGAATATTCGCTGGCTTGGAAAACAGGCGAGCCAGTAATAATCGATTACGTTCACCACCCGATAAAGCTTTAACCGGAGAGCGCGCACGTTCCGGCGCGAACAGGAAATCCTGCAGATAACCAATGACATGCTTGCGCGCGCCATTGATTTCAATAAATTCACGACCTTCAGAAAGATTGTCGAGCACGCTGGATTCTTCATCGAGTTGGTCACGCATCTGATCAAAATAAGCAATAGCCTGTTTGGTACCCAACGAAACTTTGCCTGATTGTGGTTGCAACTGGCCCAGCAATATTTTTAACAAGGTGGTTTTACCCGCACCATTCGGCCCAATGATGCCGACCTTGTCACCACGTAAAATAGTCGTGCTGAAGTTTTTGATAATACTACGGCCTTCATACTCAAAACTAACATCTTCCACTTCCACAACCACTTTACCGGACTGTTCGCCGCGCACGATATTCATATCAACCTTACCAACTTTATTTCTTCTATCAGCACGTTCGTTTCGCATTGATTCCAGGGCCCGAACGCGACCTTCATTACGCGTACGTCTGGCCTTAATACCCTGACGAATCCAGACTTCTTCCTGTGCCAATTTTTTATCAAACAGATTATTGGCCTGCTCTTCCGCGTGTAAAAGTTCTTCGCGACGAGTCAGATAGGTGCTGTAATCACAGGGGTAACTGACTAATTTGCCGCGATCAAGCTCAACAATTCGGGTCGACAATTTACGCATGAAAGCACGATCATGAGTGATGAATAACAACGCCCCTTTGTAGCTTAGCAACTGATCTTCCAGCCACTGGATGGCTTCCAGATCAAGATGATTGGTCGGTTCATCGAGTAATAACAAATCAGGTTGTATCACCAGTGCTTTGGCCAGAAGGACACGACGACGCATACCACCAGAGAGCTGGGTAAAATCAGCATCACCATCCAGCTTCATTTTCGATAATACCGCTTCAACCTGCTGATTCAAGCCCCAGGCATCAGCGACTTCAATTTCATGCTGAACGCGTTCCAATTCAGCAAATGCCTGCTCGGAATAGTCCTCAGCGACACGGTGCGTGGCATGATGATAAGCCTTCAGTAATTCTGCCTTCGAACCCAGACCCGAGGCCACCACATCGAAAATACTGCCTTCCAGGTCATATGGCACTTCCTGCTCCAGAGATGCAATCTTGACCGACTTATTGACGTCAATTTCGCCACTATCCGGTTTGACCAGACCACTGATCACCTTCAACAGGGTTGATTTACCGGTGCCATTACGCCCCAGCAAACTAACCCGTTCACCCGCGTCAATAGACAGGCTAATCTGCTCAAGGATAGCCGGACCGCCAAAACTGACGTTGATATTACGAAGTCTTATTATTGCCATAGTTGTATTCAATCCTGATGTTTCACCAACACACTTAAAAATGGTATCAATGATGGGAATTATTCGTATAAAACGACTAAGTGACTGTTTTCTAATGTCTGAATTTTGACACTTTTACACAAGCAAAAAAAAACAGTCACAAAAAAATATTAGCCGTTATTAATGTAAACATTTGTCAATAGGTTAAATAATACTAAAACGTAAGCTACTGATTTAATTACGATTATTTATTTATGATCAAAAATCGACCAATCTAAAACTAACACTAGTCTAACAAAGGAATTATCCACTTACCCGACTTGTATCCACAGAGTTATCCACAGAATCTGTGGATGACTTTTTGCAGAATTTCATCTCAGTCAAAAGCGCCTAACGAGCTGTATTTAGGTATCATATTCAAGCACTGGCGACAGCCATCGCTCGGTGACTTTTATGTCTACATTTTTGCGTTTGGTGTAATCCTCAACCTGATCCTTGTGGATTTTGCCAATACCGAAATAACGTGAATCGGGATGTGAGAAATACCAGCCTGAAACCGCGGCTGTGGGCAACATGGCAAAACTTTCAGTGATGCTGATGCCCGCATTCTCTTCTGGTTGCAAAAGCTCCCATAAAGTCTGTTTCTCGGTGTGATCAGGACAGGCAGGATAACCCGGTGCAGGACGAATACCTTGATAGCCTTCAGCGATCAAATCAGTATTACTGAGGGATTCATCACTGGCATAACCCCAAAACTCCTGACGAACACGCTCGTGCATGCGCTCGGCAAAGGCTTCTGCAAGACGATCCGCCATCGCTTTCAACAGGATACTGTTGTAATCATCGTGCTGTTGCTCGAAGCGGGCGACGTGTTCATCGATACCAATGCCCGTAGTTACCGCAAACGCACCAATGTAGTCATTTTGACCGCTATCCCTGGGCGCAATATAATCAGACAGGCAACCATTTGGGTTCTCTGGCGTTTTAGATAACTGCTGACGCAAATGATGCAATACGGTCTGCACCTCGCCGCGTTCGTCATCAGCATACAACTCAATATCATCGCCATTGCTATTCGCCGGGAAGAAACCAATCACTGCGCGCGCCTGTAACCAGTTTTCATCTATAATCTTTTTGAGCATGGCTTTGGCATCTTTGAATAATTTCTTCGCTTCTTCACCGACCTTTTCATCTTCGAGAATGGCCGGATATTTACCCGCCAGTTCCCAGGTACGGAAGAACGGTGTCCAGTCGATATATTCAACCAGCTCCTGCAGTGAATAATCTTCAAATGTTTTTATGCCCAGAAAGCTGGGCTTTGGTGGCGTATAAGTACTCCAGTCAAATTTGAATTTATTTTCTCTGGCCTGCTGCAGAGTTGAAAACTTTTTATTGGTCTGGCGCTGGCTGCGTTTAACACGCATGGCCTCGTATTCATCTTTAATATCGCGAACATAATCAACACCACGCTCTTTGCTCAGTAACTCACCGACAACACCGACGGCACGAGAGGCGTCCGGCACATAAACGATGGCATTAGAATATTTTGGATCGATCTTGACCGCGGTATGAATTTTTGAAGTTGTCGCGCCACCAATCATCATTGGCATATCCATACCCAGACGCTCCATCTCCGAAGCCATGTGCACCATCTCATCGAGCGAAGGTGTAATCAAACCGGATAAACCAATCACGTCAACATTATGCTCTTTTGCTTTCGCCAGAATGGTATCAGCTGGCACCATGACGCCGATATCAAACACTTCATAATTGTTGCACTGCAATACTACGCCGACGATATTTTTGCCGATGTCGTGCACATCACCTTTCACCGTCGCCATTAAAATCTTGCCGTTGCTGCTGATATCGCCGCCTTTCGCGGCTTCGATATAAGGTAATAAATAAGCCACCGCCTGTTTCATCACCCGCGCTGATTTGACCACCTGCGGCAAAAACATTTTGCCTTCGCCAAATAAATCACCAACCACGTTCATGCCGTCCATCAAAGGACCTTCAATCACGTGAATAGGCGCTTCTGCCTGCAGGCGAGACTCTTCAGTATCTTCGATAATAAATTCAGTAATACCTTTTACCAGCGCGTGCGAGAGTCGCTCGTTGACTGGCAGTTCACGCCAGGCCATATCTTTCGTACTCGCTACCGCTACGCCATCACCGACATAATTGGGCGCAATTTCCAGCAATCGCTCAGTCGCTTCAGGGTCTTTGTTCTGGATGACATCTTCGACTGCATTACGCAGTTCTTCGGGCAGGTCATCATAAATCGCCAGTTGCCCGGCGTTGACGATACCCATGTCCATACCAGCCTTGATCGCGTGATACAGGAACACAGAATGAATCGCTTCACGCACCATGTTGTTGCCGCGGAAAGAGAACGACACATTGGAAACACCACCTGAGACCATGGCGTGCGGCAGAGTCTGCTTGATGGTGCGGGTCGCCTCGATAAAATCGACTGCGTAATTATTATGTTCTTCGATGCCAGTAGCGACTGCAAAAATATTTGGATCGAAAATAATATCTTCCGGCGGGAAACCGACGACTTCGGTCAGTAACTTATAAGACCGTGTACAGATCTCGACTTTGCGCTCATAAGTATCCGCCTGACCGACTTCATCAAAGGCCATGACAATGACAGCGGCACCATAACGTCGAACTTTTTTCGCCTGCTCGATGAATTTTTCTTCGCCCTCTTTCATCGAAATTGAATTCACGATGGCCTTACCCTGAACGCATTGCAGACCAGCTTCAATAATGTCCCATTTCGAAGAATCGATCATCACCGGAACGCGTGAAATATCGGGTTCCGAAGCAATCAGGTTGAGGAATTTGACCATCGCCGCTTTGGAATCGAGCATGCCCTCATCCATGTTGATGTCGATAATCTGCGCACCGTTTTCAACCTGCTGCAAGGCGACAACTAATGCCTCTTCGAATTTCTCTTCTAGAATAAGGCGCTTAAACATCGCTGAACCAGTGACGTTGTTGCGCTCACCAACGTTGACGAACAGTGAATCTGCGCCAATATTGCAGGCCTCCAGGCCTGAGAGGCGACACTCAACTGGAATATCTGGAATCTTACGCGGTGCGATATCCTTCACCGCCTCACCGATAGCCCGAATGAAATCGGGCGAGGTGCCACAACAGCCACCGATAATATTGAGGAAGCCGCTTTCAGCCCAGCCTTTGATCTGACCTGCCATGTTCTCTGGTGTATCGTCATAACCAGTTTCCGCCAGTGGATTGGGCAGACCTGCGTTAGGATGAGCACTAACGTAGCAGCCAGCGACGCGCGATAGCTCGTCGATATATTGACGCAGTTCTTCTGCACCAAGCGCACAGTTCAGGCCAATCGAAATCGGTTCAGCGTGACGCAGTGAATTATAAAAAGCTTCGGTCAACTGACCGCTCAGGGTACGTCCCGACTGGTCGGTGATGGTGCCAGAAATCATAATCGGCAATTCGATAGCATCTTCATCGAACACCTGCTTCACCGCATAAATCGCCGCCTTGGCATTTAAGGTATCAAAAATTGTTTCGATCAGAATGATGTCGGCGCCACCTTCGATCAAACCACGCGTGGCCTCGGAATAATCGACCACCAGCTGCTCAAACGTAATATTACGCGCCGCCGGGTCATTCACCTCAGGAGAAATGGTTGCTGTCTTGTCCGTCGGACCAAGCACACCGGCGACATAACGAGGCTTATCA
This sequence comes from Gammaproteobacteria bacterium, assembly GCA_029882355.1. Lineage (GTDB taxonomy): Bacteria > Pseudomonadota > Gammaproteobacteria > SZUA-229 > SZUA-229 > LH-M37. The sequence goes on along the minus strand of JAOUKV010000016.1, from coordinate 38,227 downwards.
TCGGTCTCAATCGCATCAGCTGCTTCACGTGCCAGTCTGGCACCGGCAACATTCATCTCGTAATTCAGCGCTTCCATACCATAAACTTTAAGCGTGGTTGCATTAGCACCAAAGGTATTAGTTTCGATGATATCAGCGCCCGCTTCCAGATAGGCGTGATGAATACCACTGATGATTTCTGGCTGAGTCAGCACCAGCAGATCGTTATTACCCTTGAGATCAGACGGCCAGTCAGCAAAACGCTCGCCACGATATTCTGCCTCGCCCAGCTTGTGCCTCTGAATCATGGTGCCGGTAGCACCATCCAGTAACAAAATTTGAGTTTTCAACCTTTCTTTGAGTGAGGTGATGCGTTGATCTCTGTTCATAGGACAAATTCTAGCTAAATAAAAGCCGCCAATTATACCACTTCCACCCATTTTTATGGTCACAAGGCATTGAATTTAGACCACAAATGCTATGCTTAACCGATGAATTCAGAACATATCCAGCTTTACCTTACCGCCGAACAGGAATGCAGTTACCTACCGGATCGCATGGCCAGCAATATTGTGCCCGACCCGAATGTTGCCATGGATATGTCGATCTATAGCCAGCTGCTGAAACGGGGTTATCGACGTAGCGGTGATTATATCTATAGACCACATTGCAACGGCTGTGAGGAGTGTCGTCCTTGCCGAATTCCAGCAGCACAATTTTCACCACGTAAGAACCAGCAGCGCTGTTTGAAAATCAATCATGATCTGGAGCTAAATATGGTCAGGGCCGGCTATAGTGATGAGTATTTTGAACTGTACCGAGACTACCTAAATGCTCGTCATGTCGATGGGGGCATGGCCAACCCAACGCCTGATGATTTTGAGCATTTTTTATACAGTGGATGGAGCAACACCTATTTTCTAGAAGTTCGTAAAGATGAACGCTTGCTCGCAGTGGCGGTCACCGATGTCACTCCTTCAGGATTATCGGCGGTCTATACTTATTTCGACCCGGCTGAATCCAGACGAGGCCTGGGCAACTTCTGTATTTTGCAGCAAATCCAACATACCCATCACATGCAACTGGAATATTTATACATGGGTTACTGGATCAAAGATTGTCAAAAAATGAAGTACAAAACGAACTTTAAACCGATGCAGGTATATATCGATGATATCTGGCAAACCCTGCCTGTTTAACCCGTCTTACAATTTGATGCTCTATTTTAGGAAGCTAAATCAAAATAAATAGCTATACTCTGTACAGTTATATTTAAGTAAAATGTACCGGCAAGGTGCCGCCTGCATAAAATCATTATTCATTCAGTCAAAAACAATCGCAAATATGAGCCCGTTTTATGGAACGCAAAGTCAGTACATTTGATCTAACTGTTGGTATGCACGTTTCCAATCTGGATCGCCCATGGCTTGATACTCCTTTCCTATTGCAGGGCTTCATCGTCTCATGCGATGAAGATATTAAGGCTCTACAAAAACACTGCCAATACGTTTTTATCGACACCGAAAAGGGTGAAGAAGCAAGTGCCTATTTAGATGAAAAACCCAAATTACCCAGTAGTGAATATGTTGAAGATTTTCTAGAAGGCGGTAAAAAAAGGGTTGCTTATGAAGAAAAACAATCAGCTTTCCACGAACTTCCCGCCGCTGAAACAGCACTAGAAAACGCCTCCGACAAGGTCGCCGCCCTAATGGATAATCTTAAAGCGGGTGAAAATCTTGATATAGGCGCTGTACGCAATGCCGTTCAACCTATTCTGGAAAGTGTGATCCGCAATTCTGATGCCTTGTTATGGGTTTCAGAAATGCAGAAAAAAGATGCTTATACTTATTCTCACTCACTGGATAACTGTTCACTTGGCATCGCCTTTGGACGGCATCTAGGCCTGTATAAAGAAGACCTGAGAAATCTTGCCATGGGTTTATTGTTAATGGACGTGGGCAAAGTCAAAGTAGCCGACGAGATTCTCAATAAAACAGGTACATTATCCGTCGAAGAATTTGATGAAATGAAAAATCATGTTTATTACGGCGTAAACCTACTTAGAAATACACCCGGCATTAACGAAACCATCATCAATGTGGTTCTGACCCATCATGAACGTTTCGATGGTAGTGGCTACCCTAACGGATTAACAGGCAAAGAAGTTCCCGTTTACGGACGCATTGCTGCCATTATCGATTGTTACACTGCCATGACGGGAAATGGTTCCTATCGCACTGCCATTGCTCCACACAAAGCACTACAGACCATTTATAACTGGCGCAATAAATATTTTCAGGACGAACTGGTCGAGCAGTTTTTACAATGCCTTGGCGTTTATCCCACCGGCTCACTGGTTGAAATGTCATCAGGTGAAGTTGGTATGATCATGTCACAAAACCGGGTGCAGCGATTTAAACCCAAGATAATGATGCTGCTGGATGAAAACAAAAAACCTTATGAAGTCACTAAAATTGTTGATTTGACTGTTGATATCACCGATTCAAGTGGTTTGGAACTAAGTATTATCAGCGGACTTCAGCCCGGTGCTTATGATATAGACCCAACCAGAATTCTCGACGATTAATTTCCCGCCAATTACAGACATCGTAAAATTAATAACCTTAACGATCAAGGTTATTATTAAAACCAGGCCCTGTGATATCATCCCTCAGTATGAATAAACAAGAAACCATTACACAAAAACTTAATCAGGAATTTTCACCCGAGCACCTGGAAGTTATCAATGAAAGTCACATGCACAGCGGACCTGCTGATGAATCACATTTTAAAGTGGTCATTGTTTCCGATGACTTCAAAGATAAAATGCTGATTGCACGGCATCGTCTGGTCAACAAAGTACTGGAAGAAGAACTCAGTGGCGGCATTCATGCGCTAGCTTTGCACACCATGACCATGGAAGAATGGTTTGAAAAAGGTAATGTGCCTGCCTCTCCTCCCTGTGCTGGCGGCAGCAAATAAATTCACCTATTCTTTATCTACTTCTTTTTTAGCCAGTACAAATTGCCTGATTACTCGAACCACTAGCAGCACAGCGGGCGTACCGTGCATAAACAAATCAAAAATATCGAGAGGGCGTTGTAGCGAACCATCGACAAGCATGCTCAGTTTTTCAAATAAATGCGGTGTTGCATTAAATGGCAATACGGCCATGAGTACGGTAATTGCAGCCAATGGTGCCAAAGGTAAACTATCCAACCACTTCATAAAATTTCCTGTTCTTTAACTGATTAAGTACTAACTGTTCGAAAAATATTGTTGTAAATACTCATCAAAACTCAATGTATCAGAAGCTTCTATTTGCAACTGCTTTGCTAATGATTCCTGAGTCATTGACTCAAAAAACTGCTGGCGCTCTGGTGACAATTCTCGCGACTTAAAATAATCCAGATATTGTAGCGATTTTCGCTGCGCAAAATGAAAGAAGCCTTCTTCATGATCTCGCATTTCTTCCAGCATTCTGGCAGAAGGTGTTTTCGATGGTTCATTAATACATTCAATTTGAGATCTCAGACTTTTTGAGTATGAATCACAGTGATTTACCTCATCCAATAACTTTGCGACCTCCCGCATGGCTTCGCATAGCTCTAAAGCCCAATCTTTTAACGGAATAGATTGATCATGTCGATTTAACTCTAAACCAGGTTGCCGACCGGTGTGCGCTACCTGTATCAAATTCATATCGACTTCATTCATTTCCATTTGATTTAAAGTCTTACTTTCCTGCAGCAAACAAAATAGCACAAAAATCTCCAGAAAATAAAGCTGCTCTTCATTGACGCCTAATGGGTCAAAAGCATTAACATCTATCGAGCGAATTTCAACATAAGCAATACCCCGTTTATGCAATGCTGTTGTTGGTTTTTCATCCTTCTGTGTGATCTGTTTGGGTCGAACAGTACTGTAATATTCATTTTCAATCTGTAATATATTGGCATTTAACTGCCTATATTCACCATCAACTTTGACGCCAATATCATCATAAGCAGCAAAAGGTTTTTCGATGGCACACTGCAAACTTTTCACATAAGCATCAATGGAACTGTAGTCCGCCTTGATGCCTGCCATATCTTCCTGAGTATTGGTATAACCAATATCACCCATGCGCAAAGAAGTCGCATAAGGTTCATAAAAAGTATGTTCATTGAAATCAGTAAGCATGGTTGGCTTACCATCCAGAAAAGATTTGCACACTGCCGGTGAAGCGCCAAATAAATAGGGAATCATCCAGCCATAACGGAGCATATTACGTACCAGCCCCATGTATTGATCAGAAATAAAATCCTGTCTGGGGTCAGTGTTGGCCTGCAATTTCTGATACAGATCCCAGAAAGAATCCGAAACCGAATAATTGAAATGCACACCCGCAATCACCTGCATAGTGCGTCCATAACGATAACCCAGGCCACGACGATAAACCGTCTTCATTGTGCCAACGTTAGATTTTCCATATTGCGCTAGAGGAATACTACTACCACCACACACCACACAGGGCATGCTGGTCGCCCACAAAGTTTCATCATCCAGTTTCGAATAAACAAACTTCTGAATATCATCCAGATAACTAAGAACCTCTTTCACAGAACTACAGGGCGGAGTAATCAGCTCGATCAGCGCTTCAGAAAAGTCTGTGGTGATGGCAGGATTAGTCAGCGCAGAACCCAGCGCAGAGGGGTGTGCAGTTTGTGAGATAGAACCGTCTTCAGCCACACGCAGGCTTTCTTTTTCGAGACCAATCAGGGATTCTGACAAACAGGCCGCCTGACCAGAATCTATAAGCTGCTTTAAACGTATTTTTAGAGATTGATACACCATCTACACCCTTACTCAAACCCCGATTTACATACAAATGCAAATCAGTCAGTACATTAACGGGCAATTATACATGGTTTGGTGGTACTAAAATCAGCGCTGTCAACAAGCTCACTCATAACCCTGATCAACACGTATCCTTGGCTTCTTGGCCTGATCATTTTTATCATTTTTCAAAGCATTTTTAGGGATCACCGCATAAACAAACTCGCAATCCAGCGCCTGCGCCGCTTTTCTCATCATATTTAATGTTAGCGCCCCGCGCGCCTCGTCAGACTCCATCATGGAAATTCTTGCCGGGCTCACACCCATACGCCGAGCCATATCAACACCTTTCAGACCGTGCGCCAGTCGTGATGCCCGCAACCAGGATTTCTGCTGAATGATTTCAGCCCATGCAACAAGATTGGCTTTTACCCAGTATTCTAGTCTTGAAAAGAAACGTTGATCTGACACTTCTCCACCTATTTAAAATATTCATTAATAGTTAATATATATATTAATATTTTAAACAAAGCAACACGTTTTCATTTTTAAATACTCTTCTTTCCTATTATAGGGAGCGCGCAAACGCGCATCCCATACGAGATGTTGGCATGATTATTTTACACAATAGAATAGTAACCCACTGAAACTGCAAAGATAGAGTAACCTACCACCAAAATAGATAAAAAAGGCGGTAACAGATTAATACTCTATTTAATAGGATGCATTTCTAATATAGCAGGTGATATGTATCTATAAATGATTGATATAAAATGATATTTTAAAATTAACGAAAATTAACGAACAGCAATCTAGTCTTTTATATGGTTAATTGATACCTTACTAATATGTGAAAAATTAAATAAATCTAGTTAACGTAACTAAACGTAACCAAATATTAAAGAAGAGACAATCGTATGATTGCATTACATAGCTTTTTTGAACACACATCAGATGCCGTTTTTGGTACTGATAAAAATAGATGCATTCGTTTCTGGAATAAAGGCTGTGAAGATCTTCTGGGGCTTTCCCCTCAGCAAGCTATGGGCCGACCCTGTGCCGAATTGCTTTGTGGTGAAGATTTACATGGTAATAAAGTTTGTGGTGCTGACTGCCCAATTGCCAATTTTTTTGATGCACAGGCACCTAATAATGATTTTGATCTGGTTTTACAATCTAGAAAAATCAACCCAGTTGTAGTCAATGTTGGTTCATATTATATCCCTGAATCAGATCAAAAAGATAACGATGATATCCGCGTTTTTCATAGTATGCGAGCGGTGAATTGCCATCAACTAATCAAGCGGTTGTCAAATAACTCATGCAAGGAAGAAATGGGTAATGAAAAGATAAATAAGCTAAGCAAACGCGAATATGAAATATTACGAATATTGCCGAGTGGAGTCGTAACTAAAGATATAGCTAATCAACTGGATATTAGTCCGGCAACCGTGCGTAATCACGTAAAAAACATTTTTGCAAAACTTGAAGTTCGAAGCCGAGCAGAGGCTGTTACTTATGCAATACATCAAGGGATTATGTAAATAATAGTTAGTATTTCTATCCGTATTTTTGAAGAAAAAACTCTGTCGTAATAACTCGGTTGTTCCCCTCAATAGCCTGTATTACAAAATATTATCTGTTCTTTAATTTATTATTTGCACGGTGTTATACGTCGATAGTTGCACTTTTTCCCTGCTCGAAGCAAGTTCCTGTTCTTTAGTACTCCCTCAACCTGCCCTCAGTATGGGCTAATAATATGACTCAAATGCTGCATGTTTATAGTTTGAACATAATGTCATCATAAAGACGTTGATTTCTGTGGTGTGGCTTAGTCTAAGGATGCAATTAATAGCGTTAGACCATCATCCTGAATTCTAAAAAAACGACTAAATCAAATTGCTAGAGGTTAATATGAGAAAAAAAACATTAAGAGATAAAATACCGGTATATCTATTTACCGCCTTCCTGATTTTACCATTTATGACTGATAGCGCCTTTGCCCGTGGTGGCTGGGGCGGTGGTTGGGGTGATGGTAGCACTCCTCAGCCAAATCCTGCTGGTGAAGCTCTATACCAAGAGACTTGCTTTGCGTGTCATGGTGATGATGCGGGCGGTCGATTTGTACGTAGAAGTATCCGGGGTATGGATGCCTGGACTATCGAAGGTGCGATTGCTAATGAACCGTCAATGGACTTCCTGTCGTCTTTGACTACTGAAGAGATTGCCGACATTGCAGGCCATCTGGCTTGGTTGCCGTCTGCCGGAGATCCTGAACGATTAACTCGTGATGGTGTCGCGGCTGCTGGTGAAGCATTGTTTAGAGAGAGCTGTACAGGTTGTCATTCCCTGGGTGGAAGCGCCAGAGTTGGACCTGATTTAATGGGAGCTGCTGAAAATTGTGCCACCGGTACTAATGGTGCTCCTGGTCCTGGTCCTGGTGGTAGTAGTTCATCTACCTGTGAATATCTTGAGGCATTTATTGTGGAGCCTGAAGCAATGGCAACTCATGCCTACACGGAGGCTGAACTGGCTCAATATCCTTTCATAATGGCTGACCTTGATTTGACTGATGGTGATGCACTTGATATTGCTACATATATTGGTCAGCAGATAGACTCAATGGTTCCAGCAACGCCTGTTTTGCTTTCTGAAACAGAATTTAATGAAACCAAAAATGTGTACTTTGACCGCTGCGCAGGTTGTCACGGTCTCTATCGTACTGGTGCAACTGGCCCTGTGATTGATGAAGCCAGATCAGTGGAAATTGGTACTGATGGTCTTGCTGCAATGATGCGTCATGGTACACCCGGTGGTATGCCAAACTTTGGTACTGCTGGTATCCTGACTGAGGATGAAATTACCAAACTGGCGGCTTATCTACAGTTAGCACCACCAGAAGCACCTGCTCTGGAAATGCCAGAAATAGTAGCAAGTTGGGAATTGATGGTGCCAGTGGCCAGTCGTCCAACAACTCCACAACATTCTCACGACTGGGAAAACTTCTTTGGTGTCGTGCTTAGAGATGCTGGCAAGATTGCTATCTTTGACGGCGACACTCATGAAGAGGTCTCTCGTGTTGATGTTGGCTTCGCTGTACATATTCTGCGTTCATCAGCATCAGGTCGCTATTTCTATGCGATTGGTCGTGATGGCTGGGTCAATCTAATTGACCTCTGGGCAAGCGTACCTAACGTCGTTGCGAAAGTGAAAGGTTGCCATGATGCCAGAAGTGTTGATGGCAGTAAGTTCGAAGGCTTCGAAGACAAATACCTCATTGAGGGTTGTTACTGGCCAGCACAGTACGTGACTTATGATGGTTTAACACTTGAACCACAAAACCTTGTGAAACTTCCTATGACCAGTATTACAGGCGAAACACTACCTGAAGTACGTGTTGCGGCGATTGTTGCTTCGGAATTTGCACCAGTATGGGTGGTTAACCAGAAAGAGTCTGGCTATGTAGGTATCGTTGACTATTCGCAAGAAGGCGCACCTCTGGTGGCCAATATTGCGACCGCCAAGTTCCTGCATGATGGTGGCTGGGATCATACCAAACGCTATTTCATGACTGCGGCTAATGCCAGTAATAAGATAGTGATTGTGGATGTACTTAACCAGACACTGGAACAAATCATTGATGTTGGTAGTGTGCCTCATCCTGGTCGTGGTGCTAACTGGTTAGACCCTGTTTATGGCTGGGTAAATGCCACACCACATATCGGTAGTTCGTTCATCTCGGTATATGGTGCTGATCCGGTGAACAAACCAGAAAATGCCTGGAAGGTAGTTCGTCAAATTGACCTACCAGCTGCGGGTTCACTATTCGTCAAGACACATCCGAACTCACCCTGGGTTCTGGTTGATATGACATTGAGCTCAACTAACGATAAACAGATCTGTGCGATTGCTAAATCAACAGGTGCAGTTGACCGTTGCTTCGATGTAGCTACTGCTGGTAAGGCAGTACACATGGAGTTCAATAAGGATGGTAGTGAGGTCTGGATCTCTGACTGGTCTGCTGATGGTGGACAGATCATCCTTGATAGCACTACGTTGAATGTAATTAATTCAATCGCATTGCCATCAACAACCGGTAAATTCAATGTGTATAACACAGCACATGATGTTTACTAAACCTTAGAAATAAGGCGATCTGAACCGGGCACACCTCTTGTGGGTGTGCCCGTTTTTTTTTGTATCAAAATAGTGTTATAGCCGATTTGAGTATTATTGATATATTCAAAACGATAACAGGAGGAAACTTTGGCAGGAAAAAAGTATTCAAAGATGAACCATTCATATCTTTCGTATCTATTGTTAATTTTCTGCTCAGGTGGAATTATTCTTGGCCTTGAAGTACTGGCTTCACGAATCATGTCACCCTATTTTGGTGTGAGCTTATATATCTGGGCAGGTATTCTGTCGATTACACTCATTGGACTTTCATTAGGTTATTATTTCGGTGGCATTATGGCACGCCGTATCAAAACAGAATCAGTGGTGTATTATTTTCTACTATTCCCTGCAATAACGCCGATTGCTATTTTTCTTTCACGTATTATCTATCCAGATCTTTTTCATTATCTTGCTGCCTCTATAGGTCTTATTGTCGGTAGCTTTATTGGCTGCATGGTTTTGCTTGGTGTGCCGTTAATATTGTTATCTTCCATGAATCCATTATTGATTGCGCTTGGTCAGTCACAGGCGCATTCACAGGGCGATGGTGGTGCTGGCAGGGTATTTGGTATAAGCACCATAGGCTCAGTTGCAGGTGTTATCGGCACTGCCTTTATTCTCATTCCCAATATCCCAAACTCGAAAGGAATCCTGATTCTGGCCGTGTTACTGGGCTTACTGGCATTATTAACAACACTGATTTCACCACCCGATAATAAGCGCTACAAATATAATGTCATTATTGCTTCACTTATTGGTATCACGCTTTGTACTGGCAGCCTGTTTTTTCAACGCAATAATCAAGAAGGTGCTAACTGGCATGTTGTTGAAGAATTTCCCTCGTTTTTTAATACGATTAAAGTTGTAGATTATAAGACTGATCGAGGGTCTAAAGAGCGGGTGTATATGCAGGAAGGAATTCCACAAAGTGTCATTGATATCACAACAGGAGAGTCACTGCTTGGGGTCAACTATACATTATTGAACAGCGCGATATCAGTACATCCAAAAGCTGAATCAGCACTTGTACTTGGCGTTGCTGGTGGCCTGGTTCCGGTAATGTTAAAAGAAAGAGGTTTTCAGGTTGATGCTGTTGATGTGAACAAAAAATCTTTTTTTATAGCTGAGAAATATTTTAATTTTAACCCAGAAGGCATAACAACCTATATCGAGGATGCTCGCACTTTTGCGAATAATTGCCCCAAATCATACGACATTGTTTATGTTGATTTATATCACTCCATTGCACCACCTGATTATCTTATGACGCGTGAATTTTTTTATAGCTTAAGCCAATGCATCAATCCTAACGGAATATTGGCAATGAATACTGTGCAAAGTACCCTGAACTCCAGACCACTGAAGTTATTGCAATCCACTTTGTTATCAGTATTTACAGATCTTGTTATGTTAAGAAATATACCTGATCCAGAAATACTTGAGGACAATATGATTCTTCTAGCTTCATTGCATAACTTACCTGATAATTTTGATGTTGACTCCACAGATGTACCAGAACCAATGAAAAATATTTTCCAAAAAATGGTATCTAGCATCTCTAATATTTATAAAAAAGATTTATTGGATATAAGACCTGTTACCGATGATATGAATGACATTCTTAGTGTCTACAGGGAATATATGATGGAAGTAAGACGAGAAATTGTTTTGAACACAGACAAAGAATTACTATTGAATTGATATCAACCATGTATTAACTAATTACCTGCCTACAAATATACAAACCTTGTCAGAAACGGATCTTTCCTATAAAAGCTTTCAAGAGAATTAAGGGAGCAGAGTCCCTAAGCCCTTGATCCATAAAGATACCTCTTAAGTTTAAGCCTTAATGGTCTTTATATAAGCGAGATTCGTGCCGGACTCACACCCATGCGCTTCGCCATATCGACACCCTTTAGGTTTTTCGCCAGTCGTAAACTCCGTATCCACGATTTCTGCATAACGATCTCTGCCCACGCAACCTGGTTAGCACGAACCCAATATTCCAGTCTGGATAAAAAATGCTGGCACATCATAAAAACCCCCCCTGAATATTAACCTATACATTAATTGTTAATATATACATTAATCTTTAACATAAAACAACTTCTTCACATATTTAAATCATTTTGAGTTATCTTTCTCAGATAGAGCGTTCCGCTTTAGCCTTTTCCAGCCGCCCAGAAATTTCAGGGTGCTGATGTGCGACTTCCATCACATCCTTACTGTTGATGCGTAACAACGAACACGAGCTGATGGCGCGAACATCCGCCTTGCGGACACTATCACCCAACAATGCCATTTCACCAAAAAAATCACCTGCGCCCAGTTCGCCCAGCCTGGTTTCCTCATCCCCGTGCTTCAACAAGGCTTCAAGTCTGCCACGCGCAATCACGTACAGGGCATCGCCATGATCGCCTGTACCTATGATAGTGTCACCTTCGAGATAATTTACCGTCGTTGCCCGCTGTGCAATTTTATCCAGTGCAACTTCAGGCAAGCCTGAAAACAAAGGAATCAATGTAATCAGATCTCTCGCTGGTAACTCCTGCACCGGTTCAGTAATCGGTCTGATTTCATCAATGGCATAATGAATGCGTTCTTCGAGATAAACATAAACCTTGGTAGTGAGACTGCCGCGATGGTACGCCTCTTCAATATCGTGTAATGCTGCGACCAATGCCGATTTAGCGCACAAGCTAGTTTCAAAGCGCTCAAAAAACTCGGGGAATGAATTACGCGTATCTGAAATATGCTCACGAAAATAATCAAGTAGCTGCGAGTAATTTGATTCAATCTTTTGCCGATGTTCAGCACTAATGCTGGGGTCAGCATGTACGTTTTTTAAAGCTGCTTCGGCCATCAGTATGCGGGAGATATCTCGCATTAAATGACTTGATAAACGACGATTCTGGTAATGCGAAAGAAAGCACACGGCCCAGTCTTTTTCACGTAACCATTTTACCAGCGCATCCTCAAAGCGAACAAAAATATTATTCTGCCGAACCGATGCTCTTCTCTCACTGACACGATGCTCGGTCACAATATGATCACGCTTGCGCATAATCTCGTTGCGCAAATCAAGATAGGAATATTGATTCAATACCCCTGCTTTGAATAAATCGTCCATCTCCTGCGCCTCGGCATTGAGTGCGTTCAAACGGTTGTGCCGGTACTCATCATCACCGATTACCTCCGGCAACCATTGGTTTAGGATGCCGTTAGTCTCATCCTTCACCATATGATGCCCGGCCTTGCTCAACAAACCGGATTTTCTAAAGCGGTCAAGAATACTGTCCACTTCACCTCTGGCACCAATAATGCTGCGCTTAAGCTCAGCCAGTTCATCAGCACTCAACTTATCGATACCCAGCTTTCTAATCAGTGGCCGAATGGTAGGGGCATTCACCAGCATGGTAAACAAGACCACGCCCAACGTTAGATGAATCAACAGCTCACGCCCCGGCAAGTCGACTGGCAGTGACAATACAATAGCAATCGCCAGACCGCCCTTGAGACCACCCCAGAACATAATGTGCCGTTCGCCGAGTGTGACATGGGGCAACTTGAAAACTTTTTCTACCAACGGTACTGAGCTATAAACCAGCGCTGCCCGGCTTGCCTGCACCAGAATAACGGCTAACAGGATGTACCAAATATCACCAACTAAACTGCCAAAATCGACCAGCATACCGACAAACAAAAAAAGCAGTGTGTTGCAGATATGTGCAATAAATTCCCAGGTTTCATGCATCAGCTCGACTGATTCTCGTGACAGCCTGGGCATACCAAAAATTCCAAATACAATCGCGCAGGCCACTACTGCCATCACTCCGGACACATGTAACTCGTGTTCAGCCACCACAAACGAAACATAGGCCAGTACCAGCGACAGAATAAGAACCGAGCTGGATTCATGAGCAAAACGTGTCATCATCCAGCTGATGACCAGACCAAATACAGCGCCCACTAAAGCACCGCCAAAAAACACAAACAGAAACTGACTCACCGCGGTACCTGCAACTTCCCAACCACTGTCGGGTGATGCGGCATACAGTCCCAGCAAAATAGTCACCACCACAATCGCGGTAGCATCATTCAATAAAGACTCGCCTTCGACCATCACGGTCAAACGCTCGGGGGTACCCAGCTCTTTAAACAGGGAAATCACTGCCACCGGGTCGGTGGCTGAAATCAGGGCGCCGAACAACAAAGCCACCATTAAATCAATCGACGGCAGGAACAACCACAAACCCACACCGACCAGTCCGGTTGAAATCAACAAAGCCGGTACTGCCAGCGTCAGCACCGGTGCCATATCTTTAATTAATTGTCGCGAATTTAAATTAAGACCTGATTCAAAAATCAGCGCAGGTAGAAAAATAAACAACACCAGATCAGGTGTTAGATGAAAATGTTGTAACGGTTCCAGCGGGTGCCAGACTTCGGACAAACGCGCTAGCGCAATACCGATGACGATGAGAATAACGGTGTAGGGAATGGGTAGTTTTCGAAACACACCCGAAGCAACAATACCGGTTGCCAGTAAGGCCATAATAATGAGAACGGTTTCAGATAACGGCATAAGCATTCCTCCCTCTCAATGCTTTGAGTGTACCTGAATAGATACGTGATAAAAGTCTTCCAGATCAAAAATTACAATTTAGATTTTATGGACTGATTAATGACTGCACAAATTGACGATAAACCGGAAGCCCCCACTCCCGACCACCAATGGCCTGATAGCGAACCCTACCTTCTGGATCAATTAGAAAAGTTGTTGGCAGACCACGCGGTTTCCATATTTCGGTGATCTGTCCATCCGCATCCATCATACTGGTCAGATTGGGTGCAACCACTCCCAAAAACTTAAAGATCGTATCTTCATCTTCTGCTGCATTCACCAGAACAAAATGTAATTTATCTTCATCGATGGTTTCTGATAAAGCCTGAATGGTCGGCATCTCCTCACGACAGGGACCACACCAGCTAGCCCAGAAATGCAGGAACACCCAACGGCCACGGGTACTTTTAAGATCAAACATTTCACCGTCTATATCTGCCAGTTTGAAATTGGGCGCCAGGCCAATATTGTATTCACGAATACCAAAAGGTAGTTTGATTTCTTTGGCCGCCGCATTGTCTGGCATTAAAACCATCAGCAAGCCCAGCATCAAAAAAAAACTTTGCACACTGATTAAAATCGAACGACTCATGGTGAATCCTCGGCGCAATAAATTTGATCATAATGAATATGGATCGGCTTGCCCTGTTTGTTTTCACCAGTGGCAAAAACGGCATCCAGGGTTATTTGTTCTTTACTGAATGGCAATACCAGATTGCCGCCCTCATGTTCGCCGGGTAAATAATCCAGTGCCTCGGGAATTAAAGTCCAGCGAAAAGTGGATTGATGACGCAGTGGCATACCCATGTCCTGCCAGCGTTGTTTCCAATGGTCACGATGCTGGCGTTCGAGCTTTTTACCGTTAGCACTAAATTTCCAGTCAGCCAGATCCAGCCAGATTTTTTGCTGACTGGTATTGGTGATACCGACGGTGATGTAACACTGTTTTCTGAGAATATCGCGCATCACTTTGGGAAAACCACGCGCTTCATAAAACGAAGCCATTTGATCCGGACTACGCGGTTTGAACTCGATGATCAGCTGTTCATTTACTACCGATAATGGCGCTAAGGCTTGTGTCGTCAGTGCCGCAGAAAAAATTAACCAAAGCATATTAAATATAGCGTGCCAGCAAACACTTCTCGGTGGTGCCTTCGGGTAACTGCATCTTCACAAAATAACCGCTGCCCAAAGCTGATTCCATTTGTTTGCCATACTGGTCTTGCATTTTTTCAACCACGATGTCGCGATTGCCCTGCGGCGTGACTAACTCCAGTTTGTCGCCAACGCTGAATTTATTTTTCACGTCGATCTCGGCGATACCGGTAGCCGCATCATAGGACAAAACCTCACCGACAAAATTCTGCTGACGACTCTTCGAATGGCTATCCATATAATTCTGGTAATCGTGGGTATGATGACGCTCGAAGAAACCGTCGGTATAACCACGGTTGGCCAGATTTTCCAGATCACCCAGCAAGGCCGGATTAAATTCTTCACCGCGCTCAGCCGCATCAATCGCTAAACGATAAGCCTGCGTGGTACGCGCCACATAATAATGTGATTTGGTACGGCCCTCGATTTTCAGACAATCAACACCAATATCAACCAGCTTTTTCACATGCTCGATTGCACGCAAATCTTTGGAGTTCATAATATAGGTGCCGTGCTCGTCTTCCATAATCGGCATCTGCTCACCGGGACGACCTTTTTCTTCCAGCAAATAAACTTCATCTGCGCCCTGGGTGCGAACGCCATCGCCAATTTCAGATGAACTCATTTCAGGCGCACAGCCCGTGCCACAGGATGATGCAGCAGGCTTATAAACGCCTTCGGCATTTTCTTCGGCGGGCGTGGCTTTGTAATCCCAGCGACAGGAATTAGTACAGGTACCCTGATTTGGATCACGGTGATTGAAATAACCCGAGAGCAAACAGCGTCCAGAATAAGCGATGCACAAGGCACCGTGAACAAATACTTCCAGCTCAACGTCGGGGCATTCCTGGCGAATCTCGGCGACTTCATTCAGCGACAACTCACGCGATAAAATAATGCGCTCGATGCCTTCACGCTGCCAGAATTTCACCGCCGCATAATTCACCGTATTGGCCTGCACCGAAAGATGCACCGGCATCTCCGGCCATTTTTCGCGCACCATCATAATCAAACCGGGGTCAGCCATAATCAGCGCATCCGGTTTCATTTCGATCACCGGTGCCAGATGCTCCAGATAGGTTTTCACCTTGCTGTTGTGCGGCATCAGGTTGGAAGTCAGGAAAAACTTCTTACCGAGATCGTGTGCTTCCTGAATGCCGATGGCGAGATTCTCATCTTTAAAGTCATTATTGCGCACGCGCAGGCTGTAACGAGGCTGGCCGGCATAAACCGCATCCGCACCGTAGGCGAAGGCATAACGCATATTCCGAATGGTGCCCGCCGGGCTAAGTAGTTCTGTTTTTTTCGTGGCTGTGTTCATGGCGCGCATTCTATCACCAGAACCCTCCGAAAGCGCATGCAGGCCATGTGGATATGCCTGCCATCATTCACTGCTTCACTGTATAATTCGCCTTCCTGATAACTTACAAAGATAGAGTCATGCCATTAATTCGTCCATTTGCCGGTTTACGCCCTGTTCCAGAACGCGCAGAAGAAGTTGTCGCGCCTCCTTATGATGTACTGAATTCCGCTGAAGCGCGCGAACGCGCCAATGGCAAACCCTGGAGTTTTCTGCATATCTCCAAGGCTGAGATCGACCTTCCTGAAGACACCGATCCCTACGATCCTGCGGTTTATGCCAAATCTGCCGAGAACCTGCAAAAAATGCTGGACGAAGGCATCCTGATTCGTGAAGACAAAGACTGCTACTACGCCTACCGCCTGATTATGAATGGCCACTCACAGATTGGTCTGGTTGCAGCGGCCTCGGTCGCTGATTACGACACCAACCGCATTCGCAAACACGAGTACACCCGTCCTGCAAAAGAAGATGATCGCGTTCGCCAGATCGAAGCACTGAATGCTCAGACAGGCCCGGTGTTACTGACTTACCGTTCACAGGAAGACATGGACACCATACTGGCTGATGTCGCTAAAACCGATCCGTTGGTAGATGTCACCGCCGACGATGGCGTACAGCACACATTCTGGGTAATCAACGACGACGACACCATCGCCAAAATCAGCGCCGGCTTCGATGCCATGAACGCGATTTACATCGCCGACGGTCATCATCGTTCTGCTTCTGCTTCACGCATTGCCAAAACCAAGGGCGGCGACGGCAACCAGAACAGCGACTACTTCCTGTCAGTGATCTACCCGCACAACCAGATGAAAATTCTGGACTACAACCGCGTTGTTAAAGACCTGAACGGTTTAAGCAAAGAAGAACTACTGAAAAAACTCGAAGGAAAGTTTGAAGTTAATGCAGAAAATGCCGCGGTTTCACCCAACAAGCCTACCGAGTTCGGTATGTATGTTGATGGTCAGTGGTATCGTTTAAACATCAATGCTGATTTAATTCCTAACGATCCTGTTAAATCACTGGATGTTAGTTTACTGGCCGATAATTTAATCGAACCTGCACTGGGCATTTCAGACCCACGCACCGACAACCGCATCGACTTTGTCGGCGGCATTCGCGGCCTGGGTGAACTTGAAAAGCGCGTCAACAGTGGTGAAATGGCGATAGCCTTTTCACTGTTCCCTACACGTATGGAAGCTTTGATGGATGTAGCCGATGCCAACGAAGTGATGCCACCGAAATCAACCTGGTTTGAACCCAAGCTGGCGGATGGCCTGGTTTCACACGTACTCGATTAGTACCGTCATACCTAAAAAAATAAAAAAAGCCCGGCTGCTAGCAGCCGGGCTTTTTTATTGGCCTGATAGTAAAACATTAAAGCTAAAGGCTTACATATTGTAAGAAATTCCACGACCCTTTCTACTGTATCATCTAGGCAATTGAGATCAAATGCTGCCTTTTTTACTTAGAGTAATATCTCATGCCACACACACTCATCTGGGAGACGGACGGACTATATCGAAAATTCACAGGCGAGATAAGTACAGTTGAAATTTTAAATTCTAATTTCAAACTACATGAACACCCTGAATTTAAAAATATTAAATACATCATTAATGACTTTACAGAAGTAACAGTTCATTCAGTAGAAGATTCTCACACATCTGTTTTTGCCAACACTGATGAAATAATAGCCAATACCAAAGGTAAACTTAAAATAGCTATATTTATAATTCAGCCAAACTTTATTTCTTTAGTCGAAAAATATTGTGAAGAAATGAAACACAATCGGTTTGACTGTCGCATGTTCAAAAACATAGAAGATGCTCGTGAATGGGTAAATTAATAAGCTAAATATTACTGAGCATTCCTTGACTAGCTGAATCTATACAATCTGCTAGACTCACAGTTCATTATAAAGGAGAGATCATGGACGTTATCAATAAACAACGACGCAAGCTATTGGTAAAAGCACTAAGCAGCGGACTCTATATAGCTGGTTCTACCTGCATCGCATTGCCTGCCTGGTCGATGGCAAAGCTACCAAATCTGCTGCCAGGAAAATCAATTTATGATCTCGAAGGCAAAGTCATTATTGATGGAAAATTAGCAACACTGAATACATTAATCACCACCCACTCCGTGATTGAAACAGGTGCGGACAGTAAAATTATTTTCGCCGTTGGTAAAGATGCTTTTATATTACGTGACAACAGTCGACTGGAAATGCAGGGAAATGAACTATTTATTCAAGCTTTGAGACTGGTCACTGGAAAACTATTATCTGTCTTTGGTAAACGCTCAGCAAAACAAAAACTGAGAATGGATACTGTAGTAGCGACCATCGGTATCCGAGGTACTGGTATCTACGTAGAATCCGATGCCGATAAAACCTATGTCTGCACCTGTTACGGCACTGTTGAAATAGCTTCTAAAACAGATTCACTGAGTCAGGAAAAAATCGAGGCCAAGCACCACGACAGTCCACGCTACGTTCTGAAAGATGCGCCAGCTGGTGAGAGGATACAGCTCGCCGAAATGTTTAATCACGATGATGATGAACTCGAACTTATTGAAGCACTCGTTGGTCGTGTCACCCCTTTCCCACCCGGAGAATATTAATCACTCAACCACTGATTAATAGTTGCCTTAAGCATTTCAATATTCATAGGTTTTACTAATCTTGCATCCATACCCGCAGCCAGACATTTTTTTTCACTTTCAGGATAAGCGTCTGCAGTTAGTGCAACAATGGCGACCTTACTATTTTCTTCATTTCTGATAATTGATGCTAATTTGTAGCCATCCATATTAGGCATATTACAGTCAGTAATAATAAGCCCGTACTGGTTACTACGGAATAACTGGAGCGCTTCTTTTCCATCGGTGGCCAAATCAGCCTTATAGCCCAACACTTCAAGTTGATGTTCAATCATCCTTAGATTGGGTCGACTGTCTTCAACAACAAGTATTTCCGCATCATTCTGTTTCTGTACTAAGGGAACAATTACATTGTTAGATGTTTTCTTTTCAACATGCTCATCCACATTCTTAGGTAGATTACTATTTAGTTCAATTGAGAAGGTACTGCCTTTACCGATATCACTTTTAATATTAACGGTTCCATTCATCTTCTCTATAAGTTGCTTAACTATTGAAAGACCAATACCTGTGCCTTCTATTTCATTCTCGTGATCAACACGACTAAATGGTTTAAATAAAAGCGCTTGCTGCTCTTTGGATACACCACACCCGGTATCGGTGATATCAATCCTGACTCTAGCCTTATCAAGACCATAACACTCAATAATTACCGAGCCATTATTATGGTTATACTTGATACCATTAGTTAACAGATTAAGAATCACCTGCTTCAACCGAGTGTAGTCAGCATCCACCTGACCCGTGCTGCATTTAATATCTATATGTATATTTTTTTCATCAGCTAATGGCTGAACCAGCGATTTACATTCTTTTATAATTTTATCTAGTGAAATAGACGTCATTGAGACACTTATGTTTCCTTCCTCAATTCTCGCCAGATCCAGAATCTGATTCACTAACACCAGTAAAAGTTTACCTGCATTATTAATTTCGCCAACACTACTGGCCTGTTTCGCACTAAGTGCTTCCCCATATTCCAGTAATTGTGCATAACCCAGAATTGCATGAAGAGGGGTCCGGAGTTCATGCGACATATTTGAAAGAAAAATAGATTTGGCTGCATTTGCCTGTTCGGCTTCGTTTTTAGCATCACGCAGCGCTTCTTCATTGAAATCAGCTTCTATGCGTAACCTGACGTTCTGATTCGAATTTTTATAAGCACGAAGAGAAGTGGATAAGGTAAATAAAATAAAAACAGCCAGAAGATAGGAAAGCGCTTTGTTAAAGTCACCATCATCAAAAATAAGCCGTAACTCTAACAATACCAATGCTGGCATAATAAAAAAAACAATAGTTCTAAAACGGTAAGCTAATGTTGCCAGTGAACCACCGACAATTGCGACTATGCAGACACCGATCAAAGTTTGATATTCAGTTTCTGTCGAATAACCCAGCCAGGCCAACATACCCCACCAGAATCCAACAAAAGTAGAACCGACAAGAAAACGTCTGCCCCACGACTTGTTAATCTGCTCATCTAGCGGTGCATGGTTGAAGCAATAAGTATCCCAGCCGCGCAACAACACCATAAGCATCATGATACCAAACCAGACTGTCAGAGAAGCAGTCGAGTTAGCGTGACCACGCAACACAAAGAACATAATTGAACTGACGCCAATAGTCGCCAGCGCAGAGAACACCATGCCCCCATGTAGCATACGCATCTCTTCTAGTTGTATGCGTGCTTCGAGACCCTGATTAGTGATCTTGCTGGTATCTTTAAAATGTTCCATCACAAATTTTCCATGTTTTTTAGATTAACAGGTTTTGATTACACGGTAATCCACCCATATGATACTCCTTCATAGTGGTTTCTGCCTGCTTGTAATCGATTTCTTTGGTGATGATTTCAGCGTGGGTGGTGCTGGCTATCAGCAGGCCTAACAGGATAAGAAAATTCTTTAATTTCATTGAAGCATCTCCGTGCTGGTGGAATGAATAGGGCAATATTACTCCCAATTTTTATTAACTAAAACGTTGCTTACCTCAGGTTATTCGGTTCTATTGAAAAACGCCATAACATTATTTATTTTAAAATCCCCCAGGTAAAGTGAAATCCTATATCAGGTGTATTATTGAAGTTCAGCAAGTTCTCCGTCAAACCAATGCCGATAACTCCCACAGAAGTATTCCATTTCAAACCAGTGGTGATTTGAAATTCCAAATCACTTAGCTCGGTATCAATTACTCTGTGGAAAGGATGTTCTGCCAATATGAACTGTAAGAAGAATTTTTTATGATTTTCTCCCTCGAAGCTATGCAACCAGTTCAGATTCATAAAAGACAGCGACGGAAGATCAAAGTTACGTACTCTTATATCACCGGGAAAAATAGTACCCACATTGATGATATATGCATCACGTTGAAAACGTTTGTCCGCAATAAGTTGAAATCCTGCATCCCAACTGCCAGTTGATAAAAACACATTTTCATCTGCAAGCGGTGCTTTTATTCCCGCCGACAAATTAAATTTCCAACTCTTATAATCATTTGGAAACGCATAACGTAGAAAAAAACTGGGATCACCAAATCCGCCGCTAGTGGGTGGATTGAGCATCACTAAGGGATTATTCGGTTGCAAGCCAAGCACAACCATAAAATCTTCATTGGGCACTCGGTCTCGTGAATGCTGGCCAATACCAAACGCTTCATGAAAATCATAGATAGCACTATCGAGAAAACCGCCACCATACGCGATGAGATTAATGCTAACACCGAAATCCAGTCTATTTGTCAGCCCCCAGTTAGACGTAAATTCCAGCATGGAGACTTCACCATCAATGTAATAACTCTGCCCTGCAGGCTGACTGAGAATGAAATTAATATCTGCACTATCTAACTGACGGCGCCCATCTGCATGGGTTTTTACAAGGTAATTAGCGATAGCAGGGCTCAGCTGGTAATCATTTACAACCGTATAATGTATCCCATAAGCCGAATGACCTACGCCAAGTGGAGCGGAAGGCTCAGATGAAAATCCCAGCAACAGAAAACCCGGAAAAGTATAATCACGGACATGAAACGGTGCGCCCAATGGTTCTGATATCAGGCTGGGCTGATCCGCTGAAGTAACCGTTGGAACTAACAAAACAGAAAACATTAAAATGAGGCGTATCATTTTAATTTCAGACTTCTTTTCCATCGAGTATTTAGCAAAGATTTTTAACATCTTCTAGGTCCCTCCCCTTACTGACTTTGCTTCATTCCTATCAATTGCTCAACACCTCAAACTGTCGCAATCACACCATCTACGTCCATCATACTCTTACTCCTGGTTAGCTGCTGAAGACGAAGGCAGCTCGTTACTTTGATCCATGCGCCATCAAACCAGCTATCGGCCTAATGTTCCAAAGTAATCTGAAATACTTTTCCTATTGCCTCAATTATTTCCGGGCTATCCCACTCATATGCCCCACGTGCTTTTAGCAGTACACGACCATCAGCATCAACCATAATAGTCAGCGGAATGGTATTCGCACCCAGCATGTTTTCCAATAGCAACTTGCTGTCGAGAAAATTATCAAAGCTAATTTTTGTCTCTTTAATGAAAGCTTCAGCCCTGTTACGGTAGTCGTCAGTCGAAATCCCAATCACATTAAACTCTTTGCCGTTATAGCGCTGTGCTAATCTCTCCAACGAACCCATCTCCGCCCTGCAGGGGCCACACCAGCTGGCCCAGACATTAATCAGCAACGGCTTACCTTTGAAATCATTAAATGTATTGGTCTTACCGTTAAACCCATTCAACGTAACCTCACGCAATAAACCACCGACGCCAACCTCACCGGGAGTAGCTGCAAATGTGGTTATCGATAGTGTCGATGTCAGAAAAAATATTAAGATAATGTTTCGCATATTAAACCGAATCAGGCAGTTGTTTTAATCGAGAGTATATAACTTTTAATTTTCAATAACACTAGCAGTACGCGCTGCCATAAGTAAACACTAAAATAGTACATTAGGTACAATTGCACTCTGGTTTAATTCGCCAACTGTTTTTATAAATAAAGGTTTTGACATGATTGAAGTGATTCTTCTGGCAGTAGCATTAAGCATGGACGCCTTTGCCGTCTCCATCGGATTAGGCTCTAAACAGAAAACAAAACTGGTACATCTGGCACTGATGTCAGGACTCTATTTCGGATTGTTTCAGGCGCTTATGCCACTGATTGGTTATCTGGGTGGAAAGGGTGTATTAGGCTGGGTAGAAGCTTATGCCCCATGGGTAGCTTTTGGGCTACTAATGCTCATTGGCGGCAAGATGATTTATGAATCGTTTGGCGAAGGCATAGAAAAAGAAATTGCCCTCATAAGTCACAAAGTCATGTTAATGCTTGCCATAGCCACCAGCATCGATGCCATGGCGGCAGGCTTTGCACTCACCTTGTTAGATATCAATATATTCATTTCCTGTTTCATCATTGGCCTAACCACTTTTGTTTTTAGCTGGATGGGTGTATTTATTGGAAGTCGTAGTGGTACCTGGCTGGAAAGCAAAGCCGAATTTTTTGGTGGTGTGGTACTTATATTGATCGGGGTAAAAATATTGTTGATGTAGGTTTGTGTGTATGAGGTAAGAGCATATCAGCGTAGAGAAAAAATAAGAATATAATATATCAGAAAGAATCACTCTGATGTAGGCACAAACATTATTGGATAAGGGCATATTTTAAGCAGCCCCTCTTCAGTACCATTTATTAAGGCACTGTACAGTTTACTATGCTTGTGACGCCCTAAAATAATCAGATCAACACCCAATCGGTCAGATTCATGCAGTATCGTTTTGATTATTGCCCCCTTAACCAGTAGAGATGTAGCATCAATGTCCCGATTTCGCAGATGCTTTGCAAGCTGCTGAAGAAATTCGTGTTCATCATGAAGTTCATGAGCCACCTCATGTCGTAAAGTCTTTTTATCAATATTGAATGGCGGTTGCTGCGATTGAGGTACAACATGGAGCAGTCTCACTTTGCTCGAAAAAGCATTTGCCAATTCAATGACTCGCACTATTAATGGTGATGCAATCGTTGTTTTCTGACAGTCATCTATTGCCACAAGTATATTTTTCACTTTTGCCTCTCTTTAATGAACAACCACTTTTCAGCGTTAATAACCCAAATCTTTAAAGTTTCAATTTCATTGTTGCTAATGCCTTTTTTGTCATCATTTGAATAGTCATTTTTTTAACTGTACGACCTTCTAGCATTTTATTAAGAATACTTCGACGACTATCACCTGCAATAAGGATAGATCGGTAAATGGTTCCCTGAATTATTGAGTCATAAGAATCCATTTTTAATCTGACCGCTCTGTAGCCATAGCCGTTTGGCTCCGTATGACAACCATAACAATTTCTTTCAATGATAGGTAAAATGTCCTTTTCAATGTGATAAACACCGTCTTTCTCGTCCACTGCAATGTCGTTTACATCAACAGCAAAAGCAAAAGCACCATTTTGGGCACACAGAAGAATAGAGGACACGAACAGGAATAACCTGATCAATCGAAACAAAGGTAAATAAATCGCCAAGCAACCGCACAACCGGAACACCGTACGCCCTCCACTTACCTGCATAAGAATTACTTAATACCTAAATATTTAGCAACCGTGACAGTGATAGGCCTAACGATTATACGAATTAATATTCCATGCACAATATGGCATTCAGGTTAATACTGATAGAAATTTTTTATAAAGTGTAGCTGCTTATTAATTATGTTAATGCTCTCTCTAATGCAGAAAATATCAGTAATACCTGCCTTTAATTAGGGGGAAATCCACATAGAGTTTGCTTATAATAAAGTCATCGAGTACACATCTTTTTTTTGAGGGCGGTGTTGTTATGAACGATATAGACAAATCAACTGAATTGGACACGGTACCCTGTGAGGTATGCCTGAAAGAGATACCACGATCCCATGCAAAAACATCAGAAGTCGATGATTACGTTGCATATTTTTGTGGGATTGATTGTTATGACGTATGGCAGAAAGAGAACAAGGAAAAGGAATAGCATCAGAACACTGGATTACTGGCTAACGGAACACGAATAGTAGACAGAATTATTTTTTACTATCACAACTCTACATGCTAAAAAGAGCACTGATATTTTAGCAAACATTTAAGGAAAACTCTTGTTGTGAAAAACCCACTACACTCGATGAAGTTAAATATATCTGGTATCACACTTTATTTATACCTCAGACTACGACACCGTAATAGCCTTATTTTATTATTACTATTATCATCACCTATAACAGCAATCAATTCAGCCTATGCCAATGAAGATAAAGATAAAGTAAAAGAAGATGAATGCACGCCTTTACAGAATTTTTTTGAAAAACGTGTCTGCACTGAAAAACTCCTACGTCATCAACCATTTGTTCTTATCCCATACAAGCCTAATTATTTTATTTACTCATGGTCAGATAATCTAAATTCACAGAACCCACTTTTAAAGAATCATGAAGCCAAGTTTCAAATAAGCTTCAAGGTTCCGATCAATGAACATCATGACGATACCAGGTGGCTTTGGTTTCTTGGTTACACGCAGCTATCTGTCTGGCAGATGGTAAATTCTGATCATTCATCCCCATTTAGGGACACCAACTTCGAACCAGAACTCATGCTGACTAGATTAAGTAATGCCAAATTTCTTGGCTGGAATATTCGGCTTATCAATTTTGGTTTAATCAATCATCAGTCAAATGGTAAATCACCGCCAGACTCTCGCAGCTGGAACCGTAGCTACGTAGATTTCCTCATTGAACGGGATTCTTATTATATTTCACTGAAGAAATGGTATCGCTGGAAAGAAGAACAAAAAACAACGCCTACTGACTTCGTCGGTGATGACAATCCCGATATTGAAGACTATGTTGGCCACGGCGAGCTTAAATTTATTCATGCTGGTGCATTAAACAACATCACTTTAAGCCTCAGGGACATTAACAACAGCAATAGACTTGCCTCATATCAACTCGATTGGTCTTACCCTGTTGGAAGCAGGCGAGGCTTAAGATTTTATCTTCAATATTTTAATGGTTATGGTGAAACATTAATTGATTACAACATCAAACGAGAACGATTCGGCATGGGCATAATGCTGACAGACTGGTTGTGATTAATTACGAATGTCTCTAACGCTTAGATGCCCTTTTTATATTGCGTGCTTGTAGTAGATGAAATCACCTGTTCCAGATCATTAGCGGCTTCAGCCTCACCGCTGATAGTACGCTGAAATAGTTGAGTCAGCTCCGCCTTGTCCACTTCCACCTGAGTTTCAGTTTTCACATCTCGCAGGTCGATGAAATAATCGGTCACCAGATTTTTCACCTCACTAAGCACCGCCGTATTCAGGTAGTTGGTTTCGTTATAGATAGTGTGATAGTCACCCCTTCTCTTTTTAATCAGCATCGTGACATCATTCATACTGGTAATGCTTGACGATTTCTCGCAGCGCTGAATACAGACACCATCAACAATATTCTTTTTGCAGCCCGTCACCTGGTAGAAAAAACAGGCGCGACTGGTCATCAATATGATGGGGTGGTAAATGCTGTAGTAAATCTTGAAGTTATCGGGCCTGGCTATCTTGCACATCTGGCCGCGACTGATCTCATTGGAGATGAAGGCGCCGCGACAGTTAAACACCTCTTGCAGGCATAACAGGCTGTACGAATTTATCAGGTTAAGCTGTGGCCCGGCGATCCAGTCGATGCCTCGGTGGTATGCCTCATAGGCGATACCGGTGTTGTCGGTCACGATCTGTTTTGGCTTTACTTTATCGAGCAGTGTCACCGCCGCCAGATAATCATCACCGATCAACACCGAAGGGAACCACGGAATTAAGTTTTTGTTATTGTTGAAAAGCTCTTCGTATTTTGTGTCGCCTTTTTTATAGCTGTTGGGCAGCTGGTAAAAAACCGTCGCCGAGGTTTCTGCGCAAAGGTGTACGTCCTCGGGCGAAGAAATCAGCACTGACAGTTCAGGCGATTTTACCTGTTCACGCTGCTTTTTATTACGCGGCAACACCACTGGCGACACGTACTCTTTTGAGCCATTCAAGCGATATAAAATTTGCTTCTTTAAGGGCGCGAAATCCCTGAACGGCAGCATGAGGTCGCTATCAAGCCGGTCCGTATCAATAGTCTCGATAAAATACTCGCCTTCGTTTATCGCCTTAAAGCGTTCCAGTAACAACGCACGGTCAATCGGCTGCGCCGCCCCTTTCCTGCCCTCTGCTTCACTCACCGCTTTCACCAGCATTCTCTGCGAGTGTATTTCAAAAAACAGATCAGGCGTTTTCACAGAAAGCGTTAATGGCGTGCCAGCCTGTCCGGATACAGACAGAGTTAATGGCGCCTGTTCAATACTCAGCTGATTGATCTGCTGCTCAACATCGTTAACGATCTCGGCTTTCTGCTCAAACACTTCGCGCTTGGCCGTCGGCAGTGCCACCTCTATCGTTTGACCACTCATTTGCGCTCGATAAATTGCCGTGTTGTCGCGAGGGTTATCGATGTACATATTGCGGCTAATCTCGCCCTTTAAAAAGGCGTTGGAAAAATCGCGGTTAAAGACCTTACGCAGCGAACCTTCACCCTCAGCCACACGATTTTGCTGATAAAAATGCTGCAACTGCTTACGCCAGCTATCAACGACGGTGTGCACATAGTGATACTTTTTGATGCGCCCCTCAATCTTTAAGGAATCAACACCCGCCTCATACAAACCAGCCAAATCAGAAAAGGCCGAGTTATCTTTCAGGTTCAGCGGAAAGTCATTGCCCTCAGCCGTGGTCTGATATTGATCCCGGCACGGCTGACTGCACTGGCCACGATTGCCCGATTTACCTTCATGCACCGAACTCATATAACAAAGCCCGGAGAAGGCAATGCAGTTGGAGCCATGCACGAACACCTCAGTCAACATATCATGCGCATGCGCCACCGTTGATAGCTCAGCGATCTCGTCAAGATTCAGCTCACGCGAAAGATTGACGCGGGTCGCCGCCAGCTTGTGTAAAAACTTTATCTGTCCCGCATTATGCGTGGTCAACTGCGTCGAGGCGTGAATATCAAGCGACGGGTAATATTTAGCGAGCAGATAGCAAACCCCCAAATCCTGAACAATGATGCCGTCAATTCGGGTGTTAACGAGCCTGTTCAACAGGGTAATAAGTGCCGGCAGCTCATTCTCAACAATAATGACATTCAAGGTCAGGAAGACCTCGCAATCGTGTTGATGTGCCAGCCTTATAATTCCCGGCAGATCATCAATGGTGATATTCTCAGCCCGATTCCTGGCATTAAATCGATCCAGGCCGCAATAAACCGCATCCGCCCCGGCAACAATAGCCGCCTTAATAGCATCAATATCGCCACCTGGGGCTAATAATTCAATCTTGTTTTTCATGGCGCGGATTATAGCGGTGATGGGGGTGTGGAGGGATTAAAATCTAATTTTCTGGTTCGCATGCTCCTGCGTGGGAACGAGACCAAAGTGAATTTTTATAATCGATCATCAGCACATGCCGAAATTGATCTCATACCATGCCGGAAAATCCGCAACCAAATCCAGCACGGCATTCGGTTGAATGCCAATCTCAAGATCGCTTTCACGAAATTTCCCGGTGCGTACCAGCACTGCCTTAAGCCCCGCTCGCTGCGCACCATCAATATCACCGCGAATATCATCACCAACCATCACAACCCGGTCCGGCTCCACGGCCAGAATCTCCACCGCGGCCCGGTAAAAAGACCCCGCTGGCTTACCCATCACCAATGGCTCTCTATCTGCGGCATGAGACAAGGCCATCACAAATGGAGCAACATCCAGACGCAGGCCATCATCCGCCTGCCAGTAACGCGTCATTCCCAAAGCAATGAGCTTTGGTTTAGGCTCAGACATCAATAATTGAAAGGCATGATTCAATGTAGCAAAGTCCCAGTCACGGCCAAGGTCACCGACAATAACCGCCGCAAGGTCTTCGCCCTGCTGTGCGGTTTCTAAGCCGGAAAACTCCGCCCTGGTTTCTTCTGGAACAAACAGCGCAATCTTTTCATCCGCATGGTTCTGCTGCAGCCAGCGCACTGCGGCTACCGGAGGTGTAAGAATGTGGAGCTCATCCGTTTCAATACCAAAACCGGCCAACTTTGCAACCAGTGCCGAGCGCGGTCTTGAAGAAGTATTGGTCAAAAATAAATGCGGGATAGCATTATCCCTGGCCCAACGGGCGACATCAGCTGCACCCGGGATAGCTTTGCCAGCCTGATAAAATACACCGTCAAGATCAAACAAAATAGCCACATTCATCCCCGATTAATGATTACACAAATTAATTATGCACAAACCAAAGAACAAATATAAATATTGATGATGGGGCTACAGGCTTTCAGTTAAGCCATCCACCGCGGAACCTGCGTAAACGGTGAAAATATTATAGCTACAAGAAAACGGGATCGGATCACAATTGTTTCTAATATTAGTATATACCGTGAACCGACCCCGGTTTTTCTCAAGCTTAATACACTATATTATTGAGGTAATTTGGAAGTAGGCCAGCAAACAGCGTTCACTAATAGCAGCGCAACGAGCTCAGTCTGACCTCGACCATCAATTAACCTTCAGCGACATAATCATCTGAATCATCACTGGCAAGCACCTTCTTGTGGCCTAACTCCTTATTCATATCCATATAAATTTGCCTGTTTTCTTCATTTTCAAAATAAACCTCGACACCATTAACACCATCACCCTCGTACAAACAGGGATGATGCTCCGGATCTGGAACCTCGTGTAAAGAAATGGGATCTAAAGTAGATCGAATGTGCATGATGAGCCCTCCAAGTTGAGTACTCAATCAATCATAAGAAACCAAGTAAAATAGTCAAGTATTATTAGGCAAAGGGATAGCTATGGTTTTCTTCTTATGGATGCCGTATATGCTTGTATCAAAACGAGTAAAAGCAACATTTATCGAATATTTGGGGTCAGAAGTAGGATGCCGGTGAGCTTGCGAATCGCATCTGTCGAGCTGGATCGAGGAATATGGGGTACCCCAGACTGACCCCGTTGACCTCCTCGCTGGTTAACCTAAAGTTTTTTCATAATAATCCTGAATCTGTAATGGGACATCTAAATAGCAGCACAGATTTCTAACGCATCTATGTCATGTTTTCATCTTACGACTCAGGATCGTATCTGAAAGCCGTTTTCCTCTTTAGCCAGATACATCTTATCATCCGCTTTCTTGATGAGATGATCTCCATCAAGGTATTCATCCAGCCCTGTTTCAGCCACTCCCATGCTAAAACTAAAATCTTTATATCGCTCGCTAAATTCTTTTATGATTTTTTCGCAAATGACCCTAGCTTGTTTGACATCACATTCAGGTAGTATGATGCAGAATTCGTCACCACCATAGCGACAGGGAATATCCGTATCCCTAACATTATTCAGCATTGCCTGACCCACGTTCTTAAGCACCTCATCACCTTTAATGTGACCATACGTGTCATTAATAGCCTTGAATTTATCAATATCAAAATACACCAGCGCCAGCTTTACCTGACGTCTTTTTGCCACGGCAAGCTCCCTTCTAAGAAAATCTTGCATGGCTCTTTGATTATAAATATTCGTTAGTGGATCCAGTTTTGTCAGCTCTTCTAATTGCTGCGTTCTTTCAGCTACTTTTTCTTCCAGGCCTTTTGCATATACTTCTGTACGTTTTTTGGCGGTTTCAATTTCCCCGACCAGGCAGTCAATGTAGGTGTCAAATATAAGTGTAATATCAAAATAGAGCAGTTTATCCAGTGCTACCAGGGTCAGCGCTAATACATCTGCTTTAGAAATAGTTCTTCTTAATGTTTTTATGATGACATCTTTTAGCGTTCTTACTGCGGAAAGGTAGAGTTTTGGTTCCACACCAATGCGTTTATGAACCATGCCAATACGCAAGCGATTGTTGACATACTCGCTGTCATAATGACCAGAAAACAGATCAAGCACATATTTACGCTGTGCGGTGCGTAAACGCCTTAGCGTATCGGCATCACCTATTAACAGAGAGATTTCGTCTATTTCAATTTGTTTCTCATAGAACTCGTCGACAATGACATCAACATTATCTTCAATCATTAACTTATGACTGGTTAATAAGCTTAGATCTTCTTTACTTAGATTTAGCAGCTTCATGCGATGTTGAATTTCAGCATCACTTATCTGCATTTGTTCCAGCAGGGTTTGTTCAGTTCGTTTCATTTTTATTTTCCAACCTTATAGATTAATCGAAGAGCGAAAAGCGGAAAAGCGGGGGAGGTTCAGACCATACATTTCACATTTTCAATATGTTGATTATTCAATCACCTTAACCGCCCTACTAACAGTTGCATAACTACAACCAAACCAGGCCCCTACTTCTGCCAGGGTGTAGTGACCACTTAAATAGGCTTTTGCCATTGCTTCTTTTGGATCGCTACTAATATTTTCATAGTATTTTAAAGGTTTAGCTAATGATTGCTTTTATTTTTTGAAAACAAGGATAGCAACCAATCAGTTGCCAGATAAGTGTCAGTGTTGTCAATCCAGCTGTTGACCGATAACTACTCCACTTCCAGTCTTTAGCACTACGAACCATACGCGCTCTTACTGGGTATAATACTATGTAACGAGCCAACTCTAAAAGATAGCTTTCTTTTTGCACCAGAATTGATTTGAAACGTCCTTGGTATAAATGACCTACTCTTCTATGTGTCTGATTAAAGTATTGAGTATATGATCCATTTAGATATTTCATTCACTTTGATAAATTAGCATCACCAGTTTCTATTAATAAGTGATAATAATTATCCATTAAACAGTAGACATGGCAATACCAGTAATATCGTTGACAGACTTTGTTCAGCAATAAGAGGTATGCTGATCTGTCTTTGTCGTCACTATAAATATTTTCCTGTGCGTTTCCTCTTGAAGTTACATGATATAAAGCTCCTGGAAACTCAATTCTTAATGGTCTTGCCATTTTTCTTCCCTCGATAATTATTTGTATTCCCTAATTGAAAAAGTAGCTACGAAATCAGAATGTATCAAATGTAAGGCCTGACCCTGTGCTTTTCCTTCGAAAATCTTTTCTTAAATAATAAAGCAAAGCCCACAATTAACAAGATAAAGAAAAACGTAGTAAAACTACTTTTGAGAACGCTAAATGTGCTTGCTACTTTAACCGTATTCGCCTGTAAATCTGGAAATGAATTTATCATTTTTATAATGAATACATTCTCAACATAATCAAAAACACCAGCTAAAAATGGCACCAATGCAAAATAGAACATTTTAGAGTTCTCGTTGAACGATTTACCAAAAAGCCAAACTAGCAATACTGAATATGTAATAGAAAACAAACCAGGATATACAAAGTCTAATGGCAACTGAATAGATAAATATAGATTGCGCCCTTCTGAACCTAATGTATTCAGTAATTCGTTAGCATAATTAAATGAGTAACCTAACGGTGATAAATCAAATATCGGTAATTCAGGAGCAAACGCAGCGACAGCCGGAATAGAGTAAAACAGCATTGTTAAATACACAGTCATAGTCAACGCAAACAGAACAATGACAACCTTTCCTGTTGAATTTTTCTGCATAAAGCGAATTAAAATTTCCATGTGATAACATAACTCCTATTAAAGGTAATAGATATCAGAGCATAATTGTTTCTAATATTAGAGTTAATTGTGCTCTGACACCTATTTTTTGTCCTCATGAAGTCTTCCTTGGTTCATTGAGTATTGCACTTGGAACTTGAATTCACCTCTGACCCTATTACTTCTTGATCTCTCAAAGATCTAAATGCACCAAGTTATTAATAAGCCCAAGGCAAAGGTTTATTAAAGCTAACATTTGCGGGATCTGCCAGGCTTTTAATCCAAACTTTCATAAACTCTGGAAGTTGTTCTTTAGTATTTAAGCCCATTGGCGCTGATATCCTAACATCCTTATCCCTAACGTATAATTTAGCCACCACAAGCCTGTTTGGTGGGTAAAAACTGATCATGATCTGGTAATTACAATCCATACGCTGAGGGTCATACCCTAGTGATCGGTCTGGCTCAAAACAACCCTCGTAGGTTAGTTTTTTGTCTTTTGTATATTTTCTTAGCAATGTAAATTGGCCTAACTCCCCACGGGTCACATTTCCATCAATAAAATAACCAACCTCATTATTGAAGCCCTGAGAGTTTTCCCCTCCTGTGGTTGCGAATTTTTCCTCCATCCATGTAAAAGGAATCCCCTTTGAATTTATACGAGAGGGAAACATAGCCAATTCTAATATTCTGGTAGCATAGGAATTCTGTAGACACACTATGTTCACTTTCTTTTTAACCACACACCCTTTATCCCTTTCTGTGATCCATTTCTTTTGAGTTGATTTGAGGGTACTCTTATTCACTTTTTTACGAAGCGCCCTATAGGTTGCCCCTAGTTGTTGATCTAGAGAGGCTAGTAATTTATTTGTGCAAAGGGATATCTCAACCGGTGTTTCAGCCTTGTTACAATTGAAACTGGTATTATAATAAACAGGTTTCTCTGTTCGAATTAAATTCAGGGGCCCATCAAAATCAACAACAGTTAAAACCGGCCCAGGATCAAATTGCAAAGAGCTTTGAAGTCTTTTTTTATGTAATGTCAGGGTAAAATTTCTCTGAGATCCATTAATAGTAGCTGATGCAAATCTCTTGTTTTTAATTGCTTTACCAAATTTTGCTCTCCCAGAAAGTGAAGCCCCATTTATCCCTACGCCCTGATCATAATTAAAAGTAAAACCACCGTCATCTACCTGGGAGATCGTAAGTACAGTGTAGGCACCAGCATAATTTTCTTTCCACTCACCAGCCCACTGCTCGTTGCTAGCCGCAAAAAGAGGTGTGCTGTACGCCACTACAAAAAATATTAAGAGAAATAATCCTCTTGTTGACCAAGAAAGAGGGAACCGCTCGGACCTAGGAATATAATACATACTCATACCTGAAATGGGTGTTATGATTTTATGCGAAATTTATCGGATCGAAATCTGTTTGCAGAATCATCCACAGAGAGACCTTTAGACTTCACATAATTAAGGATTGTTATATTAGTCATAAATTATCACTTACCAGATAGATATCAAGGATTATATCAGGATGGCACAGTACCGTAGGTTGGCGTGAGCTTGCGAACCCCAACGCTTTACGTGCCAGAATTTGTTGAGCTAATCATAGCTACGGTGCTGACACCTGTTTTTCGTTTTTCTTTAAAGACGATCCAGAACCTCGGAAAGCTCAGGAAAAGCATTTTTTAAGTCTTTACATTCGATTGGACTTTTAAAACCAAGCTGACCTTGAAGAACGTAATAGCATGATTTCAATGTGAAATTAATATGATATTGCGTGTATGGACCAACAATGATTTGCAGCGAGTCTTGCCTTTTGTTTTCAGGTAACTCAATAGCGTCATGCATTTTTTTATCTTTCTGATACTTTTTAACGAGATCAGGATATTCATCCCATTCGAACTGATCTGCATGTAGCGTAGGTAAAAACAGGAAATAAAAAACCAGGGTAAAGAGAATTGATTTCATCATGACTCCTATCAAAGCGTTAAAAACTAAATGAAATTAAACATAATCACTGACTAAAGTATACTTTATTATTTTGACATCCTGCTTTTCAATTCACTTGATAGCTCGCTGGGCGATGCTTATTGCAGCTTACGTGCTGAGTTTAAAGGATAGCGCCGTTGGTACCATCTCTCAAAACCGACTTCAACTCTTTTTTATGAAAGTTGAGGTTGGTTTTGAGAGATGGTATCTACGGTGCTGGGACGTGTTTTTTGCTGGAGCGTGTATTGTTTTAAAACATAACGTAGGTTAGACGGATTCTGGTTTGAGGGATTTTTACTCTGAGCCAATTATTATTAAATATTAGTATATTAGAAACAATTGCTCTCTGACACGTGTTTATCGCTTTCGCGTGTTTATCGAAAGTGTCAAATGTAAGGCCTGACCCCGCGCTTTCGATTTATCAATGAGTTGCGTTAGGGCGACCCTTGTCAATTTATTACACCGTACCGCGTTATAAAATTTTGAATTAATAATTATGGCAGGTGGAGCTGGCTAGATGTTTCCGGTATGATTAGCTACCAAGTAGCTTAAGTTATATTAATAAAAATACACCCTGGAAATAACATGTTAAGAGTAAGTTTATCAATACTAATTGCAATTAGTTTTATTGGATGTACAAAGATAACGCAACCTGTAAGCCATATGGAATCTTTAAATCATCCTGTCCTGTATGAGGTAAATTATGACCTTGAATGCACTGAATTTGTATTTAAAAAAGGAGATAAATTTGCTGCTAGTATTCTTGGAGGCGTAGAAATGCTACTAGATGCTGGAGGTTTTATATCTAGTACATTTGCTACATTACCAGAATCAACATTGGGTCTGCATGTTTACACAACACCTGGAGGTGTTATGAATCTATACGCAATTATTAACCCAGATGGGAATTTTACATCCGATTATCAGTTCGCAGGAGACCATGCAGATAGTAGTGGCGTACCGAAATTATGGTCAAGATATCATAATGTATGTGATTTGAAAAATGGAGAGCCACTTTTTAAACAAGTGGATAATAAAGGTCTATAGCGCGTAGGGTGGGTTTTTTATTGCACCTTACCGCATTGAGTTGAATCAATCGAGTCTGCCCCCCCATTGATCTATCGTTGTATTGCACACAAAATCTTCTCTTACCTCCATATAAACACCGCTTGCCTGTAGCATGTTAGAATTGATACGTTCTTTCTCGCGATTAATAGCACAACCTGTAAGAAACGATAGTACGACCATCATCAATATAAACAGTCTTATTATTTTTCATGATTTACCCTGTAAAATTGCATTGGTTATATGACCGCAATTCATTAAAACTTAATTTTCACAACCACAGAACTAAAACTGGACTCATCCAACAGCGCAACTAGTTCACCAAACTTATAATTACTATCATCAAGATAATCATTTTGCACACTTTCAAACGCGGTTAAATCAAGCGGGTTTGCACTCCAGATAGTGAGATACATTTCATTGATTACTTTTTTATAGGGGTTTGCCACGGTAAGTTCTTCATCACTATTCTTTGGCGGGTAAGTCGCCTGTTTACGACTTTTCTCATTGGCATATAAGATGCCTACCTTGCCGTTACTCTCGACATAGAGCATGGAGGTATAACCGGTGTTCTTTGAATCAATAAAAAACTTCATGTTGTCGTGAGGGTAAAAAATGTCCTTGTTTAGCTTTAATGCAATATTTTTACCCTTATGAAACTTGAAGAACTTAATAAATTCATTTTCACTGATAACTAACTTGATATCTTTGTACTTGATAAACCAGAGCTCATTTTCACGCAGTAGCTTGTACCTCAGTTTAAAGCCAACTTCTTCATTTATTTCTTTTACTAGTGCCGTTGTTGACAGATAATTTTCACGCTCATTTTTGAGCGTGCGATTTTTTAGTGCGCGCTTAATCTTCAAACCCAACGAACTAGTGTCATAGATCGCAGCCACATACCAGATGTCATCGACCTGCTGTGTCTGCTCTATTTTTGCACCGATAAGTTCGGCTGAAGACGAGGTTTTCATGCGCTGCATGAACTGGCTGTCGTACTGCCCGTTATGCACTTTCTTGGTTATATCTGTTGATGAAGATACTTTCAGTTTTAGCGTCTGCGCTATATCACTATAGGCCATGTCCTTGGCCTCAGTCAGCGAAGCGGCTTCGCCATAACCTACAATCTCGTAATTATTTGAAGAAGGCTGTGAGAACCAGGCAGGCGGAGCCGCCATTACCGCCTGCGGATAAAGCAGGAGAACAATGGCGAACCGAATAAAAATACCGGTATTAATAGAGCGCACGTTTCGAACTGCTGTATAACTGAGGCACCTGTTTGTAACCAATGCCTTTCATCAATGAGTTACGTTTTACTTTACGACGTATTTTTTCATACATAGCGCTCAAATCTTTACCGCCCTGAGAAAGCTCATTTAGCAGATAATAGGAAAACAATCTGTGCTTTTTATCTTCAAAGTCATTCGCAAAGTCAGTGCTTGCACCCGCCGTAAAGATAGTCAACTTTTTGCTCTCAACCTTGGTTTTGTTTGTTCTAAGCACTGGCGCTACACCTTTATACAGCAGCTTGCCGGCATCGTCTTTTCCGCTAAAGCATGAATCCATAAACACATATACATTGGAGGCCAATGACTGAGAAAGTTTTTTATAAATAGCCTCCAGCTTGAGGTTAGGTTCCAGGTGAATTGAATCAGCACTCATATCAGCCGGCAGCAAATAAGTCGAACCGTCCTTACCGGGAACACCGTGACCTGCAAAGTAAACATAAAGGTTTGAGCCCTTTTCAGCCAGTTCTTTCACCAGTTCTATTTTTGCTTTCAACTGGCCACTACTCGCCTTGTCATTGAGCAGTGTAATGATGTTCTCCTTCGGTATGCCAAAAGTTTCATTTGCCAGCTGCTCAAAAGCCAGTGCAGAATTGTCTGCATAATCTACGTTGGTGTTCTCACTGTAATTATTAATGCCGATGACCAGAGCGTAAGCGCCATTATTAGATTTTCTGTTTTTCTTATAGGTAAATGCCTGAGGTAATTTTGCATAATCTTCACGCACCTTCTTTTCAGAATCGACACCATTACCTTTGTAGACGATTTTTTCTACGATCTTAGTTTTTTGTTCTGGGGCTGTATAAGCTTTAAATTTTGGCGGTGGCGAGCACGCTACGAGCGTTACTGATACTAGAAAAATAAAGAATGTTGAAAATTTGTTCATAGTTCTTCCTGAATTAGTTTTATAAGGATTATTAGATTTAATATCGCCAACCATATTTTGACTATAGCTGTTTAAACAAAGGTGCATCACCTTGAAGTTTGCAGTTGAGCACAAAGCAGCCGGCGCAACTGGCCCTGGTATCAAAATCCTTTTGAAGATTGCTGCGTGTTAACAAATGGTAATTTGGCAAAGTAAAGCTACCATCCGGATTTATGATTGCATATATACTGTGGCTTTCACTGGATTTTGATACTTCTAAAGCTGCAGCATGTTCAGGAAATTCTTTATATGAAAGAGTCATGCCATTATCATAGCCCACTGACTCACCTTTCAGAGATTGCGCTCCAAATATCTGACCTTTTTTCAGCACAACATCTAAATCCACTATCATTCCTTTGTAATTACAGACACTGTCGTATTCAACCTGATACTTGACTGAATATGCTGCCAATTCATTTTCCGATAACAAAGTAGCTTCTTGCGTAAATTTTTTTGCACAGGCATTCAGTGAGAACAAAAGACCTAAAATCACAATATTTCTTAGCATCATATTTTTTCCTT
>JAOUKV010000015.1 GCA_029882355.1 Gammaproteobacteria bacterium | reverse complement strand
GGTAATAAAGTGCGGCTTGATCTTGCCGTCTTTATCCAGCACGGCAAAATATTTTTGATTATCCTGCATGGTTTTGATCAGCGCTTCTGATGGCACGTCTAAAAATTCTTCATCAAAGTCGCCGAGTACAGCGACTGGCCATTCAACCAGACCTGCCACTTCCTGCAGCAACTCTTCATCCATCACAACCTGACCACCAACCGCCGTCGCGGCCTGTTCAACCTGCTGACGAATCACATCTTTACGTTCTTCCATGTCAGCCAGGACAAAGGCATCACTGCGTAATTGTTCTGCATAAGCATCGGCTTCATGCAGCGACAGCGAACCGTTGGCGTGGAAACGATGACCAAATGTTTCTCGTGAGCTTTTTACGCCGAGAATTTCTGCATCGATAACTTCCGAACCGTGCAACAAAACTAACCAGTGAACAGGACGCACAAATTCTGCTGTGTTATCGCCCCAGCGCATACGTTTGGGTATGGGTAATTTGTTCAGTGACTGCTCGATAATATTTTGTAGCAACTCAGACAAAGGCTTGCCCTTTTCGTTGGCTTTAAATACTAACCATGCGCCCTTATCGGTTTCTTCCTGCGTCAACTCATCAACAGCAACACCACAGGAACGCGCAAAACCTTCAAGCGCTTTGGTGGCTTTGCCTTCGGCGTCATACGCGGCCTTGAGATTGGGGCCTTTACGCTCGACGTCACGATCCGGTTGCGCATCGGCAACCTCTTTGATCAATACGGCTAAACGTCTGGGTGCGGCATAAGACTTCACTTCTCCGATTTCAAACCCAGCTTCGCTCAGGCCATCAACTATGCCCTGAGTAAACGCGTCGGATAATTTTTTCAGTGCCTTGGGTGGTAATTCTTCAGTACCCAGTTCAATCAACAGGTCTTTACTCATGACTGATCTCCTGTTGAATTTTTTCCAATGGGAAAGCCCAAAGCCTCGCGTGAATCGTAGTAAGCCTGTGCCACTTCGCGCGACAAAGTTCGCACTCGCAGAATGAAACGCTGACGCTCGGTCACAGAAATGGCGTGACGCGCATCCAGCAGATTAAAAGTATGCGAGGCTTTCAAAACCATTTCGTAAGCGGGCAAAGGCAATCCCAGTTCAATCAGGCGCGCGCTTTCTGCTTCGCAGCTATCAAATTGTTTGAACATAGCGTCGGTGTCCGCCTGCTCGAAATTGTATGTCGACATTTCCACTTCGTTCTGGTGGAAGACGTCGCCGTAGGTGACATCGCCCTGTGGACCCCGTGTCCAGATGAGATCAAACACGCTTTCGACTTCCTGCAAATACATCGCCAGACGTTCCAGGCCGTAAGTAATCTCGCCGGTCACCGGACGACATTCCAGACCGCCGACTTGCTGGAAGTAGGTGAACTGCGTGACTTCCATGCCATTGAGCCAGACCTCCCAGCCCAGACCCCAGGCGCCTAGCGTGGGCGATTCCCAGTTATCTTCGACGAAACGAATATCGTGTTCCAGTAGATCAAATCCCAGCGCCTCCAGTGAACCCAGATACAAATCCTGAATATTGTCGGGTGAAGGCTTCAACATCACCTGAAACTGGTAGTAATGTTGCAGGCGATTAGGGTTTTCGCCGTAACGGCCGTCGGTGGGACGGCGGCAAGGCTGCACGTAAGCAGCGCGCCATGGCTCGGGGCCAATCGCACGTAAAAAAGTAGCCGGGTGGAATGTTCCCGCGCCTACTTCAAGATCCAGCGGCTGCAAAATCGCGCAACCCTGCTTATGCCAATAATCCTGAACAGCGAAGATCAGGCCCTGAAATGTCGAAACGTCGTAACTCATTAATAAATCTACTTAATTGGTGACACGCAAGTATACCTCAAGAACTGCATTGGGACGAGACTGGCACGCACTTTGTATCTCATTTTTGGTAGAATAGCCGTCCTTTTTTATCTGATTGACCACACGTATGAGCACTCCCCGCAAAGCTGTCGCCCTGATATCCGGCGGCCTCGATTCTCTTTTAGCCGCCAGGCTCATGCTTGAGCAAGGCATTCACGTCGAAGGCATCAACTTCTACACGGGCTTTTGCGTTGAAGGCCATACCCACGCCATCCGCAAGAAAGACAAGAAAAAACCCAAGCGTAACAATGCTTTATGGAGCGCGGAACAACTCGGCATCAAGCTACATATTCTGGATATTATCGACGAATACAAGGATGTAGTGATCAATCCCAAACACGGCTATGGCGCTAATATGAACCCCTGCCTGGATTGCAAAATCTTCATGGTCGGCAAAGCCAAACAGTGGATGGAAGAGAATGGTTTTGATTTCATCATCACTGGCGAAGTCGTTGGCCAACGCCCCATGTCGCAGCGTAAAGATCTGCTGCCCGTGGTCGTGCGCGAATCCGGCGTGGATGATTTATTGCTACGCCCACTTTGCGCACAAAATCTTGAGCCTACCCTGCCAGAACGCGAAGGCTGGGTAGACAGAGACAAGTTGCTCGATTTCCATGGTCGCAATCGCAAACCACAAATGGCGCTGGCGAAAGAATTTGGTTTTGAAGATTATGCTTCACCCGCTGGTGGCTGCTGCTTCCTCACCGACAAAAGCTACTCCAGCAAACTGGTCGATCTGTGGCAGGCGCGTGACAAAAAAGAATACGAACTGGATGACATCATGCTGCTCAAAGTTGGTCGTCACATCCGCCCGGCACCCCATTACAAACTGATTGTTAGTCGTGAAGATGGCGAGAATAAATTTCTCAATGGTTATCGCAAACAGTTTTCAACCATCGAAATAAAAAGTCACAACGGGCCTTTAACTTTGGTCGACGGCGTACTCAGCGATGAAGATGCAATACAGGCAGCGCGTATTGCGGCTCGCTTCAGCCAGGGTCGAGAAGAAGAAAGTGTGACCGTAAAAGTTACCCGCTTGAACGGTAATGAAAGCATGCTCGACGTCCTGCCGATGCCACCATCAGAAATCAAAAAGGAATGGTATGTCTAATTATCAACTTGATGCGCGTAATAGTTTGTGCCCCATGCCTGTTATAAAAACACAGAACAAGGTCAACGAACTAGAAATCGGCGACACTCTAGAAGTAACCTGTACCGACCCTGGTGCACTCAGCGACATCCCGGCCTGGTGTCGCATTAATGGTCACCAGATTATCGACTCTAGCGAAAACAATGGTATCGTGGTGATTAAAATTCGGGTTGGTGAATAGAAGTAATCTGTGATGAAAAACAGAAAACTCACTTTTAAAGACCATGAAAAAGGCACTGCCAAATATCCAATTTCTATTCTTGCCGACAATATCACTCTAACCAAAAATATCGGCGCGCTGTTCCGGCTCTGTGACTCACTGGGTGTTGAACATTTGTACATTGCGAGCAATGCCGCAACTTCGCCTGACCCAAAACTCAGCAAAGTTTCACGCTTCACCGAGAGAACTGTTTCACATAGTACTGAGCAAGCCCCATTACAAATAATAAAAGAACTCAGGCAAAAGGGTTACACCATCATCAGTCTTGAATTAACCACTAACAGTATAAATATACGTGAATTTGATTTTACGGCTACTGATAAAATATGTTTAATTCTCGGCAATGAGGCAAACGGTGTTAATGATGATTTACTGGCCGTTTCAGATCATTGCATACACATCCCCATGCTCGGCATGAACTCATCTATGAATGTAATTTGTGCAGCATCCATCGCTGTATTTGAAATAAGCCGTCACTTATGATGATTTAGTACAACCGCCGTTAAGACGATCAAAAGCCACTCCACCATAATTGCCCTTCGACCAATCTTCCTGCCACATCTGTTGCCCTGCGTGGAGTATTATTTCGGCATTCTCCTTTCATGTGGTTTAAACGCTCCTGATTACGTCGCTCGTCATTAACCCGACGTTCAACACCAGATTTTCTTTGCTCATTTCCATTCTCTATTGGGTGAGACATGATCCACCTCTACTTTACTTAAACCTCATACCAATATTGGGCGCCCACGCTTCTTTCAAGTCAATATCATAGCCATTAAAATTTTTTATCACCCAGACATCATCTATTCAGACTAAAATCATCGCTTTCACACATTGAGATTAATGATATGGGTCGATATCGACCTCCTCAGATACCGGGTTCAAAATACATCACACCCGAGGGACATCATCGTTTGAGTACTGAGCTGGATTATCTTTGGCTTAAACGTCGCCCGGATGTCACCAGGGCATTATCAGCCGCGGCGGCCGAAGGCGATCGCTCTGAAAATGCCGAATATATCTATCGCAAAAAAGAATTGCGTGAAATAGATTCGCGGGTTCGTCACTTAAGAAAACGTCTGGAGGGCATGACAATTGTCGATCGTATTCCCGAAAATCAGGAAAAGATTTTTTTTGGCGCCTGGGTTCATCTGCTCGATGATAAAGACATAGAAAATATTTATCGTATCGTCGGCCCCGATGAACTTGACCCGAAACTGGGTTACATCAGCATGGATTCCCCCATGGGTAAAATTTTGCTGGGTAAGTCACTAGACGACGAATTCAAAATAAAACTACCTGAGGGTGAATCCTTTTACACTATTTTGAATGTCAGTTATTCGCCTATTGAACTTTGACTTTTTGAGTTAATGCTTTCAATCATAAACTGACGGATAAATGACAGCGGCTTAGCGCCACTAAATCGTGCCTTTTCTTCACCATCGACGAACAAAATGACAGTGGGGAAACCTCTGACCTTATATCGTCCGGCTAACTTCATGTTCTCGCCGTCACCTTCATCAACCTCAACCTTTGCCAATGAAACCTCACCTTCGCACTCTGCAATAAACTTTTGCAAAATTGGCGCGAGCACTAAACAGGGAGAGCACCATTCTGCCCATAAATCCACCAGTACTGGCTTCTGGTGTGACGTTTTAATGACCTTTTCCTCAAAATCATGAACATCGGCGCTAAATATATGTTCGTCTGTTCCTGTTAGGTGCAACATGCTTATCCTCTTAAAGCTCTATATGAAATTCTGTTAACTGCGTATAATCGATGACCCAGCTTAAACCGAGTAAAAATATGAATGATATTATCATTGAGCACCATCTAACACCCATCAAACTGGATGTATTGTATGTCGAAGACTGGCCGGTATGGACCAGGGAAGTCTCAAAATTTGACTGGGAATATGACAAGACTGAAACCTGTTACATTGTTGAAGGCAAGGCTATTGTTACACCTGAAGGCAAGGAATCGGTAACTATCGAACGCGGTGACATGGTGACTTTCCCAAAGGGGATGAAGTGCGTCTGGGACATAATCGAAGACATCGAAAAACACTATAAATTTGATTAAGGAATATATATGGAACTTTGGCAGCAAATTGGATCAGTAATCATGGGGCTACTTGTTCTAGCCTTTATTTACCCCAGCATTAAACCAGCCATGGAACGCAGTAAAAATGCAGAAGAAAAACACTGGGGCACATTGCTATTACTAGCGGCCGCTTTGATTGCATTTATTGTTTTTCTTGTCTCTACGGTCCAGTAATATTATAAATCTGGTTTATACTTTTTAAGAACTACATTATGAAGGTCAATTTTTTTGGAGATCAACGTGTCAATTGATTACTATGCTGTTTTTATTCGATTATTAATGGCCGTTATTCTGGGTGCCCTAATCGGAGCTGAACGCAGTTATCATGGACGCCCCGCAGGCCTGCGAACCCACACACTGGTTGCCACATCCTCCGCCTTGCTGATGTTAGTCACCGTTTTTCAGTGGGATCTGCTGGCTGGTGTACCCATCGAAACAATTCGTGTTGACCCAACGCGTATGGGCCAGGGCATCATGACAGGCATAGGCTTTCTCGGCGCTGGCGTTATTCTCAAAGAAAAACTCACCATTCGCGGTCTGACCACGGCAACCTCAATCTGGATGTCTTCCGCTATTGGTATAGTTGTTGGCATGGGCTTTTTCACTGCCGCCATTGCCGCCGCTTTCATCACCATACTAGTACTTAATGGATTTGGCTGGCTTGAGAAAAAATTGCCAACCTACAATTTCAGTCGTCTTATGGTGCGTTGCAAACGTAATGAAGCCATCGAAAAAAAAGATCTGTATGAATTAGTTCAAAGCCACCATTTCAAAACTAGTATCACCAGCTATGAACTCAGAGATGAAGGTCATTTCATACAATATGAGTTCACTATACAAACCAAAAACAGTATCAATCTTGAGTCGCTGGCTCAAAGCCTGGTCGAAAATCAGCTGATCAGTGAATTTAGCCTGATACCACTGGGCGGGCGATAACTATAGCTTTTCCAGCTCGACCACTTCTTCTTTGATATCCAGTTGACCCAGCGCATTATAAAGTGCGGCCTGTAACGCTTCTTCAATCACTGGGTGATAGAAAGGCATTTTCAGCAAATCCTGCACACTCAAACCCTGCTGTATTGACCAGGCCAGTAGGTGCGCCAGATTTTCTGCTTTGACACAGGCCATAGCCGCACCCAGCAATCGTCCATCTGTTTTATTCGCATAAACGCGCAATACGCCTCGATTTTTCGCCATAATTAAAGCACGACCTACAGGGCCAAACTGGATTTCTCCAATGGCGATATCGGCAAC
The DNA here is from genome assembly GCA_029882355.1 of Gammaproteobacteria bacterium. GTDB lineage: Bacteria > Pseudomonadota > Gammaproteobacteria > SZUA-229 > SZUA-229 > LH-M37. The sequence goes on along the minus strand of JAOUKV010000015.1, from coordinate 68,672 downwards.
ATTCAATTCATCTAGCTGAGCGCCGACGGTCGCAATATTGGGATCACAAAAAGTGATACCCAAAAATGTTTTACGTTTAAACGCTGTAATTTCATGAACGGCGTTGTAACCAGCGACCCGGCCTTCGTGGCCGGCTTCGTGCAATAAAGCTCGATCAGCATTAACATCACCAGCGATAAAGATCGATGAATCACCCAGCCGCATGGTGTGCGGGTCATATACGGGAATACCACGATCGCCGATCTCGATGGATAAATTCTCCAGTCCCAGCTTATCCAGGTTCGGCCTCCTGCCTAAACTGGCCAGCACCTTCTCGACCACCACCGATCTATCACCACTGCTAACCTTGACACCCTCCTCATGCATTTCGAGATTGGCGACAGAGCCCAGCCATAGCGGAAACTCCTTACCGATGGCATCCACAGCGAGATCACTGACCACTGAATCGGCTAATTTAGCGACACTTTCAACCTGATCAATACCAGTGACAGCGACACCTAGTCGACTCAATGCCTGTCCTATTTCCAGACCAATCGAGCCCAAACCCACAACCGCCATCGAAGCAGGCAAGTCTTCCAGCTCAAATATCTCATCAGTAGTCAGGATATTTTCTGCACAGGACTGCCATGCCGCCGGTATAACGGGCGTTGAACCGGTAGCAATAATAATTTTCTTCGCTCGAATTTCCTCGCCATTCACTTCCAACGTGTCTTGTGAAATAAATTTGGCATAACCTTCCAGTAAATGTGCCGCATCCATGTTATCCGTAGTTCCCAGAGTTCTATCCACAAAAGTGTCCCGTAAATCCTGCACATGCTCCATGGCCTCGGGGATATCGACCCTCAGCGCCTCAGCACCCTCTATACCTTCGCGTTCAAATATCTTTCGTCGATGAAAATCTTCAGCCACCTGTATCAGCACCTTAGAAGGCATGCAGCCAACACGAGCACAGGTTGTACCTAGCTCTCCACCATCGATCAATACGTAGCTATCGGTTTTTTTGCGCACCTGCGATAGCGCGAATAAGCCCGCACTACCCGCACCAATTATGGCGACATCAACTTCTTTGGTCATGACTTACTCCTCATTTTTTCCAGAACGACTATAACGAATTTACTCATTAAGCTGCTAGTGCTGGCAACATACCACTGGCCACATGGCGCTTATTCGAGCATAAAAAAACCTGTAAAAACAGGCTCTTAGCTCTAAAATATCTCTATTTAAGATTTCTATCTTTGTGATACCTTAATAACAACGTCAGTATCAATGATTCGGCAGCCTTCCGGTAGCCCATGAACATTTGCCAAATCAATATCCGATGAACCTTCTACATCACTCAATTCACCCGTATCTACATTATAAATATGATGATGTGGCTTGCTGTTGGAATCGTAGAAAACACGCTCACGGTCAATCAACACTTCGCGTACCAGACCTTTACTCGCAAACAGACCCATGGTGTTGTAGACAGTGGCTCTTGAAACCTGATGGCCTAATGAATTAACGTTGTCCAGAATACGCTCTGCCGACAAGTGCTGCTGTTTCTGAAAAAGGCTAAAAGCAATTTCAAGCCGTTGACGAGTAGGCGTAATGCCATGCTCTCTTAACAGAGCAATCACTTCATTCTTTTCTAGCGGAAAATGATATATCTTTTCAATCATCGTCAGATTATAGCCCATTTTTATTTATTACATCTGCCTTCGATGGCCTATGTACAGATGGTTTGATCCATATCAAAATACTAATACAGCAATAGTTAACTAAATATAGCTAAAATCGCCGACAATCTGGCTATAATCTGTAGTCTATAGCGAATATTCGCATCGCATACGGGGTTTCGACCCTAATACTTGAAAATTAAAATGATCAATAAAAATATCACGGATCTAACTATATAGCATGTCATTCCTAAAAAAACTCTGGTTACAGCAGATGACCAGGTTGGCCAGCACTTCAAGCGCTCTTTATTACTCATTTCTCTGGCCATTAGCTTTTCTTGGAACACTATTTCTATTAGCTTTCCCCGTCATAGCTTTCTTGGCCATAGCTTCACTGGCTGCACTTATTTTTCTTGTAAATCCCATGACATGGCAAAATAGTGACTGGATACTGGCTACAAGCTTATTAACCACCTCTGCTTATGCCGGCTGGGTCAGTTTCGGCCTGTTTAAGCAACACCCTGAACTTCCTGCCGGCAAACCATTGGACAGCAAGTTATTTTCAGTACTAGCCGACCGTATCGATGAGCTTTGTACTACCTACCAATCACCCGAAATTCACGACATTAAGCTCACCACCCGTTTTCGTATCCAGCTGGTTCGCACTCCGACCAATGGCTTTCCTTCCAAATTCAAGAACACGCTGCTAATTGGTCTGCCCGTTATGACCTGTATGTCACCGCTACAATTCAAACTGCTATTGGCGAGACAAGTTGGACACCTATCTACAAAACGTTATCGCTATACCAGACAACTGGTTCATCTAAGACAGATATGGAATAGCTACGCCCACTACTACTCACAAAGATGGCGAGCAGATACCATTCTGTTACGACTGTTTTTTTCCTGGTACGCGCCTTTTTACAACCTCAGCTCTGTTGCTGCCACTCGTCTCGAGGCCTTTGCCAAAGATAAATTGATGCTGGATATCACCACGCCTGCTCGGGCAGCTGAAGCTATCGCTGTTTTTGAAATTAAAAAACGCTACCTGGCCACCAGTTTCTGGCCCAGGCTAAATGATGCAGCTTACGCATCAGCCAAACCGCCCTATCTACCATACACAGCAATGGCACCTATGATGAGCAAGGCGCTAGATCACGATGCCAATTACGCACAAAACTGCTACGAAGCTGCTATTAATCGTCAGGTTATCGATAGCTCTGAATTACCCAACTTGATGAAACGACTATCCGCTATTGATTTTGAAGATTTCATTATGCCTGAACCCAATGATGATAAGGCTGCAGATCATTTTCTCGGTGAGCACCAAAAAGACTTACTTAAGCAAATGGACAACATCTGGTTTTTAAAAAATAAAGTAATTTGGAGCAAACGTTATAAGCAAGGTGTAGAAGAAAGACGTCGTTTAAAACTTCTTCGCGAACAAGCAGCAAAAGCTTTACTATCTAACTCGGAAGCACGTGAATATCTTTTACTTATCGATAAATACATCGATGCGAAAAAAGCTTTGCCACTATTTAAAGAGATTGTTAGAACCAACTCTATGGACCCTGATGTCTGTTACGAACTTGGACGGCTGTTATTAGAAGCCGATGATGTTAGTGGCATTGATGCATTGAAAATAGCCATGGAAGCAGACCCCAGCAAAACTGCTGAGAGCTGTCAATACATCGTCACTTACATGGCAAATCACGGCCATGTTAAAGAAGCGCAACATTATCGCCGTATGATTCTGGAACATCAGGTATCTCATTGAACAAACCATTTGAAAAGAATCATCTGCCACTTTTCCCGCTAAACACCGTTATCTTTGTTAATGGTATTCTTCAACTACAAATTTTTGAACAGCGCTATTTGAATATGATCAAAACTTGCATGAGAAATCAGCATGGTTTTATCGCCGTTTTGATTCGTCATGGCAATGAAGTTAATGACATACCTGAAATATATTCAACTGGCACTTATGTTGAAATCATCGATTGGGATTCACTGGATAATAATTTACTCAGTATCTCAATCAAAGGAAGACAACGCGTGCACATAAACCACACCGAGATTCATGACGACAAGCTGATTTCGGCAGACATCAACTATCTTGATAATCTAAAGGCAGAGGCTACTGACCTTATTGACGAAGATTTAGTAAATCTGTTACAGGCATTGCATAAACATCCCTTTGTCTCCGCTAAATACCCTGATATTGATTACACTTTATTACTGGATATTACCTATAAATTATGTGAGTTATTGCCTTCTAGTAACACTGAAAAACAGATGCTGCTGGAGTCCAGCCAAACAAGTACATTGCTTGAGCAGTTAAAAACAATCGTTAATCGACTTGAAAACCTGGCACCAGATGCCGATTTTTTATAATCGACGTTTATATTTGGGTATAATCACATCCACATTTTCTTGAGCTAAAACTTATGCCTGTATTTATATTCATTCACCATAGACGGAATAACTAGTGGCCTGGTGGGGAACCTTGCTCGGCGGCACACTGGGCTATATGCTCGGAGGACCTCTCGGCGCCATGCTGGGTGTTGCACTCGGCGGCAATTTTGATCGCGGCCTCAGCATTTCTGACTCTACTGGTACTGGCGATCAAGAACGTGTGCAGGCCGCTTTTTTCTCTGCCACTTTTTCTATTATGGGGCACATCGCCAAGGCGGACGGCAAAGTAACGCCAGATGAAGTTGCTTCTGCGCGTAACATAATGAATCAGATGCAGCTCAATAGTGATCAACTTGAGGCTGCAAAAAAACTATTCAACGAAGGTAAAAAATTAGATTTCCCTCTCGACGCCATCCTCTTTCAGTTTAAAAAAGAATGTCACCGTCGCCGTAATTTGATACAGATGTTTCTCGAAATTCAGATTGCCATGGCCATGGCTGACGGCCAGCTGCACACCAAAGAAAAGCAACTAATTTATCATATTGGTCAACAACTGGGTTTCGCACATGCACAAATTGATCAACTATTCAGAATTGCGACTGGTTCAGCACATACCCGACAGAACAAAACGCATTCGCTTAGTGATGCTTATGATATTCTAGGCGTTAAGGCCACGGACACTGACGCAGATATTAAAAAATCATATCGGCGTTTAATGAGCCAGCATCACCCCGACAAATTAGTCGCTAAAGGCTTACCCGAAGAAATGGTAAAAGTTGCCACCGAAAAAACCCAGGAAATCCATAAGGCCTACGACCTTATAAAATCAAATAGAAATTAGGCAGGTATTGTATGTTAATAAAAGGCCCACTCACCGTAAGCGTAGTAGACACTGATACAGGTGATCGTGAATTGCATCTGAAGTTTTCAGCCGAGTTCAAATCGCTAAAACATAATCAGCAGTGTGATTCCTTTCATGAGTTTATTCATTACATGAAAACAGAAATTGACATACTGGAAGAATCAGATCCTAATCGCCATGGCATGTTAACCATTCAACAAATTGCCGAGCAACTATTGCCCCACATCGAATCGAATGAGATTCCGCTTGAAGATGCCATTGTTGTCAACATTCAGGCAGACAGGCCTTTTGGCAATATAGAAATTAAATCGTAAAAAAACTGCCTAATAATACCAATACCAGGGATGGCATTGATCACTAATGATTAGCTGCGTGTGGAGCCACTCAATTCCCAGGCATAAACACAATCCAGTTCTGATAGCACCGCGATAACGCCATCGCCACCATCTTCCAACATCGCTCTTATGGGTGTGCGCTGTTGAAAACGACGATGTGGCATGTTCATCCAGCGTGCACCCATTTTCAAGTTTCTAGGATAAGAGGTACGCAGAGCATCAACAATGCCCAATAGTGAAGCCATTCTAATATTAGTTTGCTCCAAATCGGGAAATGGCGTGTCATCACGAAATTTTTGCAAATGACGTGTACGCTGCTCCTCAGGTAAAGCCATCACGGCTATAATTTGATCACCGGTTAACCCCCATTCATCAACTGCCTCCATTATTTTAAGCGTGGCAGATAATCGCTGAGATTCTGTTAATTCTTTCATAAGCATGCTCGTAATGACTTCGTGGGCGATCTGAAATGTTGTATCATCAAATTTTAACACTATTCTAAATTATGAAGCGATGGCTATAAAACCTGTATTACGCATGGGAAATACTTTATTACTGCAACGCGCTAAAGAAATTACCGAATTCAATACCCCGCAATTAAATATGTTAATACAGGATATGCACGACACCATGCAAGCCGAAGATGGGGCAGGACTCGCTGCACCACAAATTGGTGCCAGTCTACGTCTGGTTATTTTTGGTATTGATGAGAACCCGAGATATCCTGAAGCGCCAGTAATTAGCAATACTATTTTGATTAACCCCATCATTACGCCTCTTGATGACGTCATGGAAGAAGCATGGGAGGGCTGTCTGAGTTTGCCGGGTTTGCGCGGTCTGGTGCCACGTTATAAACACATAAAATATTCGGGCTTTGACGTCAGGGGTGAGCCCTTCGAAATAGAGGCTTCGGACTTCCATGCACGGGTCGTTCAGCATGAATGCGACCATCTTGACGGCATTCTTTACCCGCAACGCATAAAAGATCTTAAACAGTTTGCCTATACCGAAGAGCTGATTCAACAATGATCGAGCGTACAACCCAGTAATTTTTTGAATTCTGAAAAACCTGCAGGCTTACCCATATAATATCCCTGCAAAGTTTCTGTACCACGCGCTCGCAGAAATTCATACTGCTCCCTGGTCTCTACACCCTCGGCAATCAAACTTAATCCTAAACTATGCGCCATCGAAATAATCGCTTCGCATAAAGCGGTATCATCCTTGTCCTTACCAATATCACGAACAAATGACTGGTCAATTTTTAAGACATCAAAGGGGAATCGTTTTAAATAACTCAAGGATGAATAACCTGTTCCAAAGTCATCAATAGATAACCTGATATTCATCGCCTTAAAGCTATTCAATGTCGCTACAACTTCAGGCACATCTTTCATCAATAAACGTTCAGTAATTTCGAGCTCGAGACAATCACCGGATATTTCATGTTTAACTAACATTCTGGCAATCAACTCAGAGAAACCCTTATCCCGAACCTGACGACTTGAAAGATTAATCGCAAAATAAAATTCTGTACCAAAGCCTTCATTTTGTAATTGCTTTATATCACGACAGGCCGTATCCAGTACCCACTCACCTATGCCCACGATTAGACCACTTTCTTCCGCCAGTGGAATAAATATTTCAGGAGAGACACTACCTAACTCGTCATCGTCCCAGCGAATTAAAGCTTCAGCACCCACCACCTTCTTCGAATGTGCATCCATCAGCGGTTGATATTTCAAACTGAACTCTTCATTTTCCAAAGCGTTACGTAAACGGTTTTCTATTTCTACGCGTTTGATAACCGTATCACTCATTTCAGGCGAGAACATTTCATAGGTATTCCTGCCTTTGCTCTTACTCCGGTACATGGCCGTATCTGAATTTCGCAGTAATATATGCGGATCTTCGCCATCTCTTGGGAAAAGCGCCACTCCAATGCTCACGGTTACTGAAAACTCCATATTATCGATGGTAAATGGTTGCGCAACACTTTCGAGTATTTCTGTTGTTTTCTGCTGAATAAATTGCTCGTATTCAGCCTCACTCTCCTTGCTACCATTTCCTAGCTCAGCAAGCAGAATCAGGAATTCATCGCCGCCCAGTCTAGCTACCGTATCTACATCACGTACACAACTGGTCAGTCTCGCGGCCATTCTTATAAGAAACTTATCGCCTGCAGCATGACCCAACGTATCATTGATATTTTTGAAATGATCAAAATCAAGATACAAAACTGCCACATGTTTTTTTGTACGATTGGCGTTAGCAATAGCCTGCTGAAGTCGATCATATGCGAGCGAACGATTAGGTAAATCAGTTAATTTGTCGTAACTTGCCTGGTACAACAATCGATCTTCATAATCTTTACGTAGAGTAATATCTTCTCTGATTGCCAGATAATTTGTTTTTTCTCCAGCAGCATTCTTCACTGGGGAAATGGTCATGCTTTCCCAATAACATTCCCCATTTTTCTTTTTATTATAAATCTCACCACTCCATGAGCGCCCTTCCTTCATGGCATTCCACATGCTCACATACTGCTGCGGTGGTGTTTCCCCTGTATTTAAAAATCTTGGATTTTCACCCATGACTTCTTCAGCCTCATAACCTGTAACCCGGGTAAATTCAGGATTTACATATTCGATATCGCCCTCAAGGTCAGTTATCATTATCGATACTGGGCTATGCTCTATAGCCTGAGATAACTTTCTCATGTTATCTGCGGTCAATTTATGCTTCTCAACCTCACTTTCAAGATCCATGACTAATTCATTTATATTTAGCGTCATGCTATTGAATGCTTTAGCTAGCCCTCCCACTTCATCATTAGCTTCAACATTGGCAATTACTTTAAAATCTCCTTTACCAATTTTCTGCACCACTTCTGTTAGTCGTCGGATGGGGCCCAACAAAAATTGAGTAGCACCCAGCATGATAAATAGCACAATGACCGCGACCGCGGCTGCCAGCATCAGCGAGCTACTTAACTGCTCATCCATCGGCTGTAAATATACATCCTGTGGCTGAGCAAATATCAATAACCACGGCGCTGTTTCCAGACTTATTGCCGACGCTAAAAATGGATCAGTACCCATCCCATAAAATCTTGTCTCTAAAAAAACACCTCCGCTTTCCGCCGATTGCACACCTTTCAGCCATGCTGGCAGCTCTACAAACTGCTCTGAAATCCCAGCTGGCAATCGTGCCTTCTTATACAATTCCGCCGCTTTTTTATCTTCTATTTTTGATGCCAGCGTATACTGCAAATCACTACGGCGACCATGAACCAGTCTTAGCATATTTTCATCAAGCAACATGGCAAATGAACCCTGCCCCGCCAACCCACGTGCGCTTAATATAATTTGATTTAACACATCCGCTTTATGGCCTGCACGCAAGACACCAAGAAGCATGCCGTTTTCATCAAAAATAGAACTACTAAAGTAAATAACAGCTTCACCATTTTCATCAAATTCTACAGATGAGCGATAAGGTTTTTTATTTTCTATCGTGCCAATAAAATATGACCTGGTACTTTCATCACCACCAATCCTAATGTCATCGGTATCCAATATATTGATACCACCTGTATTCAGTATGGCATATGAAAAAACCTGACTATTCTGCTTGGCCTGTAATGCCTGTAAAAAATCACGCATTAACTGTGAATTATTATTATTTTCTTTCTCTAAAAACTTGATGATTGCGGGTAATTTAGACTCTGCCTCTATTGATCCAAGATGGATGAGATTAAACTCATCCAGGCGATTTGCATATTGTCGACTGGCTGAAGTTAATGATTGCTGCGCGCTTTTATTGAGAATTTTCTGCATGATGTGACCATCAAGCAGGACCAATACTCCTAACGAGATCATAACTATCATTAGAAAGGCTGTGAGCAGTTTGGCGCGTAATGTATATTGCCTCGCAACAAAGATGCCGATTACCAGCATCACAAGCCCAATACCAACTAAAAGCCCTGCAAGTTCAATTAACATCTTTGATCCCATTTATCCCGTTTATTCTTTTTTCGTCCATGATAAATACTAACAGTTCGCCTGTGTATCAACCACTCCTTTATCATTTACTATTACAATAGTAACCATGACCTATATAAACAAAGCCCCCTATGGCACATGGATATCACCGATTGAAAGTAGCCTGATAACAGCCGACAGCGTTTCTCTCGACGAGCTTCAATTACATTCATCAGGTACTTACTGGCTTGAACGGCGACCTGATGAGCAAGGTCGTTGCGTCATAGTAAAGCATTACAATCAAAATTATTGTGATCTGATACCCAAACCTTATAGCGCGAGATCACGTGTCCATGAATATGGTGGCGGTGTCTATTGCATTGCTGACAATGGCATCTATTTCGTCAATGATAATGATCAAAATATTTACTTCTGCCCTACTGATTGTGTGCCTGTTGCCATTACACAAACTTCAAACTGTTGCTACGCAGATTTACAATTTGATGAACACAGACAACGACTAATCTGTATACAGCAACAAACCGATGATAACGAAGATATTAATAGCCTGATTTCAATCGACCTGACCACCGGTACAATTAACATCCTGCATTCGGGCCATGATTTTTACGCCAGCCCGCGACTTAGCCCCTGCGGCACAAAACTTAGCTGGCTATGCTGGAATCATCCCGATATGCCCTGGGATAAATCCCAACTCTGGCTTGCTGATAATGATGACGATTATCAACTCAACAACATCAGGACTATTCAACATCCTGATTCGAATGATGTTTCATTTTTTCAGCCGCAATGGTCTCCCGATAACCAACTTTTTTTTGTTTCAGATTTATCAGGCTGGTGGAATTTGTACTGTTATCAGCATGGCTCTATTCAAACCATAAGCCATGAACAACTTGATTTTGGCCTGCCGCAGTGGGTGTTTGCTCAATCCATTTACGCTTTCACCAGTAACAATACCATCCTTTGCGCTCCCATAGATAATGGCATTGCCAGTCTGGCATTAATTGATACCGTCAGTGGCGCATTAAAAACACTCCCGACCGACTGGAATAGCTTCTCCTCAATTCAGGCGCTTGGCGATCACTACAGCTTTATCGCCGCATCACCCAAAAGTTTTCCCGAAGTCATCAGCATGCAATCAGGCCATTCACAATCACTTCGTCAATCCTGTCAAACGCAGCTTGATACTGGCTATTATTCTTACGGCCAGACTATCCAATTCAGAACTCGCCATAATGATGATGCTTTTGCCATCTACTATGCACCGGCCAATAAAGATTTTGCTGCTGCCATCGACGAGAAACCACCACTAGTCGTTTTATGCCACGGTGGCCCTACCGCCATGGCCGATCCCTCTTTAGATATGCGCAAGCAATACTGGACCTCACGTGGTTTTGCTCTGCTGGATGTTAATTACAGTGGCAGCACTGGTTTTGGACGCACCTATCGAGAAAGGCTTAATGGCAACTGGGGTTTACGTGATGCTGAGGATTGCTGTGATGCCGCACAACATCTGGTTGATTTAGGCCTGGCCGACTCAGAACGACTAATCATCAAAGGTGGCAGTGCTGGTGGCTATACTGTTTTATGTGCGCTCACTTTTCACGATACTTTTTCCGCTGGCGCCAGTTATTACGGTATTGGTGAACTGGAATCACTGCTCGCTGACACTCATAAATTTGAATCTCGTTATCTGGATCATCTTGTAGGGCCTTATCCTGAACGTAAGGACGTCTATCAGCAACGTTCACCCATCAACTATGTTGAACTGCTTAATTGCCCAGTAATTTTCTTTCAGGGTACGGAAGACAAGGTGGTGCCCAAAGAACAGGCTGAGAAAATGTTTGCCGCGCTTAAAGACAAGGGAATTCCGGTAGCATATGTTCCGTTTGAAGGAGAGCAACATGGTTTCAGGAAGGCAGAGACGATTCAACGGGCATTGGATTCGGAGTATGCTTTTTATGCAAAAATCTTTGATATACCCGTTGAATCAAGCATCCAATTGCATATTGAAAACTTAGATGATAGGTAAGCATATTCTAGATTCAGCCAATCATGGTAACAATCAACTCACCATCATTCTGTCTGACTATCTCGCCATAATGAGTTCCAAACTCTCCTTTACGACGATCTTCAAAATACAGTTTTAAATTTTCTACCACGACGGGAAACGCCATTTCCTGCCAGGGCATGTCTTCTTCACTCACCATTGCTACTTCCAGTGTTTCTTCACCTGCACTGGCTTTACCTTCGTGCAGGACACCTCTATACATGGTGTAAATCTGATTTCTGTGCGGAATACTGAACATACTGAATAGTTTCATATCGCGCATATCCGCATTGGCTTCTTCCTGTGCTTCCCGTGCTGCACCTTCAAGATTGCTTTCCTGGTTTTCCATAAAACCTGCGGGTAGCGTCCACAATCCACTTTGTGGTTCAATCGCACGTCGGCACAATAAAATATTGTTTTCCCATTCAGGAATACAGCCAGTGACAATTTTAGGGTTCTGGTAATGAATCTCACCACAACTGTTACAAACATAACGAAGACGGTTATCACCTTCAGGAATTAACTGAGCTACTTTTTCACCACATAAACTACAAAAATTCATAATATTTTCTTTTTAGGTCTGTTTAGCATCAAGCCAAAAAATCGGGGATCAAATCATTTTCCAGCCGGGCCATTTGATCCTTCAACTGTAATTTACGTTTCTTCAAACGCTTGATATGAAGCTCCTCAAAACTGGGATCACGCACCAGCTGCTCTATCAATTGGTTCAGATCGCGATGCTCTAACTCAAGCTCGACAATACTCGCCTTAATTTGTTTGATTTCTTCTTCTGAAAGACTGGCTGACATGACTTCTCCAAATGTCTTGGTACGGTATCACAAAGCATTATCGGCGGTAAATAACGTTTGCCATAAATGTCTGATCTATACTATAATTCGAAACATGTCGAATTATAGAAATATTAACCTTGACCATTATGCGACCATTTTTAAGGCGCTCTCAAACCCGCACCGACTTCAGATTTTTAATATTCTGACCGGTTGTTGCGAGCCCGGCAGCCTTTGTTCTACCGATGACGTAATGAGCTGCTGTGTAGGTGATCTGGATACCCAGTTAAATATCGCTTCATCAACGCTATCTCATCACCTTAAAGAACTTAACCGCGCTGGATTAATAGAGATGCAACGCGAGGGCAAGCAGGTATTTTGCTCGATTAACCCATCGACTCTGGCAGAAGTGATGAATTTATTCTCCACGGCATGCCAGACCAATAACCCATAAACAGGAGGAATCCCATGGACCAAAAACAAGCCGACGAAATTCGCCAAAACGTACGTGCCAGCTACTCACAGGTTGCCGAAGCCAGTAATAGCGGTGACTGCTGTGGAGAAACCTCCAGTTGCTGCGGCGTCTCTTCTGATGACGCCATCAACACACTGGTTTCCACCCGTCTGGGTTATAGTGAAGATGACCTTGCTGCTGTACCTAAAGGTGCTGACATGGGACTCGGCTGCGGCAACCCACGTGCAATCGCCAGCATAAAAGCCGGTGAAACCATTGTTGATCTTGGCAGTGGTGGTGGCTTTGACTGTTTCCTGGCCGCCGCTGAAACTGGCAATACCGGTCGTGTCATTGGGGTAGATATGACACCGACGATGATCAGCAAAGCCCGAGATAATGCTTCACGTGGCAAATACAATCATGTGGAATTTCGGCTTGGTGAAATTGAGAACTTGCCGGTGGCCGACAACACGGTTGATGTCATCATCTCAAACTGCGTGATCAACCTTTCGCCCAACAAAGCCCGCGTTTTCGAAGAAACTTTTCGCGTACTTAAAGTCGGTGGTCGTCTGGCCATTTCAGACGTGGTTGCCAGCACCGAATTGCCCGGTGAAATACGTAAAGACCTGATGCTCTATTCTGGCTGCATGGCGGGCGCCTCTTTAATATCAGATCTTGAAACCATTCTGGCTGACTGTGGTTTCACTGATATAAAAATCACACCCAAAGATGAATCCAAAGAATTCATCAAAGACTGGGCACCGGGCCGGGGCGTTGAAGATTTTGTTTTATCTGCCAGCATCGAAGCGGTTAAACCAGGTGGCTGTTGCGGCGGTGGCTGTTAGTTTATAAATAAAAAGGGGTGTAACCTGGACAGTCACACCCCTTTTTTATTTTTTCACCGTTATTTTCTAACTGGAAATTTCTATTCTGTTGCGGCCAATTTCTTTTGCCCGATAAAGCGCCTTATCTGCTTTCGCAATAATGGTTTCTGTCTTGATATTCTTATCCAGCAGCAGAGTTACTACACCCGCACTTATTGTAACTACCTCAGTTATAGGAGAATTGCCATGCTCCAGCGCCAATTGTTCAACATTTGCACGCATACGCTCAGCCAACATCAATGCCGTTTCCTTGTTGATATTTGGCAATATCACAGCAAATTCTTCGCCGCCATAACGTGCAACTAAATCACCTGAACGGGTAAAATTTTCTTCGATTGATTTAGCCACTTTGCACAGACAATTATCACCGGCTTGATGACCATATAGATCGTTGTAATTTTTAAAATAATCAACATCACAAAGCATCAGTGTTAGCGATGCACCAGAGCGGCTCATCGTACTCATATATTCAGATAAAACATCATCAAACCTGCGACGATTGGCTATACCGGTTAGCGAATCTATCTGGCTCAGAGTTTCTAGCTGCATATTTGCATCGGTCAATGCCTGATTAACCCTCTCAATACTCAGCTCGTATTTTTTACGTTTGCTAATATCAAGCCTGACAGAGACATAACGTTCTATTTCCCCATCTACTCCTCTAACAGGCACAATCGCACCATCCACCCAGTAGAGCTCGCCATTTTTAGCTCGGTTACAAATCTCACCATGCCATTTTTTACCACTGGTGATGGTTGACCACATTTTTTCAAAAAAATCTTTATCGTGAATGCCTGAATTAATAATTCGATGATTCTGCCCCAGCATCTCCTCACGGCTATAACCGCTGACTTCACAGAACTTATCATTCACCTCAATAATATTGCCATCACTGTCAGCAGCAGAAACTAGCGCATGCTGACCTATTGCCTCTAAATAACTATCCAGTTCTATCGCTAACTTTGCTTTCTCTTCATTCTGCAAGGCAATTTCTTTGGCTTGTGTCAGCTCTCTGGCATTTACAGTGTCACGATAATTAATCGCATATCCCCTAACGTTGCTCGAAAAGGGTGTCGATAATAAACCACCGTAATTTTGCCATTTCTTTTCACGAAATTGTGTCAGGCCTATCGTCATGCCCAGCTGACCTGCTTTTGGCTCAGCCCTGTAGGTGCCAAAAATTCGATCCCAGGCAGATATATTAAATGCGAAATTACTATTAGTTTCATTTTCCTGAATAGAATGATGCACTCTATGCATGTCCGGCGTAACAATAAACCAACGCAACAAACGCTCTACTTTTTCATTTAAATAAATATTGCTATGCGTAAACATCGACATAAAATTGAGAGCAATCTCAAACAGAATAACAACCAGCACGGGTGCACCTAGTGCCACGATCAGAAACATCTTAATAAATACAGAAATAAGAATTTCTATCGGATGAAAACGCACTCCGGTGGTAATATCATAATCCAGATCAGAATGATGGACTCGATGAAAACGCCACATCACAGGCAAAACATGAAACATGGCGTGTTGAAAATAAATTGCCAGATCCAGAATCACAAAAACTATTATAACTTCCAGCCACAAAGGTAATTCAAAATGATTGGCAAACCCCAGATGTTGTTGCGCGGCAATATAAGACACACCAATCGCTGCCACGGGTATCACCACACGAACCACTAGCGTACCGGTTATCATCAGGGCGATATTATTAAACCATCGCTTGATTTTATTTTGCGTTAAAACTCGTTTTGGCCAGCGCCATTCCCAAAGCGCTAACAATAGAAAAGCTCCCAGAAAAATACTGAGTCGAATTGCGGCTTCATTCTGATATAGAGTTTCTATCATTTTTTATTCTCAAAACTCAATGATGCTGAATTTATACAATAACGTAACCCTGTTGGCCGCGGCCCGTCTTCAAAAACATGGCCCAGATGCGCATCACATACCGGGCAGCGCACTTCGATTCGGACCATACCGTGACTAATATCTTTTATTTCCTGTAATTTATTATTATTTAGCGGCTGCCAAAAACTTGGCCAGCCCGAACCAGAATCATATTTTTCATTTGAATTAAACAATGGTTCCCTACAGCAGACGCAATGGTAGATACCACTATCTTTATTATCGTTGTACTTTCCGGTAAAGGCTGGCTCAGTGCCAGCTTCTCTCGCAATATGAAATTGCTCTTCTGTTAAACATGCTTTCCATTCGTCGTTTGTTTTTTTTATTTTATCTGTCATGATGCAACATATGTAATGCCTGCCACTAATTAATATTTACCTATCACTTCACTTCTACCATTATATGACTCCATTCAGAAATTCTTCAGCATTGTTCCCAGGGAAGATTATGATACCGCCAGCCACCAAGAGTGCTTCGATGGTGTTTTTCATCCAGCTCCCCTTCAAAGCCTTCATCAATGTTATGCACTTTTGAAAAACCCGCTTCAATTAATTTCACACCTGCTTCTTTCGAACGCTTGCCGCTACGACAAATCAAAATAATAGGCACGCCATTATCGGAACTGTCGCCGACGCCACCCAATATTAATTTTCTAATGTCGGTAACAAAATTTTCATTGACCACCCAATCTGGCTCATCAATCCAGGGCACATGCACAGAGCCAACTGGATGCCCAACAAATAAATATTCCATACTAGAGCGAACATCTATTAGCAATGCACGTGAGCTTTGCTGACAGATCTGCCAGGCTTCTTTTGGAGAAATGCTTTGTAGTTCAGATGTCATCTTTTTTATTTACCTATAATCATCTTCAATTATTGGATCATCCTGGTTTTTCACATATTCAATAAATGGCAGTAGCCGCTCAACCAAAGGCTTTAAATGATCTCTTTCTATTCTGAAATAATCACCTTCAAGAATAAGTTTAAAGGCACGCTGCATATCCTGATCAAGATGTGTTTTTTCATCTTCTACAATTGCGTCTTCATTCAGCTTTACCTGCTCATTCACATAACTGGCTACTTTTTCACCTGCCTTTGCTAAAGCACGCTTCAATGAAGTATCTGCCTGCTCCATGATATCGACAAACCGCATTTCTTCTTTGATCTCAGGAGAAGTCATACCCGCAGCCAGAGAAATTCGAATCTTTTCCTTACCCGTATCAAATACTAACTTATTGATAGATTCTCTAATTCTGTCAACCACAATTTTGGCATGTGTGTGATTGGTTAAGGGTAATAACAGGGCATATTTGGCCACACCGACTCTAGCCGCGACATCTTCGGTGCGAAGAACATTGTCAAATCGCTTGGCAACAGCAATGATAATTTGTGTCGCTACCGACTTGCCGTGCGATAAAAAAACATCCTGAAAGCCATCTATTTCGAGATAGACTGCAGAAATACTGACGCTATGACGTAAGGCAAACGACAAAGCCTTATCACCCTGTCCCTCAAAGCTCTTGGCATTAAATAAACCAGTCAGCTTGTCATGACCTGTTTGCTTCTCAAGCTCAACTACCTTGGTATTGAACTGCGCATAGGATTTAGCACGTGTTAATAGATCAATTGAGCTAAATGGCTTGGCGATAAAGTCCGTGGCGCCTGCCTCAAACACCTCCCGCTTAACCTCTTCTGTATCTCCCTGTCCCGTGATCATAATCACTGGAAGATTAACTATACGCTCATCATCTGCACTACGAATACTGGACAACAGCTCCATGCCATCCATTACAGGCATCTGCACATCGGTAAATATGACTGATATATCGCTATTCTGCTGAATTTGCTGCCATCCATCACGCCCATCAACCGCTTCATGGATGATATAACCATCACCCAACATTTTTGTTGCGGCCTTACGGATAACTTTGGAGTCATCAACAATCAATATTTCTGGTTTTTGGCTCGACTGCTCGCCCATCTCAATAACTCTTGGTTTAATACTTAATGGTAATGAATACAATTTTTTACATTTTACAGAGCAATCGCCCAGGATGAACAAATGAACTACCACTTACAATATAGTAGTCAGGTAGTTCTACGCAACTATATAGCTAATATACCAATAAAGGCAGTCGATACTTAGTCCAATTATCCATGAAATACACAAAACCTCTTTAAAACTAGGTTTTTAGCACTAAACTCAAGCATTTTATTTCACACAGGTTAAAATTTTATTCACTCTGTATTGACCTAAACCGTATCTAAATACGTATAATCTTCAACTAATTGTTACTTCAATCTGATAAACACTTAAATGCTAAAATTATGTCATCTACAAATCGTCAATACGGAAATTTGATTTCTGAGGTTAAAAATAACCTCAACACCCACCTGAAAGAATCTATCGCGGAAATGTTCATCAAGGCCGATGAAGCGCTATTTGAGATGGCTGAATCTGCTGATAGCAACAAAGATCAAAACCGTTACTTTGAATTGATGCGCGATGTACGTGCACTCAAAAACAATATCTCTACCGATTTCATTAACGCTATCGGCCTATATCTACGACCCTTTGCAGAAACTGCCGCTATAAAAGAGAAGTCCAAAAAAGACAGCGAAGGAGAACTAAGTCTGGTGGGACGGACAGAACTGGAGGAAATGGTTCTGATCAAAAGCATGAGTGACAGCGTCACCAATTTCTTCAGTGAGCCTTTATCTCAACTTGAAGCCAGGCTTGAAAACCTGGCTATACGAACCCCTGATATTTTTTACAAAAAGTCTTTGTACCCCGTTAATATCTTTCAGGCTTTCGACGACGCGCTGGGCAATGACTTTGACATCGCCAACAAAAAAACACTGTTTAATTTTTTCAATGATTTTGTCGCACTGAAACTGGGCAAGTCTTACGATGCCATTAATAATCTGTTAATTGAAGCCGATATTCTTCCACAGATCAAATTCCATACGAACAGATCAACAGGACGCGCCTCAGGGCACACGCCTCCTGCGGCGGAGCAATCAACTCAAAATACTGAAGACGAAGGACAATATAATCCCGAACAAGATATGAATCAGGGCGGTTATGCCATGACCGCCCCCCCTGGTCACGACCATCACGGTGGCTACCAGGGTCAGGGCGGAGCACCAGCTGCTGCTCAAAACGCACAATCTGGAGGAGGAGGTCAGGCTTCTGCTCAAAATGGTGCTCAAGGTGGTTCTGCGGATGGGTCTGCGCCCGTCGGTTACCAACACACCACAGCTGGCATGCCAGCTAGCCAAATTGGTGAAGTGGTTGGAGAGTTTTTAGGCGGTGCTCCGCTGATGCCAACCAGCCCTACGGCCAGCACCGATGAACTAGCGGCTGACGGTCAAAAATTCTTCCCCGTCTCCACAGGCCAATATTATGGCCATCAGGAAATTTTGAACGCGCTTTCAAATGTTCAACAAAATCCTGCTTTCAGTAATGCTGAAAATGCTCAATACGATGGTGAAGCCATCAAACAGGCTGTGCTCTCGGAAATTGCCAGGACCTCAGGTGGAGTGGTTACAAAGAGCATCAATCGTATAGCCGAAAAAACAATCGATTTTATCGAGCTTATTTTTGACGCCATTATTGATGATGACAATATTTCTGACACCATTAAAACGCTTCTTCTGCGCCTGCAAATTCCAGTAATTAAAGCTTCAATGATTGATCAGGAATTTTTTATCTATGATGATCATCCAGCGCGTGTGTTACTGGATAAAATTGCCCATGTTGGTATAAGTGTTTCCGATCGACACAATGAAATCTATAGCTACCTTGATAAAATTGTCACTACTTTAGTTAATGAATTTGAACTTCAAGCCGATTCTTTCCAGGTCGCATTAGATACACTTAACCTCCTGCTTGAGAAACAGGAAACAGAAGCACTTAAAAAAGAAGAAGAAGAACAAAAGAAAGTATTACGAGAACATGCCAGAAGTACCGTTCTTAAATCATTACGTATGGCAACTCGTGGAAAAGTTTTACCCGAAACTATTCACGCCCTGGTTTTAAAACGTTGGCCTACCATGATGTACAACCATTACCTGAAGCAGGGCAAGGAAAATGACGAATGGGTAAATATCGTTGACACACTCAGATCAATTATTAATAGCGTACAACCCTTAAAAAATTCTAATGATCTTGAGCATCTAGCTACCACTCGCGAGTATTTAATTGAAAGCACACGCACTTATCTTCAGAAAACCAATCAATCTGAGGAAGATATTGAGCAAGTAACTCAGGATCTGATTAATATACATCAGTCACTTATTGATAACGCTAATTTTGATTTATCACCAGAATCTGATGAAACCATTGATTCTGCCGATGACAAAATAGCACCTGCTAAAGATGAGCCAACCGAAAGCACGCAAGACGAGCCTGTAAAATTACAACTGCCTTCCAGTATCGTACCGGGAATGTGGTTTCAAGTTTACACTGGCGAGGATAAAGCACAACGTCGCTGCAAACTTTCGGTTGTTATTCTAGATGATCAAAAGTTGGTTTTCGTGAATTATCATGGTGAAGTGATTGTCGAAAAAGGGCTGTCAGAATTCCTGGAAGAAATGGCTGACGGTAAATCAAAAGTAATTATGGGGCACTCTGTTTTTGACCATGCTTTGAGTTCAGTAGTAAACAATCTTCAAAAAATTCACTAAATACTATTCATTTCCATAATCTACAGACAATAAAAAAGCCGGATATCATATCCGGCTTTTTTATTTCTCAAATAATTCAGTATTACAGGATATAACCACGCTCTTCATGCTGCGAGATATCCAGTCCTTCTGTTTCTTCTTCTTCGCTGACTCTGAGTCCAATCAACTTATCAACCAGTTTTAGAATGCCGTAGCTGATCACCGCAGTCCATACCAGAGTTGCAAGAATACCAATCAGTTGTACACCCACCTGCTCGCTCATGGTCACACCCTCTGCCAGACCCGCTCCACCAAACCCTGATGCAACAAATATACCAGCCAGAAATGTACCTAAAATACCACCAACACCATGAACGGGGAAAACATCCAGAGAATCGTCAATTTTCAATGTACGCTTGATAAATACCGTACACGTGAAACAAACAAAACCTGCAGATATACCAATGAACAAAGCGCCTGCAGGACCGACAAAACCTGAAGCAGGCGTGATCGTTCCCAAACCCGCCACCATGCCCGTTACAATACCTAAAGCACTCGGCTTACCATATTTAACCCACTCAATTGCAGACCATGTCAATGCACCACAAGCGGCACTGATATGCGTAACAAGAATTGCCATACCTGCATCGCCATTAGCTGCAACAGCACTACCACCATTAAAACCAAACCAGCCAACCCAGAGCATACCTGCACCAGTAAGCGTCATGGTCATGTTATGCGGCATCATTGGTGTTCCAGGAAAACCCTTACGATTACCCAGCACCATCGCTGCCACAATAGCAGCAACACCTGCAGTAATGTGAACTACCGTTCCACCCGCATAATCAAGTAGGCCCATTTGAGCCAACCAGCCGCCACCCCAAACCCAATGGCAAATTGGGAAATAAACCAGCGTTGACCACAACACGCTAAACATCAACATAGATGAAAACTTCATGCGCTCTGCAAAACCACCGACAATCAAGGCGGGTGTAATAATGGCGAAGGTCATCTGGAACATAACAAAAACTGTTTCGGGTAATGTGCCATTCGTCGAAATACGACTAACACCACCGAGAAATATATTGTCCAGACCACCAATCCATGCATTCATGTCGCCGCCATTTCCAAATGACAGACTATAACCATAAATCATCCACAGAACAGTAACCACACAGGCGATAGCAAAACACTGCATCAAAACTGACAGGACATTTTTTGCCCGAACCAGTCCGCCATAGAACAATGCTAAACCGGGCAATGACATAAATAATACCAACGCAGTAGACGTGAGTATCCATGCGGTATCACCGCTATCAATGCCCTCTGCAAAAACCAGTTGCGGTAATAATAACAACACAACACCAGCAAGCTTACTTAAGCTTGATAATAATTTCATTTCTCTATCCTCTATATTCTTTATTTTTATAATGCTTCGTCGCCGGACTCACCGGTACGAATACGAATAGCCTGCTCAAGAGGCATAACAAATATTTTTCCATCACCAATTTTTCCGGTATTGGCCGCACCACGAATAGCATCAATGACTCCTTCAACTTTGTCATCTTCGACCGCTGTTTCAATTTTCACTTTAGGCAAGAAATCGACGACATATTCTGCGCCTCGGTACAGTTCGGTATGACCTTTCTGACGACCAAAGCCTTTGACTTCAGAAACGGTAATACCCTGCACTCCAATTTCAGATAAGGCTTCACGCACATCATCCAGCTTGAATGGTTTAATTATTGCTTTGATAAGTTTCATTAGATCACCTGTCTATTTTCAATTTTTTCAACTCACGACGCTTCACAAATCATAAAACGCAACAAGGCCTGATCAATCAGGCCTCAAATACATATCTCTAACAAGCTTTTTACCACATAAATTACATAATGGCATTAAGCAAAAAAAGCCGGGCACCAAAGTGCCCAGCCAAACATTACCAGCAGGAGTCTATTTATTTGCCAGTAAATTCAGGGTATGCCTCCATCCCACATTCTGCAAGATCGACGCCTTCATACTCTTCTTCTTCACTAACGCGTACGCCCATGAGGAATTTGATTGCTAGCCAAACGACCAGACTGGTACAAAATACCCAGATGCCGATAGTCAATGCACCAACAATCTGGCCACCAAATGTCGCGCCATCATTGGTCAATGGAACAGCTAATAAGCCCCACAATCCAACCACACCGTGAACTGAGATAGCACCCACCGGATCATCAATGCGCAGCTTGTCTAAAGTGATGATTGAGAACACAACCAACAAACCACCAACAGCACCAATTGAAGTAGCCACCAAAGGTGTTGGTGTATCCGGTCCCGCTGTAATAGCAACCAGACCAGCCAAAGCACCATTCAATGCCATAGTTAAATCTGCTTTACCGAACATAATACGAGCCAGGACAATGGCAGCAACTACACCACCGGCAGCAGCTGCATTGGTATTCAGAAAGACCATAGCAACTGCGTTTGAGTTAGCAATATCGCCGAGTTTCAAAACTGAGCCACCATTGAAACCGAACCAGCCCATCCACAAAATGAATGTGCCAAGCGTCGCCATTGGCAGGTTTGCACCCGGGATCGCATTGACCTGACCATTTGGACCATATTTGCCTTTACGAGCACCCAGTACCAGTACGCCAGCCAACGCAGCCATAGCACCCGCCATATGCACAATGCCTGAGCCGGCAAAGTCAGAGAAGCCAAAATCATCGCCAAGACTGTACAGACCGAAGACAGACTCGCCGCCCCATGTCCATGCACCTTCCATGGGATAGATGATGCCAGTCATAACAACTGCGAACAGAATGAAAGACCATAACTTCATACGTTCAGCTACTGCCCCTGAAACAATCGACATTGCTGTGGCGACAAATACTACCTGGAAGAAAAAGTCTGATGCTTTGGAATACACCGAGTCACCATCAAAGCCATTTTCTGCTGAAGCTTTAAGCGCATCAGCAACCAATGTGTCACCACCTGCTATGCCTTCTAGAAAGTAACCACCGCCGTACATGATTTGATAACCACAAACCAGATACATGATACAGGCCACCGCGTAAAGCATTACATTTTTAGTCAGAATTTCTGTTGTATTTTTTGAACGAACCAGACCTGCTTCTAACATCGCAAAGCCAGCCGCCATCCACATTACGAAAGCACCCATTACTAGAAAGTAAAAGGTATCCATTGCGTATTGCAGTTGAAAAATTTGATTTTCCATCTTTATATACCTCTATTAGTTACAGCGCTTCAACGCCAGTTTCACCGGTTCGAATTCGTACAGTTTGCTCAATTGAAGAAACGAAAATTTTTCCGTCACCAATTTTCCCTGTATTCGCCGCGCCACGAATTGCTTCTATGACCTGTTCAGTCATATCAGCTGCTACCGCAACCTCCATTTTTACTTTGGGCAGAAAATCAACTACGTATTCTGCACCGCGATACAATTCAGTATGTCCTTTCTGGCGACCAAAACCCTTTACTTCACTTACTGTAATACCCTGCACACCAATTTCTGAAAGCGCTTCTCGCACATCGTCTAGCTTGAAGGGTTTGATAACTGCAGTAATCATTTTCATAATTTCTACTCCTGGAAATGACTCACCAAACCGGTGAGCCACTTCTAAATAACGATTAAATAAACGGCCTGTGATCCTTAAAGATCAAATGACTTGCTAATAGAGAAAACTAGAGCAGTACCATCAGTCGTGTTTGTACCTGTACCAGCGAAGGCATCATCAGGCATACCATTGATGACGGTAATACCTGCATCAGCACCACCAATCTCAGTGCTCAGGCCCACTTCAAGATATGCGCCGCCCCAGTCACCGCCAAAAGCACCATAAGTGACTGATAAAGGTCCTGCTCCATATCCAATGGAGACAAATGTATAATCATCATCTAGCACGGCGGCCGGGTCTTCATGTGAACCAGAAGCAATATCCAGTGCAAAACCACCATAACTGGCGCCCAGATTCACTTCATCATACGAAGTGTCAAATGTCCCTGTGTAGCCATAATGTGTATAGCCGACGCTATAACCAATACCGCCTGCTTCGCCTGCATAACTGGCATAGGTATCGATTTCAATTCCTGCAGCAGGACCTGGACTCTGGCCCTCAACATCAGCAGCCCATATACCTATTGAAAGACCACTTGCGTGTTCATAATCGACACCGCCATTAGCAGAAGCACTCGCGGTCTGTTGTACGCCACGGAAATAGTAATCACTGACCACACCCACATTCGCCGAAAGGCCGTCCACAGCCAAAGCCACACCACTATGCAGAGTTGCTGCAACTACACTAACCATCAAAGTTTTTTTCAACATAACTACGACTCCTAAAATTTGTATTAAAAAAATTAATTGAAATTCATTCAACTATGACGCTTCTAATGCAGACTGTGTGCCAGAAATAGTTATCCCAATAAAAACAGAGAGTTATAAATGATATCGGTTAATATTCTGATTTTTTACTTATATAACACGCACCGAGTTGGTGCCCAAAAATTACTAATGCCTTATTTTCGTGCGTCATTTTGACGTAAAATGAAACCAATCATTACAGGCAGAATAAATATGGAAAATAAAAATACATTTGATGATCTTGCAAAAAAAATTACCGGCCTACTTCCGGGAAACATTCAGCAAATACAACAGGATCTCGAATCCAGCATTAAAAATCTATTGCAAAACTCCTTATCCAAAATGAATCTTGTGACCCGGGAAGAGTTTGATGTTCAATCGGCACTGCTGGCTCGTACCCGAAAAAAATTAGATCAACTGGAAAAACAATTATCTAAAATCGAAAACGCTAAATAGTCGCTTTCATAAGCCTGTAGTTTTACCTACAATGGTCAGCTCTATAGAAGTTTGGAAAGGACACCATGCAGCTCGCCACCGTTTATACCCGCGCTCTAGTTGGAATCAAGGCTCCTGAAGTCATTGTTGAAGTCCACATATCCAATGGCTTGCCGGCACTCTCTATCGTTGGCCTGCCAGAAGCTGCGGTAAGAGAAAGCAAAGACCGTGTGCGTGCGGCTATCATCAATTCTCACTTTGAATTTCCAGCCCGTAGAATTACCGTTAACATGGCGCCGGCTGATTTACCCAAAGATGGTGGCCGCTACGACCTGCCCATTGCCCTTGGCATACTAGCGGCTTCTGGCCAGATTGATCACAGCCTACTTAGCTCACACGAGTTTCACGGCGAGCTGGCTCTTTCTGGTGAACTCCGCCCAGTTAACGGTTGCTTACCTTCTTCACTTGCCGCCAGCTCCTGTAACCGAACACTGGTACTACCAACAGAAAGTGCGATGGAAGCTGCTCTAGTCCAGAAAACCAATGTTAAATCCGCTAAGGATTTACTCAGTATCTGCCAGTATCTTCGTCAGCAGGGGGAACTGGATGAACCCGACATACAGAACATTCATCATGAAGCATCTACCATCGCAGATATGTCTGACGTTCGTGGCCAGCACCATGCACGTCGAGCCCTCGAAATAGCTGCAGCCGGTGGACATAATCTCATTATGGTCGGCCCTCCTGGCACCGGAAAATCTATGCTGGCTTCACGCCTGCCCGGCATTCTTCCCCCTTTAACCGATGAGCAAGCACTTGAAAGTGCTTCTGTTCAATCCATCAGTCATCAAGGCTTCAGCATTAGCAACTGGAAGCGTCGCCCCTTCCGTAATCCGCATCACACCGCATCCGGGGTTGCGCTGGTGGGTGGAGGCTCTCACCCATCTCCAGGTGAAATCTCACTCGCCCATAATGGCGTGTTATTTCTGGATGAGCTCACTCAATTTGATCGGCATGTTCTAGATGTATTACGCGAACCGCTTGAAACTGGCACCATCATAATCTCCCGCGCTGCCCGACAGGCTGAATTTCCCGCACGTTTTCAGCTAATCGCGGCGATGAATCCCTGCCCGCAAGGCTATACCTGTGATGGTAAATCCTTATGCCAATGCACTATCGAACAACAGAAACGCCACCGCAGTAGTATTTCCGCACCCCTACTCGACCGCATCGACATACATATCGAAGTGCCAAGGCTTGATAAATCGGCACTCGACAGCAATGCGCCTAAAGGCGAAAGCAGTGTGCAAATACTTGAACGTGTTAATCGGGCATACCAGCGACAACTGCAACGCTGTGGAAAGAGCAACGCACAACTCAACAACAAAGAAATCGATCAATTCTGCCAACTCGGTGAAAACGAAAAGCAGGTACTCAATCAGGCTATGGACAAACTTAAACTCTCAGCCCGTGCCTATCATCGAATTTTAAAACTGGCACGTACCATTGCCGATATTTCAGAAAGCGAACAGATTGAAATGTCACATCTCGCCGAGGCAATCACCTATCGTAGCGTCGATCGTTTTCTCGAATAAAGACTCTTACAAGTCAGCATAAGCCTGATAAACTACGCTCCACGACATGCGCCCGTAGCTCAGTTGGATAGAGTGTTGGCCTCCGAAGCCAAAGGTCGGTGGTTCAATTCCACTCGGGCGCACCATTTTTTATTTGCTGTATATTCAAATTACAGATTAACAAAATTCACTTCCAGCCTGAACAATATCTCCCAGGCTGATTCTCGCTTATCAGTAACTAGTTCTCTTGGCCAGTTAAAGGCGGGGGCTACTTCGTAGAAAAGCCATTTACGATAAATGTTTTCCCTATATCGCACACCCAGACGTGAGTTAGTTGCATATGTTGTTGGCGAAGTAACTCTGCTCATACTGCTCTCGTAAGACAGTGCACGTTTATCTGTTAAGCGCTGATACAAAACCAGGCTATGCTCCCATTCTTCTCCCATAAAAAGTTGTGAATGTGTTACTAAGTTACTCTGCCGTAAAAAAAAATTATCATTCAGGTTTTTTTCAAAATCTAACCTTGAGGCATGATTATCTGCATTGTCACGCCTGTACCACTCCTTCGTAAATCGAATTATGAATGTATCACTGACTGGATACTGATAGCGATATCGAAACAGAATACTTGGTGAAAGTTTCACCCTGACACTAAAGTTTGCCCTCTCTGATTCTGTTATTTCATACAATAGACCAAGATCTGATTTGGTCTCTTCCTTATCTCTCGGCACAATATCACGTAACTTCTCCTCTTCCTCACCCTCGAACACAACATGGAGTTTTTTCTTTGTTTTGGGCAATTTAAAGCTAGCTTTAATATTAGATAAATACGTCCATGCACCACCCCTAGTCAAAACATAATCATTCTGCCAACGCACATGAGTTCCTGCGCGAATTTCTTCATCAATACGTGGGTCAGAGAAAAATGAATCAAACCAGACTGCTGGCTCACAAAACTGAACACTTAAAAAGGTATGCACATCATCTATCCAGTCATCGCCCTCCGCCTTTAATTTCTCACATACATCCGGATCTTCTACTGCTTCTACTGCTTCTACTGCTTCTACTGCTTCTACTGCTTCTACTGCTTCTACTGCTTCTACTTCAGCAAAAGTATTTTTTACTGGAATTATAAAAATAAATACCACCAGGATATAAAATTTCATATTTTTTAAAATAAAACTAATCATTTGTATTTATTAATTCACCTTAAATAAAAACCTGCATATAGCAGGTTTTTATTATTAAAAAATAAAACTTTATTACTCTTAACGTATTTTTATCACCCCAGGCTTTTCCTTCTTAAAAGCAGGCATAGCCATACCAGCCGAAGCATTAATATAGGTAGGGTCTGTCACTACATATCGTTTTCCATTATGCATAATGGAATCGCCGTCTACATGTCCTTTAAACCTTACAGCGGTTGCAACATGCCCTGGGTAATCCAGACCAACCACGTCCATTCCCAGCAAACTATGCACTAGCCATGCAAAAAGGATGGATCGATCCTCACAGTCTGAATAAGGATAATACAAAGTCTCTTCAGCAAACAAATAATTCTCTTTACCAAATTGAACTTCATCAGTTTTATATCGTAAAGAAGTTTGAACAAACCTCAATAAAAAATTAACCGCTTTCTGCTCATCCATTCCTTTCATATAATCACTAAGCTGTCGCTGTAGTGGCGTTGATGCTACCGCACCCACCTTACCTTTAAAGTACCACTCCAAATCGAGCTGTGGATAGGTTTCCATAAACCGGATACGCTCATTATCATAAGCTGCTCGAATGACATAATTCTTACCTTCAAAATCAAAAGATAAATCTCTGCGGGATGATTTAGCATCGATCAATACTTCATTATTCAGCTGCATATTCAGCGCTTTTACTGCATCTGGATAATTGCCGTCGTAGGTATAAACCTGTCCCAGTTTTTGACCTTTACCATCAAAACGAACAGCATAGTAGCGCACCTTGTCGAAAGTGAAATAAGGTACTGCGTATAAGGGTTGCTGTGATGGCACTAGTAAATAAACTTTGTGATCATTGTAAGCAATACGTGACTGATAGCCTGCCTTGGCAAGTACAAACCATGTAAATAAAGACTGACCTGCTTCTGAAGACGGATAGAGTTTTCTTGAAATATCATGAACCAATAAAGCATACGCCCAGTCATTAAGCTGTAGCAATTTAGACTTCTCATCTACCTGCGCAATTAAATCATCGTAGTCCGCCAAACTCATTGCCGACCAAAATTTACTAACGGCTTTTTCATTAATACGCTGCGTTAAGCCTGTTTTCATTTTCGGGTCATAATAAAAATCGTGCTTGCCACCTAAGTAGGTGACGACAAGTTTTCTTCCCTTACGTACGACTTTCTTCTCAGGCACCACTACCGGCCTGACAACCGGCACAGGAACCGGTCTAATAACCACTGGTTCCGGCTTACTTTCAGGCACGGATGGTATCTTTACTACAGGCTGTGGAACTTTAACAACTGGCTGAGGCTTAGCCACTGGTATAGCTACTGGCTTTGGCTTGGGATCACGCACAACACCCTTCAGTAAATCCATCTCTTTCCAATGCATTTCTAAAAATGCTGTGAACTCCTTATCCCTCTTATCTTTGTATTCCTGAAAGTCACTCTGAGTTTGCTGTTTCCATTTCGCAAAATCATCCTCAGCATGAGATGGCTGGCTTAATGCAACAAAAAATACCACACTACTTAATATACCCAAACGTTTACTCAGCCTGTACATTTTTAATCCCCTTAAATAAAAAAAGCCGGCACCCGAATCAAATCAGGCACCAGCTTTCATTCATAAGCATTTTCGAATAAATTCGAGGTTTTTACTGCTTACCCGCAGCAATAGAAGCTGCTAGCTCATCCTGACCTTTTTGTGCTTTAAACTGCTGCCACAATGCTTTATCGTTATTCATGCTTGAACGCAAAGCTTCCTGTGTTGCTGTTGCTGTTGAATTTTTATCCATTCCTAACAGCACATATAAGGTACCGTTTGGACTTACTCGTGATTTGAAAATTTTGGTACCAACCAGCGTTTGATCTGTAATCTGTTTTGTTACCGAAGTATTCACTTTATCAACTGTTTCTGTACTGGCTGCACCGGTTGTTTCAGCATACTGTTTTACCATGTTTTGAACATGTACTTTCATGCTCTGTGCCAACTGTACTCGTGCATCAGTCGCAGCCATATTTTTCATGAAGCTATTACCTGCAGCTGATTTCTCTGCAGCACCTACAGCTGAAACCTCTACGCCTTCTACAGGCTCATCGCATACCCAGCCTGGAGCGGGGACTGATGTTGCATCTGGAAACACACAATCGGCAACTGGCTTAACATCACCTGAACCACAGGCTGACAGCATCAAGGTTAACGCCGCACCACTTACAGCAAATAGACTATTTCTTACTTTCATTGTTTTACTCTCCATCATTTAATCGGTAGTTATATTCTTGTTGCATAAACATAACCGAGATAACTCTCGTATGCAATTATTATCATCACATTTGAGCCTTAATTTATACGATTTTATATTAAACTCTGTTAAGTACCTCACAAAAACACTCATAGTGCCCCACTTTCATTGCTATAATCCTAAAAAATTAGCAACCCAACTAAAAAAGTGGATCGTATATGTACAAAATATTACCCTTCCTCCTGATATTCTTTACCTCTGCCTGTGGCTCTAAGACAGTCAAACAAGATATACCCGCCTGGATAAATAATCCCGAACAAGGTGCAGTTGGCTCTTCAACCACACACGTCAGAGGCCGACATTATCAGGAAGATCTGGCCATTTCGCGTGCTCGTGAGAAACTAGCTGCCCAACTTGGTGTAGAAATCAGCAGCGTGCAAACAATCAACGAGCGGGTGATTAATGATAAGGCCTATGTCACTTCTGACAAGCAAATCAGTCAGTCCATTAAAAATCAGGAAGTTAAAGCTCAGGTCCGTGCAACTTGGCACGACACCCAGCGTGATGAGCTTTGGGTTTGGATCTACCCAATCAATTAGAGTTTCTTCTCTGACCTGGGCCGTCTCAACTGCTATTTCTTAGCGGCTGCGGCAGCTTCCTTTTTGACCAGATAATCTACAATTCTTAACATCTTTTCGTAACTACCTGCACTTTTACCAGATATCAGGTATTTGCCATTAACACCCATTGCTGGCACACCTTCGATGCCATAACCCTTCACTTTCTTGATTGCCTTACGCACCTGACCATCAACTGAAAAAGCGCTATACGCCGCCTTAAATTCTGTTTCGTTTACACCCTTCGAGACCAGAAATTTTATTATCTCATCTTCATTATTCAGGTCTTTTTTATCTTTATGAATAGCGTCAAATATAATGGAATGGTATTTCTCAATTAAACCCATAGACTGCAACGCATAATAAGCACGAGCATGCACTTTCCATTCAGGCCGAAATACGGCAGGCACTCTCACAAATTCAACATTTGATGATTTTGTTTTTTGCCAGTTTTTTAATATCGGCTCGAATTTGTAACAATGCGGGCAACCGTACCAAAAGAACTCCAGCACTTCGATTTTATCGGCAACCTCAGTAGGCTGATCTGTGACGCGTTTATATTCGACACCCTCGGTGAATTCCTCAGCGTGGACGTAACTGCCCGCCGTAAACAGAAATAAACTAATAAAAGCTAATTTTCTAATCATATGCTGTAACTCCGTACTGAAAAATTAATTATTTTATTTTAAGGCACAATACTATCAATGTTGATACTCAGATCTTTTGTCACGGTGACATCGTCCACCACGGCCTGGCCAATATAGTCTCCACTTTGCGCAATCGCTGCACCGGTTTTGCTCGCACGCGCCGAAACCATTACTTGTTTAAAGGAACTCATATTCATGCCTTCCATCATGGCCATACTATCATCCAGCACTACGCTCGCAGGCAAATCAGCCAGCGTTAACCTTTGCGCAGCCAAAGGCATCTTCGGGCCATTTACTGCTTTGGCATAGACAAAGACGATATCTGTAGTTGAAAAATGTTGTCGAGCTTCAGCACTAATATCAACCTTCACCATCAGGCTAGCGGCATTGGCTACAGGCGTCTTTTTCACTGGTGGCAACAACTCATCCATTGATGCCACTGTTTCACCTGCAGCAATCAACTGCTTACGAGCCTCCCCAATAAAAAGTCTTATAGAGTGATCAACTTCGGCATCTTCTGCAGCCACAGATGAAAGCTGTGTCAAATATTCAATACTTTTCCTAAACTGCCCAAACTGAAGCTCAGCGATACCGGCAAACCATAGTGCGTTTACATTATCGGGAGATAAGGCCAGAGCCTTGAGCACTAGCTCGCGCGCTTCCGCATTAAATTTCTGGCCATTCATTAATGCCAGCACTTCGGCATGCTCCAGCATAACCTGTGGGTTCTGTTCGAATTTTCCTGCTGCAATAAAAGCATTAGCCGCCTCACCATATCGCTTCAAATGTTTATAAGATCGACCTAACATGACCCAATCTTTTAATTCACCTTTATTCTCCTGCAGGTATTTCTCGAGCTTTGCCACCATTTCTTCTACTGACGGCATATTCTTATCAGCTGCAGTTGCTGGCACTTCCTGCGGAGCATTCGAATGCATACCTAATTGCATATAAACCAGCAAACTCATCGCAGGTAAAAACACAGCGATAGCTAATGCCAGTGCTGGATGCTTTTTTGCCTCAGTCTTGTAATGCAGTCTCGCTGTTTCCTTGCTATCAACAGGCGTATCAACTAACAGCTCCCTATCTAATTCCTGCCTGGCTATTTTATAATCAGCCAGATCTATTCGATCTTCTTCCAAATCAATATTCAACTCATTCATTTTTTCTTCATGCAGTTGGATATTACTTGTTTTATAGGCCACTGAACGATGCGGCCGAACTCTCAACAAAGGACGGATCACGATAGTAATTGCCACCAGTAATGACAACAGCATTACAACCCAAAACGATATATTCATGAACGATTCTCTTTTTTCGTATTGTCTGTCTTTCCCGCGTCATCACGGTCTGTCAACTTCAATTCTGACTGCAGTTCGCGTAGCCGTGCAGATTCTTCATCAGATAATTCACCGGGTGCTTCCGATGATTTCTGCTGAAAGATAAAACGACGGGCATAAAACAAGCCCATTAAAAATATTGCCATAGGGCCTATCCACAACAACCATGTCATAGGTTTAAAGGGTGGATCATACAAAACATAATCGCCATAACGGTCAACCATGAATTCTTTGATCTGTTCCTCGGTTTTACCGGCCAGCAGCATGCTGTGTATTTCTGCGCGCAAATCTTTCGCCAAACCCGCATTAGACTCAGCGATGGCCTGGTTTTGACAAACCAGACAACGAAGTTCATTGTTCAGTTTATTAAATATTTTTTCCTGTGCTTTGGTATCAAATTCAAAAGCATCCATAGGTGCCGCACATGCACTGAAATTAAAAGCTAATAGAGCAAGAGCCAATAGTATCTTCATAAATTATCGCCTGAAATTTCCTTAACCACCGCCATCAAATCATCGAAATTCTTTTGATCTGAAACCGGACCGATAACCTTGTGTCGAATTATTCCATCTTTATCGATCAAAAAAGTTTCTGGTGCACCATAGACACCCCAATCAATTGCAGCGCGACCGTCCTCATCAGCCACCACCACCTGATAAGGATTACCTAATTGCGCCAACCACTGCTGTGCATCCTGTTTTTTATCCTTGTAATTAAAACCGACTATATTCATACCTGAACGCGCCAACTGCTTTACCACCTCATGCTCCTGACGACAGGCATAACACCAGCTCGCCCAAACATTGAGCAAAGTAATCTTGCCTTTTAACTCTTCACTATTGAAAACACCTTCTCCATTCAACAAAGGTAATTCAAATGCAGGCGCAGGCTTGCCAATCAATGGCGAAGGTACAAGACGAGGATCCATAGTCAGACCGACAGCCAACAGCACCACCAGTAACCCAAAAATAATCAGCGGCATGAAACGCTGCATCATGGATTTATTGTTTTGTTTTATTTCTGTCATCGCTTTTCACCCATCACCTAAGAACGCTTCTGTCGATAACGTCGATCACTAACCGCCAGAACGCCACCTACCGTCATAAACAAACAGCCCAGCCAAATCCAGCTAATCATCGGTTTGTAATACAAACGCAAACTCCAGGCTGTATCACCCAGTTGTTCCCCCATAGCCGCGTATAAATCACGCACCATGTTTGTATCAACTGATGCCTCAGTCATAGGCATAGGGCTTCCCATACCTGAATAAGCTCGTTTCTGCGGATACAAATCAGCAATTTTTTCACCCTGATCTCTCACTTCAAGATGACCTTCCTGAGCAGTATAATTTGGTCCATCTACATTTTTTACACCGATAAATTTAAACTCATAACCGGAGAGTTCATAAGTGGCACCAGGCTCCAGTCTCACATCCTTTTCCTGATGATAAGTCATCACCATGGTGACACCCGCAACAAACATCGCCATACCCAGATGCGCCAAAATCATGCCAAGAAATGATAACGGCAAACGTGAACTGGTTTTTATTCTATGATACAAACTTTGCAGCGTGGTAATAGCAATCCACAATGCACCGGCCAGACCTAAGCCCGTCGCAATATTAAACACACCATCAATAACAAAAGGCAGCATGATGCCCACTGATAATGAAGCCGCAAAAATTATTGCTAGTGATTTTATTATCCGCTGTGAATTGTCACTCTTCCATCGCATTGCCGGGCCAATACCCAACAACAGAATTAAAGGCATTGAAACCAGCGCAAACATAGTATCGAAATAAGGGCGGCCCACAGAAATCTTACCAATGCCCAGTGCATCCACTACCAGCGGATACATGGTGCCGACAAACACAGCAGTGGTCGCCGTCAACAAAATAACATTATTCAACAACAAAGCGGTTTCTCTGGAGAACCAGGTGAATCGACCTGTTGAGACCACAGAGCCTGAACGCCATGCATACAGAGCCAGTGAGCTTCCAATAACGATACAAAGGAAAATGAGAATAAATACACCGCGTGATGGATCAGTCGCAAAAGCATGCACCGAGACCAGCACACCGGAACGTACAATGAAGGTGCCCAGTAAGCTCATCGAGAAAGCGAGTATCGCCAGCAACACCGTCCAGCTTTTAAAGACACCACGTTTTTCTGTACTCGCCAATGAATGAATCAAAGCGGTACCGACCAACCATGGCATGAACGAAGCATTTTCGACCGGATCCCAGAACCACCAGCCACCCCAGCCTAATTCGTTATACGCCCACCAACTACCCAGCGCGATACCAAAGGTTAAGAAACTCCACGCTACTGTCGTCCATGGTCGTGACCAACGCGCCCAGGTCGCATCCAGTTTGCCGCCTAACAAAGCCGCTACAGCAAAAGCAAAGGCAACTGAGAAACCGACATACCCCATGTACAACATTGGTGGATGGAATGCCAGGCCGGGATCCTGCAACAAAGGATTGAGCGCATTGCCATCGGCAGGCGCAGGGAAAATTCGTTCAAAAGGGTTTGAGGTCCAGAGCATAAAAGCGTAAAAACCAACGCTGATCAAACCCATGACTGCCAGTACTCTTGCCATTAAAGCAGCGGGTAAACCTCGGCTATAAATAGCCACCGCTGTAGTCCAGATAGAAAGAATCAATGCCCACAAAAGCATCGAACCTTCGTGTGAACCCCAGACACCTGAAATACGATACATCAAGGGCTGCACCAAATTCGAATGCCTGGAAACATATAAAACAGAAAAATCATGTACCACAAAGGCATGTGTCAGCGCGGCATAAGCAATACTGACAAACAGTAATTGCGCCCAGGCTGCGGGTCGGGCCAACGAGATCATGGTTGCGTCATTACGCGCAGCGCCGACTAGCGGCACAACACCTTGTACAATCGCAATACCAAAAGCAATAATCAGAGCGAACAGCCCAATTTCAGGAATCATTTTTCTTGCTCCGCTGCTTCTAGTGCATCAGCCACTTCGGGTGGCATATAATTTTCATCATGTTTAGCCAACACTTCATTGGCAACAAAAACTCTTTTATCATTCAGCTTACCCATAGCAACAATACCCTGACCTTCACGAAACAAATCAGGCAGAATACCGCTGTACTCCAGCTTCACTACCTCAGCACCATCGGTTAAATCAAATTTCACCAATAAACTTTCTGTTGCACGCTCGACTGTACCTTCAACCACCAAACCGCCAACACGAATTGTACGAGTATCCGGTGCGGTGCCATTATTAACTTCAGTCGGGCTATAAAAATACATCATATTTTCTTCAAAGGCGGTTAAACCCAGAACGGTCGCAAGCGCCACTCCCATCACCACCATAATCACCAATAATTTTCTTTTACTACGTTTATTCATACTCATAATAATTAACTCGTTTGCCTGCTATTGGCTTCACGTTTTATGGCGCGTTTCACTCTTGCTATCACACGTTTCCGCTCGATCATTGGTGACACTATATTGAATACCACCATAACCAAAGCTAAGCCGTATGACGACCAGACAAAGGTCGCGTAACCGCCCATGTGCAAAAACTCTGACCAGCTAAATTCAGAACCATTCATAATTTTTCTACCAGTTCTTTAACCCATTGACGATTGCGTTCACGATAGAGCACTTCGTTTCTTGCTCGAATCAACACAATCGCTGCATAAAAAAGTTTTGCCGCAATCGCCATTAGTAATAAAGGGATTAACATATCGATGTGCATCGAAGGTTTATCAAACTTGGCCACCGTGGCACCCTGATGCAAAGTATTCCACCACTCAACGGAGTAATGAATAATCGGGATATTCACTACACCGACAATCGCTAACAAGCCACTGGCTTTATCGGCGGTGCGCTGATCTTCAATCGCAGACTGCAACGCCATATAACCAAAATACAAAAACAATAGAATTAATTCCGAAGTTAAACGCGCATCCCAAACCCAGTACGCACCCCACATGGGTTTACCCCAGAGCGAACCGGTAACCAGAGCCAGAAAGGCAAACCAGGCACCAATCGGTGCGCTAGCCGCAGCAATCATATCTGCCAGTTTAATCTGCCAGATAAGGCCAATACCCGCCGACACAGCCATCACCATATAAATAAACATCGACATCCACGCAGCTGGCACGTGGATAAAAATAATGCGATAACTTTCGCCCTGTTGATAATCTGTCGGCGCCACAAATAGACCCATGTATAAAGCGTAAACACCCAGCACAGCCGCCGGCACTGCAAACCATGGAATCATTTTTCCGGAAATTCGATAAAAATGCTTAGGCGACGAAAATTTCTGAATCCAGGCCCATATTCTTTTAAACATAAAATTGATACACCCTATAAATCTATCTTGACGCTGTTATGCGCAAAGCTACCGCCGTTGCCAAAGGCGCTAACGATAAGGCTAAAGCCAATACAGCGCCCAAAAATAACATTTGTCCGCGCACACTCATACCATCACTGGCAACATCTACTGCATTAGCCCCAAAAATTAATATCGGAATATACAACGGAAGAATGATTAAAGACAATAAAACACCGCCACGGTTCACTGCAACCGTTAATGAAACTCCAATTGCACCGACCAAACTCAATACTGGCGTGCCCAGTAGCAAGCTCAGCATCAAAACGCCTATGGCTTCATCCGGTACATACATAAACATAGCCAGCAATGGTGCAACCAATACCAGCGGTAAGCCGGTTAACAGCCAGTGCGCACAGACCTTTGCCAATACCAGAATCACCAATGGATTTGGACTCAGCATTAATTGATCCAGCGAGCCGTCTTCATAATCCTGCTTAAATAAGCGATCCAATGATAACAACACTGAAAGCAGTGCTGACACCCAGATAACGCCCGGAGCCATCACCCTTAATACTTCTGCGCTGGGTGATACCGCCAGCGGAAACAAAGTCACTACCAGCACAAAAAATATCAGTGGATTAGCCAGTTCATGGCGAGAACGAAACGCCAGACGTAAGTCTCTCGCCAGCAAATGATAAAATGCTTTTAACATTGGACACCCAGAGTCACTGAACTCATTTCACAGGGCAGCTGCATACCATGATGGGTGGTGAATATCGCGCTACCACCCGCTTCTCGGTGCTCCATTAACATGGACTCCACCAGCGCTACACCCTGAACATCCAGTGCCGTCAAAGGCTCATCCAGAATCCACAGCCTGGTTTTAGACAACAGCAAAAAAGCCAGCAGGATACGACGGCGCTGCCCTGATGAAAGCGCTTTAGAAGGTACATCATCAAAGCCTGAAAGCCCCACTTTTGTCAAAGCGGCATCAATTTCTTCAATCGGTGCCGATTGCGAACGGGTATCAAGTAAGGAGCGAATATTCTCCAGCGTGGTCAAATCACCTTTAATACAGGGCAGATGGCCGATATAAATCATGCTCGCATAATAATCTTCGCGCACATCGCTAACATCCTCGCCCTGCCACAGCACCTGACCGGCCTCAGCGAGGCGTAAACCACAAAGAATACGCAGCAGGCTGGTCTTACCGCTGCCATTGGCACCTTCAACCTGTAGTATTTCACCCTCTGACAAATTAATCGATAAATCACGGAACAACAAACGATCATCACGCACACACTCGAGCTGGCGCGTCTCTAGCAACGTTGTATTTGTAGATTCAGATTCAGGCATTATCAATCATCAATTCAAAATTTCATCGTATTGTATCTGCTAGATGCACCCATGCCTAATGGCTCTAATCTTTTAGGCAAAAAAAAGGATGGCCAGGCCATCCTTTTCCAGCAAATGCTCTAATCGTTAATCGATTATTTAAGACTTGCTATGTACTGTGCGACAGCTTCAAGCTCTGCTTCAGTCATAGATTGCAACGCATTGCGCATTATTTTACGGTCATCATTGCTGCGTGAACCGTCTTTAAAGGCACGCATTTGTTTTATGGTGTAATCAGTAAACTGACCAGCCAATTGAGGATAACCTGCTGCTGAATTACCCGCACCGTCAGGGCCATGACAACCCTGGCAGGCTGGAACGCCAGTTTGCAAATTGCCACCTTTATAAATCTCACGACCCAAAGCCAGTTTACTTTCATCTACTGGTGCTGTGCTGTTCAGCTTCTGAGAAGCATAAAAAGCACCTACATTAAGCGCATCCTGTTCGGTTGCCAGCATCGCAGCCATACCAACCATAGTGTCATCTTTACGTGTAGTCATCGCTTTAAAATCAGCGATTTGCTTGGCGATATATTTCTCGCCCTGACCAGCCAGACTAGGGAACAACGGCACCATGCTATTACCATCAGCACCATGACAACCAGCACAGACAGTGGTTGCCATTTCCTTACCAGCTTCAGCATCACCCGCTGCGTGAGCCACGCCAGCCAATGACATAAATAAAACCAAACTTGATACGATTATTTTCTTCATTACTTAAAAACTCCGAGCATATCAGCCCGCTAGTGGGCAAAAAGTGACGCGATTCTACACCAACCAACAAAATTCATAAAGCTGGACATCACAACATCCTGATTGAAATCACCTTATTAGGACTTTTTTTAACACCACTATGGCGTAAAATGCGCAACAAACCCTAATTCCCCGGTATAAAACCACACCATGAGCAATCAAGCCATCAATCACTACTACCGTCAGGCCAAATTTCTGATCAGCGCCGCGGCACCTAAACAATTCCCCAAAGGCGAAAGCATCGAAGTCGCCTTTGCCGGCAGATCAAATGCAGGAAAATCCAGCTCAATCAACACCTTATGTGACAACAAAGGCCTGGCCAAAATCTCCAAAACACCCGGCCGCACCCGTCTGGTCAACTACTTTGAACTGGACGAAAAGCGCCGCCTGGTCGATTTGCCCGGCTACGGCTTCGCCAAAGTCCCCCTTGCCGTCAAAGAAGAATGGCAGAAACTGATGGGCCAATATCTGGAACAACAGGAAGTCCTACGTGGCCTGGTCGTTATCATGGACATCCGTCATCCGCTCAAAGAATTCGATTTACAGATGCTGGACTGGTGCGACCACTTCAAAATACCTGCCCATGTTTTGCTCACCAAGTCCGACAAGCTTAAACGTGGCCCCCAGCAGGCAACCCTGCTCAAATGCCGTAAGTTTTTGAAAGAAGAAGGTTATGAAGCCACTATTCAGACTTTTTCCTCGCTGAAAAAGGATGGGCTTGATGAGCTGGTCAGGAAACTAAACAGCTGGATGGAACTGGAAACAAAAGCGCCCGAATAAAAAATACCCGGCCATTACGACCGGGCAGTAAGTGGAACCGGATTGGGGAAAATCGGCTCCATCATCAACCCGTCCAAAAAGTGGACAAGCCTGCGCCAAACGGTGGCGCAGTACAAAAAGGATGCAGCCCTAATTAAAAACAAAGCGGCGAAGAAGTCAAAACACTCTCGATAGATGGTCGAAATTGAGGAATGAAGTGTAAAAAGAAAAAAATGCGAAAACCAACTTAATGCGCTTCATCCCAGTTACTACCGACACCGATATCCACCACCAGATTCACGCTGAGGTCAGCCGCCGATTCCATATTGGTTCGCAGCAATTTAGATAACTGCTCGACCTGCGACTCGGCCACTTCCACCACCAGCTCATCGTGCACCTGCATGACAACGATAGCATCGAGTTTGCTGCTTTGCAGTGCGTTATCCACATTAATCATCGCGCGTTTAATAATGTCTGCTGCCGTGCCCTGCATAGGCGCATTGATCGCGGTGCGCTCCGCGTATTGCCGGCGCATGGCGTTGCGTGCATTAATTTCCGGCAGGTACAAACGGCGACCATAAACCGTTTCAACAAAACCCTGTTCGGCGGCTTTCTCGCGCGTGCTGTCCATGTAATTTTTTACGCCGGGGTAGCGTTCAAAATAAAGGTCGACATAGTCCTGCGCTTCAAATCGCCCGATGCCCAGTTGTTTGGCCAGGCCGAAAGCGGACATGCCGTAGATCAGGCCAAAGTTGATTGCCTTGGCGGCACGGCGCTGTTCGTTTTCGACTTCGTCCAGCGGCACACCGAAGACTTCGGCGGCGGTTGCCTTATGCACGTCGATGCCTTCGGCAAAAGCTTTTAATAAACTTTCATCCTGCGAGAGGTGCGCCATGATGCGCAGTTCAATTTGTGAATAGTCGGCGGCGACCAGGCACTTGCCGTCATCGGCGATAAAGGCCTGTCGAATGCGACGGCCTTCTTCACTGCGCACCGGAATGTTTTGCAGATTGGGATCGGACGAGGACAAACGTCCGGTGGCTGCACCAGTCTGGTTATAAGAAGTGTGCACACGACCAGTATCGGCATCAACCTGCAGCGGCAGCTTGTCGGTGTAGGTCGATTTTAATTTGCTCAGACTGCGGTGCTCGAGAATCATTTTTGGAATTTCGTAATCTTCCGCCAGTTGCTGCAAAACTTCTTCGGCGGTGGAGTACTGACCGGTTTTGGTTTTTTTCACCGGCGGTATTTCAAGCTTCTCAAATAAAATCACGCCCAGCTGTTTTGGTGAGGCCAGGTTAAACGTTTCACCAGCGGCTTCGAACACCTGCTTCTCAACTTCGGCCATGCGCGTCTGCAACTGCTTGCTCTGTTTGTTGAGCATGGCGACATCGATCTTTACGCCATTGCGTTCGATAGACTGCAATACCGGCAACAGCGGCATTTCAATTTCGCGATAAACTTTCATCAGACGGTCATTCGCTTTTAATTCTGTACTCAGCACTTTGTGCAGCTGCAGAGTAATGTCGGCATCTTCGGCGGCATATGGCCCGGCTTCTTCCAGTGCAATCTCATTAAAGGTCAGCTGCTTTTTACCCTTACCGGCGATGTCTTCAAAATGGATGGTGTTGTGGCCAAGCACGCGCAGTGACATGTTGTCCATATCATGGCGCTGGGTTGAATCCAGTACATAGGATTCCAGCATGGTGTCTTCGGCGATGCCCAGCATTTTTATGCCATGGTTCTGCAAAATGTGCGCGTCGTATTTTAAATTCTGGCCGAGCTTGGCTTTTGTGGCATCTTCGAGAATGGGTTTCAACGCACCCAACACAGTCGCTTCATCTAACTGCTCGGGCGCTCCTGGATAATCGTGACCGAACGGCACATAGGCCGCCTCGTTTTCTTCGACCGCAAACGAGACACCGACAATGCGTGCCTGCAGATAATCCAGGCTGGTGGTTTCAGTATCGAAGGCGATCAGCTCGGCTGTGTCTAATTTTTTAATCCAGGCATCGAAGGATTTTTTGTCGAGCACGGTTTCATAATTCACTGCCTGCTTCGCCCTTTCGGCTTTCTCTTCAACCCCGCCAGCAAGTTCATCCAGCCACTTGTGGAATTGCATTTCGGTGTAAATTTTTTCCAGTGTGCCTTTATCGGCGGCACCGATTTTTAAATCGTCCAGCGATTCTTCCAGTTCAAGGTCACAAAGGATCGTGGTCAGCTCTTTCGACAGCGGCAGCTGATCCAGAGCACCACGCAGATTCTCACCAACCTTGCCCTTGATCTCCTCGGCGTGCTCGACCAGATTATCCAGCGTTTCATATTCCACAAGCCATTTCGCCGCGGTCTTTGGCCCGACCTTGGGCACGCCGGGAATATTGTCCGAGGTGTCGCCCATCAGCGCCAGGTAGTCGATAATCTGCTCCGGCTTCACCCCAAATTTTTCTTCGACACCGGCTTCATCCATCAGCTTGTTGGTCATGGTGTTGATCAGTGTGACATGCGGGCTGACCAGCTGCGCCATGTCCTTGTCGCCGGTGGAAACCAGCAGCTCCTTACCCTGTGCGCTGGCCTGTTTCGCCAGTGTGCCGATGACATCATCGGCTTCCACGCCCGACACCATAATCAGCTTGAAACCCAGCGCTTTCACCAGCTCATGCAACGGTTCGATCTGGTTGCGCAGGTCATCCGGCATGGTCGGTCGCGTGCCCTTGTAGTCTTCATAAAGCTCGTGGCGGAAGGTCTTGCCCTTGGCATCGAACACCACCGCCATGTATTCGGGCTGGTAGTCGTCACGCAGCTTGCGCAGCATATTGATCACGCCGTAGACCGCACCGGTCATCTCGCCTTTGGCATTGGTCAGGCGCTGCAGCTGCGGCACGTGGTAGGCACGGTAAAGATAGGACGAGCCATCGACCAGGATAATGGGCGGATTTTCAGAATCTGACATACGGGTTCCAGTTTAAATAATCTGGCGAGAGTTTATCCCAAACCACATGGCCAAAGCACCCGCACCTGAATCTTCTCGCTGTATAGGCTAAAATGCCCCCACTTTTTAATACCCCAAAGAATCACTGACCGATTATGTCTGTTTACACCACTATCGAACGCGACCAACTGGAACAATTCCTGACCCACTACAATGTCGGTCAACTCAGGGATTACCGCGGCATCAGTGACGGTATCGAAAACACCAATTATTTCGTCGACACTATTAAAGACGGCGTTGAGCAGC
Source organism: Gammaproteobacteria bacterium (assembly GCA_029882355.1). Classification (GTDB taxonomy): domain Bacteria; phylum Pseudomonadota; class Gammaproteobacteria; order SZUA-229; family SZUA-229; genus LH-M37. The sequence continues at coordinate 25,748 of JAOUKV010000015.1, read as the reverse complement.
GTTTCGTACTGACCATATTCGAGCACCACGACCTGGACGAGATGCAGTACTACCTCAACCTGATGCACCACCTGGCCGACCACAAAGTACCCAGCGCTAATCCGGTTGCTGATAACGAAGGCCATTATCTGCGCCTGTTTGCCGGTAAGCCGATTGCGCTGGTCGAACGCCTCGCCGGTGGCAGCATCACCGAAACCACGGTTGATATCTGCGAACAGATCGGTGCTGCCATGGGCAAGATGCACACCGCTGGCCTCAGCTACGATGCACACCAGCCCAATCCACGCGGCCCGCACTGGTTCGTCGAGACCGCCAATGCCCTGCAGGAAAAACTGCCCGCCGAAGACCTGCAAATGCTCAACGATGAAATCGCCTTCCAGAAGGCCAATCGCGATGCCCAGCTGCCACGCGGCACGGTGCATGCTGACCTGTTCCGCGATAATTCTTTATGGGATGACGGACAGCTCAGCGGCATCATCGATTTTTACTACGCCAATGACGATGCCCTGCTCTACGATCTCGCGGTTACCGCCAACGACTGGTGCATCTGTGAGGATTTCAGCCTGGACAAGGACAAGGTGCAGGCTTTTCTCAGCGGCTACCACCAGCACCGCCCGCTGACTGACGTCGAGCAAGAATACTGGCCAGTCATACTGCGCACCGGCGCATTGCGTTTCTGGCTATCGCGTTTGTACGACAAACATTTCCCGCGTGAAGGTGAACTGGTGCACACCAAAAATCCGGACGAGTTCAGGGCGATACTCGCCGACCGTATCGCCAGACAGGCCGACTACAAAAACTACTGGATTTCCTAAACCGGCATGAACCGCATCGCCGACATCATTGAACGATTTATCAACTGGTGTGGCCGCGCTGTTTCATGGCTGACCCTGTTCATGGTCATTATCACCTTTGCCGTGGTGGTGCTGCGCTACGCCCTCAACGAAGGCTGGATTGCGCTGCAGGAATCGATCAGCTACATGCACGCCGCCGTCTTCCTGATCGGCGCGGCCTATACCCTGCAACAGGATGCCCACGTGCGCGTTGACATTTTCTACAGCCGCTTCGGTGAACAGGCCCGCGCCTGGGTCAATTTGTGCGGCGCGCTGTTCATGCTGATGCCGTTCATGTTCTTCATCGGCTGGATGAGCTGGGAATACGTGATTGATAGCTGGGATGTACTCGAAGGCTCACGCGAAGCCGGCGGCCTGCCCGGGGTGTTCCTGCTGAAAAGTTTGATGCTGGTAATGGCTGGACTGCTGATGCTGCAGGCGGGCGCACAGGTGCTACGCGCGCTGACCGTGGTTTTGAATCCCCCAGCTGATAATAATGAGGGTGGGCGCTAATGGAGTTCATGCCTTTTTACCTGTTCGCCACCGTGTTCGTATTTTTACTGGCGGGTTATCCGGTCGCCTTTACCCTGGCAGGCACGGCTTTATTATTCGCAGGCATCGGCCAGACCACCGGCTCTTTCGATTCCGCCTTTTTAGAAGCCCTGCCCAATCGCCTGTACGGCATCATGACCAACCAGATCCTGACCGCAGTGCCGCTGTTCGTCTTTATGGGCGTGATGCTGGAACGCTCGAAAATCGCCGAAGACCTGCTCGAAACCATGGCGCGATTATTCGGCAAGAAACGCGGCGGCCTGGGTTTCTCGGTGATCCTGGTTGGTATGCTGCTCGCCGCCAGCACCGGCATCGTCGGCGCTACCGTGGTCACCATGGGCCTGCTGTCGCTGCCAACCATGCTGAAACGCGGTTACGACCCAGAAATATCAACCGGCATGATTTGTGCTTCGGGTACGCTCGGGCAAATCATCCCGCCTTCAATTGTTCTGGTGTTACTGGGTGATGTTTTATCTTCGGCCTATCAACAGGCGCAGCTCGACATGGGCATCTTCTCACCGGAGACTTTATCAGTCGGTGACCTGTTTATCGGCGCACTGATTCCGGGTTTTATGCTGGTCGGTTTGTACCTCATTTATATCGCCTTCATCGCCTACACCAAACCCAACGCCATGCCAGCGATGGAACAGAATAGCGAAGACGACATCACGCCTGTGCTACGGGCCGTTCTGCAAAGCCTGTTACCACCTTTGTTTCTGATCATTGCGGTGCTCGGTTCCATCATCGGCGGCCTCGCCACCCCCACCGAAGCTGCTGCCATCGGCGCCGTTGGTGCGATGCTACTGGCCGCCTCAAAAAACCAGCTCAATTTAGAAAACCTGCGCGAAGTCATGCGCAGCACCACCCGCGTCACCAGCATGGTGTTCATGATTTTTATCGGCGCATCTTTATTCTCATTAGTTTTCCGCGGCTACGGCGGCGAAGAACTAGTACAGGAAATGCTCGGCGATCTCAGCGGCGGAAAATACCACGCCCTGTTCGCCGTCATGCTGGTCATGTTCCTGCTCGGCTTCGTGCTCGACTTCATCGAAATCACTTTTGTGGTTGTACCGATTGTCGCGCCGGTGCTGCTGGCCATGGGCATCGACCCAATCTGGCTTGGCATCATGATCGCGATTAACCTGCAAACTTCTTTCCTTACTCCGCCGTTTGGTTTTGCGTTATTTTATTTGCGTGGGGTTGCGCCGGTGGAAATTAAGACTACGCAGATTTATAAGGGGGTTATGCCGTTTATTATTATACAGTTGGTGGCGTTGGGGTTGATTGCTTATTGGCCGGGGATAGCGGTTTGGCTTCCTTCGAAACTGAATTAATGATTTAGTTTTTTGTTGATAATTTAGTAAAACTAAGAGACTATCAACAAATAATCTTTTCGCCCATTTCTAAGGGATGGCGTACTAATGGAGAATAAAATGAATTTTAATCATTTTTTAAAGTTTTTTATATTTGCGCTACTACTGATAACTCTCAGTGCATGTGGATCTGCAGGCGATGATGGTGCAAATGACACCAACATCGATAGCGATGCTGATGGCGTTTTAAATACTAACGATGCTTTTCCCTACGATGCAACAGAGACAACCGATACGGATAGTGATGGCATCGGTGATAACTCCGATCCGGATATCGATAATGATAGTGCTCTAAATGCGAGTGATGCTTTTCCCTACGATGCATCCGAGACAGCCGATACGGATAGTGACGGTGTCGGCGATAACACCGATCCGGATATCGATGATGATGGCGTTTTAAATGCGGATGATGCTTTTCCTTATGACGCAACGGAAACAACCGATACAGATAGTGATGGTGTCGGTGATAACACCGATCCGGATATCGATGATGATGGCGTTTTAAATGCGGATGATGCTTTTCCTTATGATGCAACGGAGACCACCGATACCGATGGTGACGGCATCGGCGATAATACCGATCTGGATATCGATAATGACGGTGTTTTAAACGCGGATGATGCTTTTCCCTACGATGCAACAGAGACCACCGATACCGATGGTGACGGCATCGGCGATAATACCGATCCGGATATCGATAATGACGGTGCTTTAAACGCGGATGATGCTTTTCCCTACGATGCAACAGAGACCACCGATACCGATGGTGACGGCATCGGCGATAATACCGATCCGGATATCGATAACGATGGCTTTCTAAATGCGAGTGATGCCTTTCCGTATGACGCAAGGCAAACAACCGATACCGACAGTGATGGCTTTGGTGATAACGCCGAATATTTTCTTGGATCCGATCCTAATGACGCGTTGTCTATACCGCAAGTTCCCACATGGGCAACCTACCAGGGCGGGGCGAAGCACACTGGATTTATGCCATTGTTGCTCGACTATAACGATTTTTCTCTACGCTGGAGTGTTTCGCCATTAGCGGGTCAACAGTTGCATCCTGTTGTTGCTGCAAACAATAAGGTATTTGTTTCTAATAATACCTATTATGGTGATCAGTCTGTAGCTGCACTAAATGCTGTTGATGGTAGCCAGGTCTGGTTAAACTCGTATGGCTCTATTAATTCAATTGATCCACCTGCTTATGACAATGGAAAAGTTTACTTCCAGACGGGTGGTCACGAAGATTCTTATCTGCGTGCAGTGGATGCCAACACAGGCGCTCTTGTTTTCAGCAGCATCTATGGCAATCAGTGGTCGAGATATTATGCACCTACACCATACGGCGGAAATATCTATATTAACGGTGGTTATTATGGAGGTGCTTATGGATTTAATGGCACCAGTGGCGATCAACTCTGGTTTACAGGCTTAAGTCAGTACGATAGCTGGACACCGGCTGTTGACCTACAAAACGTATATGCCTACACCGGGGGCAATACCAGCGCCAGTCTTTCGGTAATAGACCGTACAACAGGTTCTGTGAGTTATACCATCGCAGATCTCGGATATAGCTGGTCAGGCTATTCAATGAACCTGGCGCCCGTGCTTGGCAGTAATAATAATGTGCTGACTATCAACAGCGGAAGATTACTCAACTTTGATTTACAAAACCAGGCAATAGGCTGGGAGCAGCTAGGTAACTATACCGGTCAGCCGTCTTTGGGGCTTGGTCATATTTATACAGTCAGTGGCGGTGCGTTGAAAGTTGTTGACGAAATAACCGGTAACTTTGTCTGGACCTGGGAACCGCCAGCAAGTGGCAGTATATCAAGCAATATAATAGTCACCATGAATCATGTTTTTGTCAGCGATACAGTGGCAACTTATGCCATTGACATTAATACACGAGCGACCGTATGGAGCTATCCTGCTTCAGGACAACTGACGCTGAGCAATGAAGGTGCATTATATATTGCCTCTCAAAATGGCACCTTAACTGCAATCAATATAAGTGGTGATGGAGATAACGACGGCATGCCGGGCTGGTGGGAGAATAGTTATGGTCTGGATGATGCAGATGCTACCGATGCGGCACTAGATGCTGATATCGATGGGCTAACTAACCTTGAAGAATATAATAACTTTACCAATCCAAATATTGACGATACAGATTCTGACGCTATCACCGATGGCGATGAAGTCAATGTGTATTTAACCAGCCCGGTTCAGGCTGATACTGATGGTGATGGACTGGATGATGGCGTCGAAATACTTACCCATCTTACCAGTCCGCTACTACAGGATACTGATTCTGATGGTTTTGATGATAATACAGAAATAAATCAATACGGCACAGATCCGCTTGATGCTTTATCGGTACCCGTAGCAATAACCAGTTATAACGAATCATTTGAAGGAGGTGCAATACCAGCAGCCTGGGTAGCAGCCGCCACCAGTACGTCAAACTGGACCATCGATAGCAGTAGGGCGAGTGATGGCACGATCAGTCTTCGTTCTGGAGTAATCACCCATAACCAGAATAGCGGCATCGAATACACAGCATTATTTGCAGCGGGAACCTTAAGTTATTCAGCATGGATAGATGCTGAATCATGTTGTGACAAGCTTGAGTTCTATGTTGACGGTGTCATAGTGCACAACACAAGTGCAAATGGTGGTTGGGCCAGTTACCAGACAACTCTAACTTTCGGCGAACATACTCTTGAGTGGCGTTACAAGAAAGACGGCAGTGTTAACACAGGTGCTGATGCAGTCTGGATTGATAACATTGCTTTCATTAACTAAACCGGACTCATTAGCTCTCTCTACAAAAGCGGTTTAAATAATTAAAGCAGATGCCATCGGTGCTGACCTCACCGTTTGGCTTTGTGGATCAATGGATCAAGGATCAAGGAGTCAGACTCCCTGATCCCACAGATAGCGTTTTTTCTTGATGATTAGTTCAAAGCCTGAGATTATCAAGCTCACAAATATCTTCTGCCACTTTTGAGGGATGGCGCGGTTAATGGAACAGATGAACTAATAAATAATTTTTCGGCACAAGGAACAAGTTCTACGTCTCAGATATAACAAATCAGGAACAATAGAATTATGGAAAGCAATAATGCTATCGACAACTTTTTAGTTATCAGCACAGGGTCGCTGGTAAAAGATTTTGATAAATCCTCTGTAATAGAATCGCTTTGTGAGCACCTGTCAATTAATAAAACAGTTGCAGAAAAAATTCTTAGCCCTAAAGTCATTATCAAAAAAGGTCTTTCAGCTGCATCCGCAAACAAATATAAAAAATTATTTGTTGGTTTAGGTGTTCAGGTAGCAGTAGTTAATAACGCCGCAGCTCCTCAGGAGAAATTAGAATCAGGCCAAAATAATATTGCAGCACCAGAGACGCTCAAGGATTTTGAAGCCCTGATAAATAAAGATATACCTAAGGTTAAGGTTGCGGGCAAATATAAACTAGGCCTACTCTTAGCTATTATAATTAGTACTATTGCACCACTAATCTATTTGGGAATTATTGCAGGCCTGATTGCAGGCATTGTTGCCTACATAAACAATCTGCCAGATATACTCTCAGAAATCTCTGGTGGCACTGCTAAACTTGCAACAATCATCATTCCTACTTTCATTCCATCAATATTATTATTGTTTCTTATCAAACCTTTATTTGCACGCCACCCTGCACGCCGAGAATACATATTAAAACGGAATCAATTTCCAGCATTATTTAATCTTGTTGATGTCATGTGCAATAAAATTGGCGTGCCTGTGCCTGTACAAATATCTGTTAATAATGATGTAAATGCTTCTGCTAGCTCAATGCATGGCTTATTAAGCCTCATCCGTGGTCAATTAAAGTTGACCGTTGGCCTACCATTAATAACAGGTATGAGCCTACGCCAATTAACAGGGGTTCTTGCGCATGAGTTCGGCCATTTTTCTCAGGCCTCTGCAATGACAGCTTACTATCTGGTCAATACTATTAACTACTGGTTCTATAATCGTGCTTATGAACCTGACACTTGGGATAAGCGTCTTGAAACATGGTTCGAAAAAGCAGACTGGCACTTTCTTATTACTATTGCGATTATGGGTGCAAAATTAGGCATATTTCTTACTCGTAAATTGTTTGCAGTCCTTTTTGTTTTAAATCATAAAACAACTCAGTTCATGTCCAGGCACATGGAATACGATGCTGATTCTTATGAAAGTATTTTTTCTGGTAGCGTTAACTTTGAAAAAACAGCTGTTCAACTACGCAGACTTTCCTATGCATCAAATGAAATATATGCAATAAACAGTGATTCATGGAATGACAATAAACTATTAAAAAATTTACCCTCCGCTATTGCAAGCATGTCTGATAGTTTTGATGACAAAATCAATGATCACATTAAAAATGATATGAATGAAGCTGAGACAAGTACATGGGACTCTCATCCCGCTGATAATGACCGTATTGCCAATGTATTAAAAAGAAATGATGCTGGAGCCATTACTGCTGACTACCCTGCTCATTTATTATGCAAGGATATAGACACCCTATGTGAAAAAGTGACGTTATTTACCTATAGTCAATACGGCATTGAAAAGCCAGAGAACTTTATAACCAGCAACAACACCATACTTAATATAAATAAAAATAAAGAGAATGCCAGCGCTGCACTTGCTAGTTTTTTTAATGAAAACTTCTATGGTAGATGTTTGACTCTTGAGCCCGTACAGGACAAGAAGACCTTGCCAGTAAATCTTGATGCCACTATTTCTGCTCTAAGAGTATCCATGATTGAATACTCCAAAGATAACGAGGACTACCAAAAGCTTACAAATAAATATTCGGTCATGACAATGGGTCAGGCATATTTAAGTGATGGAGTCGACATAGATGCTGCCGATTTTAAACTTCAATCAAAAGATTTAAACCAGATCAATTCCAGCCTTGAAAATATACGAGAACGTATCATTAAGCTTTCTAATAAATTAAAATTAACTGACAGGATGTTTTTTCATCGCATACAACATGATGCACAACTCATGAACAAAGATCAGTTGTCTTCACTTAAGTCCAGGTTGAACACTCTAAAGAGAATCGGAGCCATGTCTGACAAGCTTGATGATTTAGAACGTTACACTAATGTTCTTGAGGCATTGTTAAGCAATGATGAGGATCTTCTTGCATCTGTGAACAAGTCAATAAACCGATATGGTGAGTATTGCATAAGCGAGGCAAAAAATATTTTAGGAATAAGTAAGCTTATTTCTTATGATAAAAGTGACTGCGATACTCTTTACGATTTTGCACTAACTTGGTGTAATGAGCCACCCAGTGAACACAGCACATGCAACCCAGATAATACTTTAGAATTTTCATCTCAAGTATTGAAGGCTATAAGATATCACTATTATTGGGTCTTTGCAGACGTCTGTAATTTAGCATTAACAGTCGAATCAGATAACAATATCGCACCTATCAAACTTGTTTAATTTTTGAAGCTGAACCACGGGGTCAGGCCTTACCTTCATACCACACCCACTCTCACTCATGCGCCCAAACATACTGCTCCTTCAACTCATTACAATGTGATTGCGGTAAAATACCTTTGTATTGCAACGAACACAGGATTCATGTCTTGTCCTTTGCCTTTCATATCTTGCAGCCAGGTAGGTTGGGCACCGCATTTGTGCCCACGTTTGACATCACTACATACGCGTGGGAACAAAAACTTTATCCACCCTACACCCCTACTTCAGCACCGTATATATCATCACTTTAGTACTCAATAACAACTCCCACCATTATTGCTATACTTCTAACTACTCGCTACCGAACTAATATAAAAGCTTAAAGAAATGCTATTCAACAAAACATATATCCTCCTGCTCCCTTTATTCCTTGTCTCAACTTTATCATCATGTGAAAAGCGCCTTATCCAGGAAGAACCGATTGATACCCTTATTAACCCAATGGATTTGTTAGAGGAAGTGAAAGAGGAAACCAGCGATGATGTTATAGATAATGTTATAGATAATGTTATAGATAATGTTATAGATAATGTTATAGATAATGTTATAGATAATGTTATAGATAATGTTATAGATAATGTTATTGATGATGTTATAGATGATGCTGCAGAGGAAGCTGTAGAGGAAGTTGTAGAGGAAGTTGTAGAGGAATCCAAAGAGGATATTACACTCGAAGATCAACCCCTTATCCCTGCGCCAAACGAAGAAATTGTTGAACTAGAATCACTAAACAAGAAGGCTTTTAATTTATCATCTGAGAACAAAGCACTTGAGAAAAAAATTCGTGCTCTCACTCAAGAATATAATGAACTCAAAAAGGCACTTCTGGATAAAATAAATAAAACCAGGGAATTACAATCCAAAGACGAATAAGTAGGGTCTGACTCGATCTGATTTTTTTGGTTTTAGAAATTAATTTGGGCACGGCCATAAACCTTGCTATCTTCAAGGTATTCGCGTAAAAACTGGTTACACGTTTAAAACAGTACAGGATTACCGGGGGGAGCGCGAAGTTGATTATATCTAAAAATTCGCTGAGCATATAGAATCAAGCCTCTTCTCACCTGGCTTCGTTAATTTGAATCTGATCTTACTTGGACTGGATTGTATAAGGAGAAAATAATGAATCTGAAGCTCATCCTAATTGTTGTAGTACTAGTAATATTCTTATTCTTTTCCACAAAAACGGAAGAAAAAAATAAAACCTCATCGGCAACGACTGAACCTGCTGCTGGTTCTTTCTGGACTGAACCTGCAACTGGCATGCAATTAGTCTGGGTGCCCGGTGGCTGTTTCGATATGGGCTCTACCCTCGAAACAAATGAACAACCCGTACATCAGGTTTGCGTCAATGGCTTTTATCTAGGTAAATATGAAGTCACTGCAGCGCAATACGAGCAGGTATCAGATCATAAGGGCAGTAGTTCTTTAGAAGGAGTCGGCATACCAGCGAACAATATTGCCTGGTTCATGGCAGATCAATACATTCAGAAACTTAATAAAAGCGGCAGCGCCAAATTGAGATTACCCAGTGAGGCAGAATGGGATTACGCCTGCAGGGCCGGCGGCAAACATAAAACGTATTGCGGCGATGGACAGGTGAAACAGTTAGCATGGCATAAAACCAACAGCAATAAACAGCCTCATTCGGTGGGAAAATTACAGCCCAATGCCTTTGGCTTGTATGATATGAGTGGTAACGTATGGGAATGGGTTGAGGATACTTATCATGCTAATTATCAGGGCGCACCAGCCGATGGCAGCGCCTGGACACAACAAAACATGAATGGTGAACGCGTGCTTCGCGGTGGCGCCTATGCCGACAACGCTGAGGATGCCCTTGCAACATTCCGTACAAAGGCAAAATTTACAATACGATATCCCACTTTCGGTTTTCGTATTGCTATGACACCTCAGTAAGTGCTATCAAATATGATCTGCTCCGATCATTTGTTTAACTAAATTAATAACAATGGCCTTTTCTTTACATGGATAAATTTAAAATCATTCCAATTCTTGCGTTTTTTTTCATTTGCGCCGTTATTGCAATAACCTTCTACAATCTTTCTTCATAGTTTTCGCGGGCCATGTGGACAGCCTCATTTGATTTGACTATGACTAGAAAGTCTCTTTATACTTCTTACACTTTGAAAAATCATCCTCTCACAAATCCTCTGGACAAACTTCCACCCATTCTTAAGAAGAATTTAGACCAAAATTTATGTGTCTGTAATCAGGTTGTTAAGATGGATATTATCAATGCCATTGTGAGTGGCGCTACAACAGTGGCAGAGATTCAAAAGCAGACCTATGCCACAATGGGAAGCGGCTGCTGCACTAAGCAGATAGAGCGATTGATCGAGTGCCTTTGTTCACCCGATATGTAGAAGCAACACTCTTCTCTTTCGACTAAAAATATCATACAACTTGGAGGTAACATGATGAAGAAATCGCTAACACTTACATTATTTTGTTTTATAAGCATGCTAGGTGTCGCTGAAGCTAAAATATTCCCATTGGTCATTAAATCTACATTTACCAACGACCTCTGGTACCCGCTACCTGTTGAGCAAATGAAGTCCGCCGCTGTTGATACAGCTTTAATGAAGATTTCTAGCACGAAAAAATTCGCCTTTTTGTATGACTCAAAAGATAAGACCATAAGCGCGGGCTCTCTAAATCTCGCGGTTACATTAGTTGAACCTGCTGAATCCGCTCAACTAACCATTAAGTTAAGCCTGCCAGGCAACAAGGGCAGTTATGTATCTTCAGCTTCCGTTTCCTTAGGCAATAAGAATCATAAACAAATATACGAATCACTACAGGAATTAGGCGGTGCTGCCGCTGACCAGCTAAATTTATCGGCCAGTGCTATAGAAAACAACGATGACAGCGACAAGCAAAGCAATATAATCTATAACGAAATTTTGTTGTTGAATAAAAATGTGATCAAGCTACACAATGATCTCAAGGAACATAAGAATACCGATACAGGTAGTGATATCACTATCTATAATAATATAAGTGATAGTGCTGCGGGCTCACATAATAAGGCGATTTATACACGACTTGGCAAACTCGATACAATAATAAACAAGTTAGATGCGCATCATGACTATGTGAAAAAATCCAATGAAGTGCAAAATGAAAAACTTGACTCTATATACTCGGAATTACAAAAATTAAACATTGGCTCTAACACTAGCAACGCTCCACCAGATGTACGCCAATTAAGCTCTTTCGATGTTAAGTTATTACCGATCGTTGATAGCGCAATAAAATTAAAATATAAAAAGGACTTTTCTGGTGCTTCCAATATTTTATCTAAAGTCGTTAAAGCCAAACGCATATCCAAATTGTTTAAACGCGCTATTGAGGAGGAGCTTTTTATTAATCTTCCACTTTATGAGGCTGACACTAAAAAAACAGAACTATCTTATGCCTTTATGGATCAGGTTAAGGGTGATAAGTATGAAAAAACAGTTAATCGCATCAGAAGCCTCTATGAGAGAGTCCTGGAAAGACCCGACGTTCTATTTGAAAAACGCGCAGAAATAAAACAAAAACTCGACACACTTATGATATCAGCAGACAGCATGAACGCTGTCGTCACTATGATGCGTAAAAATGAATTGTTTAATCTTAAAACAATGCTTCGGGTACATATGCAACGAAGAATGATGGGCGGCTATGGCAGAAAAGATGGCATGTGCCCTAATGACGAACAAATAGTAAAAGTAATGCGAAAGGCCAGTATGAAAATACTCAAACTTGATTCAATTAAAGAATCTCGCAAGTGGTGCGATCTTTTCCTGACTGATGACAATGGCAAATCAGAGCATATTAAGTTTAACTATGAAGAGGCCATTATCTCAGACAAGAGCATGCCCATTGCCACTTCATCGCCATCACAACCATCACAGCCAGTAAAAAATAAACCTGCTGGCATGAGCCATATGATGATCGAACAGTCCTTGAGAAACAAAGTTATATTGTTTAGTAACGCTATCAGCCGTTATTACAAGAAAAACAAAATACTTCCAAAATCAATATCTGACATTCGATGCACAGATCCATTTAAACGAATGGAAGTGGCCTGTGCCTCTGCCCAGAAAGGTGGTGTATTTTTTATAAATTACGACAGTGACTGGGTATCCGTTGAATCATATCTATCAGAAGGGGAAATACTAAAAAAATGCAAATCAACAATACCACTCAACATGTATGACCGTAGATATGGTGAATGTGAAAACCTGGACATCAACGCCATACCCACATAAAGATGTAATCCAGCGACAATTAATCAACTTCACACTATTAATTTAATATTCACATATTGTATAAACCACAGGCGATGCCTTCAGGAGTCCTGCAATGTCTGACCACTTTAATGAAAAAGCTAAAAACTGGGATGCTGATGAAATGGTCAAAAAGCTCTCATCCGCCATTGGTGCCTCAGTACTGGAAAGTACCAGCCTCAATGACAATATGGATGTAATGGACTTCGGTGCAGGCACCGGTCTGATCAGCTATCATGTCGCGCCCTTTGTAAATAAAATTATCGCGGTAGATATCTCTCAGGCCATGCTCGACAAGCTAGTCGCCAAGCCAGAATTACAGGGCAAGGTTGAAGCTATCTGTCAGAACATTATAGATATGCCACTGACCGCGCAGTTCGACCTGATTATGAGCGCCATGGCCATGCATCACGTCGAAGACACTGACAAACTCATTCAAACATTTTTTGAACATTTATCTCCCGGCGGTGTGCTAGCCCTTGCTGATCTCGATAAAGAGGACGGCAGTTTTCATCCCACCGATGTGCAGGGCGTTTATCATTCGGGCTTTGAGCGCGAGCATTTGAAAGCCGTATTGGAATCACAGGGTTTTGAGGATGTTCATTTTATCACCGCACATACTGTAGTGAAGGAAAATAATGAATATCCTATATTTCTAGTTACTGCTACTAAAAACTGTAATCTTACTTAATTAATTCCGTGTCAGTCGCTTACTTCGAGGAAGTCAGCTTTGCTTTCTCAACTTTCCAGTCCGTTTTGTATTTTTTTCGGAATTCTTTTACAGCCTTCTTGTAATTTTTCTGGTTGATATCGATATCTTTTATATTGAAAAATTCATCACGGACAAAAGTAATATCGCCGACATACACTGCTTTTGATTTTCCACTGTGGTTTACCTTTATTCCTTTATCAATTGTGAAGGTCATATATTCACGATTCCTTGATGTCATCCGGGTGATAAATGTGACGCCAAGAAAGTTCAGAGGCTTATTTTTATTCCAGGTGAAATAATAATATTCACCATCAATAGCGGCAACAGTATCCTGATAGTCAGTCGCATGCTGCCCTCCCAGTTCATAATATACATCCGATGCTTTCATAACCAGGACTTTATGCATCTCAACATCTGAGAGATTGATAACGTTTTCTATCTGAATCTCCTCTTTTGTTATCGGCGGATTCATTGACACCCGGCCTATAAAGAGGATTTCGTCAGCGGCCACCTCATTTAAGTTCTCCACTGAATACTTCGGTAAAACACAGCCCGTTAATGACAGCGCAAAGAACAGAACTAAAACACCTTTTATTTTTAATATTATTTTCATCGCAATCTACTCCATTTACTTTAATTGCTTAATTCTCTTCTGTATTATTTTTTTCCATTTTGTATTATCGGCATAAACAAGTAGCATCTGGAGCGCTTCCTTTTCAGAAACTTCCTTTGTCGCAATCGTTTCATATTTATCTGTACCAAATAATCCGCCATCTTTAACCTTATCAATCTTGTACGAACCAACAAAATATAAACCCGGTTTATTCGCCTTCAATTCCATACGTTTAAATGCCTTATCATCACTAGGTGACGGCATAGTCCAGTCCCAATAACTCTCTGAAAGTCCCTTTTCAGGACCACTCAATGTCGCTATCTTGTATAAACCAGTTGGCAGGTTTTCTAGATAAAATAAACCTTCGTTGTTACTTCTCAGCTCTTTATAAGGCTCATCAGATACCGGCCTTACCTGTTTCACATCACCCCATTTCATCGTGAACGGAGCTTCTTTATCATTTATATAGCCATATATAAGAATAGAGCCTTGTTCTTCACGATCATCTAAGTACTTACTTTTACTCCAATAAAATGTGCAGCTGACCAGCCCGAAGACAAGAAATGCTGCGATAAATATCTTTAAGAAGGGTTTAAATTTTTGCTCGAACATAAGTACTCCTTGAAAAGCATCAAAACATATTTTCAGGATTGTAGCCGAGATTACCCAATAAAATGTGCTGTAATACAAAAAAAATTATTTTTGATCAATTTTTGACCAAACCAGCAAACAAAAAACCGTAGTAGATCACGTTAACCTTTTCTTATTTGTATGAATTCAAAGGGCTCTGAGCCGAGATTCTTATGTATTCCAACGTTGGATTAATTTTATTTTTTCATATTGGCGAATGCCTGCGCCATTACACCTGCGGGTTCATTATTAGTTTGACGATTTTTATTGCCTTGCGGTCTGTTCGCCTGTTTTTTATTTACCGGCGATTTATTTTTTTGTTCGGCGGCTTTTCTCTCAACTTCCTCCGTTAAGCGCATTGATAATGCAATACGGTTTCTTTTAACGTCAACATCCATCACCTTTACTTTAACCACTTCACCGGTTTTAACGACATCGTGCGGGTCTTTGACAAACTTATCGGCAATCACGGAGATGTGTACCAGGCCATCCTGATGCACACCTATATCAACAAATGCGCCAAAGTTAGTCACGTTGGTGATAACGCCTTCCAGAATCATGCCTTCTTTAAGGTCACTGACTTTTTCTACCCCTTCTTTAAAGCTGGCGGTTTTAAATTCCGGGCGTGGGTCACGGCCGGGTTTTTCGAGTTCCTGAATAATGTCGCGCACGGTAGGCTCACCAAAACCTTCCATGACATAATCATTTGCCGCCAGCGATGATAAAAATGCGCGATCACCGATAACTTTATTCATTTCGCGTTTATTTTTTTCTAAAATATTTTTAACTACCGGATAAGCTTCAGGGTGAACCGAAGAAGCATCCAGTGGATTATCACCCTTTGATATTTTTAAAAAACCTGCTGCCTGTTCAAACACTTTGGGGCCCAGGCGTGAAACCTTTAAAATCTCCTGACGGTTTTTAAATGCACCGTTTTGTTCGCGGTAAGCAACAATGTTCTCTGCCATGCTTTCACTTAAACCGGCGACACGCATTAATAGCGGTACCGATGCCATGTTAACTTCAACACCAACTGCGTTGACACAATCTTCAACCACCGCTTCTAACTTTTTTGCCAGGCGTGTTTGATTAACATCATGCTGGTATTGACCAACGCCGATAGCTTTAGGATCAATTTTAACCAGCTCGGCCAAAGGATCCTGTAAGCGTCGGGCAATCGAAATGGAACCACGGAAGGTAACATCAAGATCAGGAAATTCTTTTGCGGCTAATTCTGATGCTGAATAAACCGATGCACCGGCTTCACTCACCACTAAACTGGTTAAACGTAATTCAGGGTGTTTTCTCATTAACTCATTGCTTAACTTGTCAGTTTTACGCGAGGCCGTGCCATTGCCGATAGCGACTAATTCAACCTTATGTTTTTTAGCCAGGGCTGCTAATACCGCAATCGACTCATCCCATTTATTTTTCGGCGCGTGCGGATAAATCACCGCCTGATCAACCAGCATACCTTGCTCATCAAGCACCACGACTTTCACACCGGTACGTAATCCGGGATCGAGTCCGAGTGTAGCGCGTGCGCCAGCGGGTGCTGCCAATAACAAATCACGCATATTTTCACCAAAAACACGAATGGCTTCTTCCTCTGCTGCCTCGCGTAAGCGCATATTTAATTCTGATTCAATTTGCATTGAAATCTTTACCCGCCATGCCCAGCGCGCACACTCTAATAACCAGTTATCTGCGGCACGTTGTTTTTGAGAAAATGAAAAAGCGCGTGCCACCAAATTATCACACAGCCCCATATCTAAAACTGACTCAAGATCATCCTGACCCGGAATAGACACCTTAACGCGTAAGATGCCTTCTTTGCGTCCACGGAATAATGCCAGCGCGCGATGTGAAGGGATTTTTTTAATGCCTTCAGAAAAAACAAAATAGTCGGTGAATTTACTGCCATTATTTTCCTGACCATCGACCACGCTTGAAACAAGCTCTGCCCTTGCCCAGCATGTGTCTCGTAACTCGGCGAGCAAGTCAGCATTTTCTGAGGCGCGTTCCACAAAAATCTGGCGAGCGCCATCTAATACGGCCGCACTATTATCAAAGCCTGCCTCGGCATTAATATAAGACTCGGCTTCAATCTCAGGTTGCAAAGAATAATCATCCAGAATAGCGTCGAGCAAAGGTTCGATACCCGCTTCACGCGCGATTTGAGCTTTTGTACGGCGTTTAGGTTTGTAAGGCGCATAAAGATCTTCAAGCCGCGTTTTGGTATCGGCTTCTAAAATAGATTTTTTTAACTCATCGCCTAACAGCCCCTGTTCTTCAATGGTTTTCAAAACCGTGGCGCGGCGGTCTTCCAGTTCACGCAAATAGTATAAACGTTCCTCTAGTGTTCGAAGTTGTGTGTCATCTAAACCGCCGGTCACCTCTTTACGATAACGAGAAATAAAAGGAACCGTTGAACCTTCATCAATCAATGTGATGGTGGCTTCAACTTGTGAAACTTTAACACCAAGTTCATTAGCGATACTTTGTTCTATATTCATCAGTGATGGGGTCTTTATATTTGTTTTAAAAATGAGGGGGGTACTAATGAGGTGATTTTAACAAAAGCTTATTTCTATAACAGACTTGTATTTTTGTTTTTTTCTATAAACAACGTAATATCCCCCCATGCAAGCCATCGTCTCAATCAAAGATCTATCAAAAACCTATCAGTCTGGTTTTCAGGCATTGAAGCACGTCAACCTGGACATTGCCGATGGTGAAATCCTGGCCTTACTCGGGCCAAATGGCGCCGGCAAAACCACCTTAATCTCGATTATTAGCGGCATCGTTACGCCCAGCACCGGTTCGGTCAGCGTCAATGGTTTTGACAACATTAGCGACTACCGCAAAACCCGCGCCATGATCGGTCTGGTGCCACAGGAACTCACCCTGGGCCAGTTTGATACTGTCTGGAATACCGTGTCTTTTAGCCGCGGCCTGTTTGGCAGGAAAAAGGACAATGCCTATCTCGAACAGTTACTCAAGGATCTCTCCTTATTCGACAAAAAAGATGCCGAGCTCAGAGCCTTATCCGGTGGCATGAAACGCCGGGTACTCATAGCCAAAGCCCTGTCGCATGAACCAAAAATACTATTCCTCGATGAGCCCACCGCCGGTGTCGATGTCGAACTACGAAAGGACATGTGGAATATCGTGCGACGTTTGCGCGACTCCGGCGTGACCATCATCCTGACTACGCACTACATCGAAGAAGCCGAAGAAATTGCCGACCGTATCGGCGTCATCAACAAGGGAGAGTTATTACTGGTCGAAGACAAAAAGACCCTGATGCACAATCTCGGTAAAAAACAGTTGATCGTCGAGTTAAAACAGACCGCCTCACACCTGCCGCCGTCACTCGCCGGTTACGACCTGGAATTATCCAACGACGGCGAACAGCTCACCTATACCTACGACACCATGAGTGACAGCACCGGCATCACTGACATGCTACAGGCCATTCAGAGCGCCGGGCTGTTGCTCAAAGATATGCATATAAAACAGAGCTCGCTGGAAGATATTTTTGTCGACCTGGTTAAAGAGGTTAAACCATGAACTTTCAGGCGATAAGGGTCATCTTCCACCAGGAAATGCTGCGCGCCTGGGAAACCCTGTTCCAGAGCCTGGCCTCACCGGTCATCTCAACCTGCCTGTACTTTATTGTGTTTGGTTCGGCCATCGGCTCACGCATAGAAAATATCGACGGTGTCCCTTATGGCCTGTTCATTGTACCGGGTCTGACCATGTTGTCCTTACTCACACAGAGTATCGCCAACGCCTCGTTCGGCATCTTCTTCCCCAAATTCACCGGCACCATTTACGAAATACATTCAGCCCCCATTTCCCACTTTGAGATCCTCATCGGTTACGTCGGCGCTGCCGCCACCAAGTCACTGATCATCGGCATCATTATCCTGTTCACCGCCAGCTTTTTTGTCGAGCTGAATATTGCCCATCCAGTCTGGATGGTGACTTTTCTAATTCTCACCTGCATTTCATTCAGCCTGTTCGGTTTTATCATCGGCCTGTGGGCGAACGACTTTGAAAAACTGCAGGTCATCCCACTGCTGGTGATCACCCCGCTGGTCTTCCTCGGCGGCAGTTTCTATTCGGTAAACATGTTGCCACCGTTCTGGCAGTCGGTGACACTGTTCAATCCGGTGGTTTATCTGATCAGTGGATTCCGCTGGAGTTTCTTTGAGGTATCGGATGTCAGTGTCGGTGTCAGTCTGGCGATGATTGTTGGCTTTCTGGTGATATGTATTGCGATAGTGGGCTGGATGTTCAGGACCGGGTATCGGGTGAAACAGTAAACCCGTTTCGACCCTACTGCCTAAACCAGTATTGACTTACTATAATCCAATGGATTACACTTAATCCATGCAAACCATCGTCGAGCTACCTGGTTATTTGAGCAAATCTGAGAAACTGCTAAGCCCCTTCGAAAGCCGAAGCATAATCAACTACTTAGCATCCCATCCTGCTTCTGGCGACATCATGCAGGGCACCGGTGGCATACGAAAATTACGATGGTCAGCAAATGGCAAGGGCAAAAGCGGTGGTGTTCGCATCATCTATTATTTTCATAATGAGCTTATGCCACTCTTTTTATTAACCCTGTTTGGCAAGGGCGAGAAAGCCAACCTCAGCAAAGCCGAACGCAACGAACTAGCCAAACTAACGTCACTACTTATCAAAAACTATGGAGGCCAAAATGAGTAACGCTTTTGATAGCATTAAACAAGGCCTGGAAGAAGCTCTAGAGTTTTCAAAAGGCAAAAAGGGAAAAGCAGTCGTTCACGAATTTTCATCTGTGGACGTAAAAAACATCCGCGCCAATATCGGTATGTCACAAAACGAATTTGCCTCAGCCTTTGGTATTAGTGTCAGCACACTTCGTCACTGGGAACGGGGAGATCGCAAACCACAGGGCCCCGCACTGGTTTTGCTGAATGTTGTAGCGAAAGAACCTAAGGCTGTTTTGAAGGCGTTGAGTTAGTAAATTTGCCCTTTACTCAATAATAACAATACTGATCTAAACCACATCCGAAATTTGGTGCAGCAATAAAGTGAAACAATGCAATTCATGCGGAAAATGTTGCATCAAATACGGCAACGGTGGTTTATCCGTTTCAGCCAGGCAACTAGATTACTGGGATAACTACAGGCCAGAGATAGCGCTCTATGTTCACGGCGGCAACCTCTGGATGCAGCCTGGTACCGGCGAACCACTGGAACAGTGTCCGTGGCTAAAAAAAGTGCTCGATCAAAATATGTACACCTGTGACATTTACTACGACCGCCCGGACGATTGCAAATTTTACCCTTCAACCCTCGATGAAATGGTCATCGATGAATGCGAGATGATAGAAAAAAAAGATCTGGTTAATCCAAAGCAAGCACAGAAGGAGCTGGATTTGATTATGGAGGATAGTCGGGTGGAGTTCGAGGAAAATTAAAATAAAACTCGTGGAGCAGGCAAGGCAACATATTAATCGTAATCTTTCAAACACCTGTTGTTCATGCCCTTGGAA
Organism: Gammaproteobacteria bacterium; assembly: GCA_029882355.1. Lineage (GTDB taxonomy): Bacteria > Pseudomonadota > Gammaproteobacteria > SZUA-229 > SZUA-229 > LH-M37. Next base: position 5,632 of record JAOUKV010000015.1, on the reverse strand, counting down.
AATAGCCAGGAATGAGTAGACTGGACAAATTGTCACCCATATTTAACAGCATCGAATCAGATAGTAATTTTCTTCAGCCAGGAGATATTGTTGCGATAGAAGCAGCACCTTTTTGAAACATTAGGACTGAAGTCATTAAGTAGTACCGTATAGAGATACAGTTAAGCTCTTTCAGCGGTAGTGGTTTCACAGGAGGAATAACGTAATGACACACCGTTCAGTAGCTCGAATTGTTGGCATCCTTTTCATTGTCGCGACAGTATCATTCTCACTCTCTGTCATAATTCTTGAACCGGTACTTAGCGCTCCTAACCTCCTTGCGCTGGTGTCACGGGTACAAGGCCAGGTTTCAGTCGGGATTCTTCTCGAACTCGTCAATCACATTGCAATCGTCAGCATTTCGGTGCTGATCTACCCTGTGTTGAAACCATTTAGTGAACGTCTGGCACTGGGCTATGTCGTGGCCAGATCTATCGAGGCGGTGCTCTTCGCTATAGCCACCATGCACTTACTGGATCTCATCGACCTGAGTCATGAATTCGTGGCTGCAGGATCTCCCTCACCCTCTTACTTTCACACACTGGGCAATGCCTTGCTGGCTGGTCACGACTGGAACAGTGCACCCTTTGCTTTTATAGCATTCAGTCTAGGCTCCCTGATACTGAACTATGCGCTTTACCAGACCCGTCTCGTTCCTCGCTGGATATCTGTATTCGGCCTTCTGGCTGCCGCGTCTATTCTGACTGCACGACTGATGCTGTTATATGGCCTGGAACTCTCATCGAATACCATGGCCATTCTGGATGGTCCAATCTTCCTGCAGGAGATGATCTTCGCGGTATGGCTGATCTTCAAGGGTTTTGACCGATCGGTGTTGCCTGCCGAGGCTATACCTGCAAACAAGTAATATATTGCTGTGCGCTAATAGGTTTATTCATATGCATGTTGAAATATTTGGTCCAGACGACGGCACACCTGTCGTATTTCTACATGGCTCCATGGTCGCGGGCTGGATGTGGATGGGGCAGGTTGATGAACTGCCAGAATATCGTTGTTTGCTGCCTGATTTGCCCGGTATCGGCAATAGCGCCGCGACCCCCTGGCTTAGTTTTTCTGACACGAGTGACAAAATTGCAGACATGATTTCGACAAAATGTCCTGGTGGAAAAGCTCATATAGTTGGCTTATCTCTGGGAGGCATAACAGCACTTCATGTCGCTGCACAACATCCTGAAGTTGTTGAGTCTCTAATTGTCTCCGGCGTACCCTATGGCCACATTAATTTTCCATTACGTCTATTAAGCAGCATTATGCTCAAACTCTATAATCGACCCTGGGGTGCTCGAGCTATAGCAAAACTGTTCGGTATTCCAGATGATGACTCCATGGATGCCTTCATGAATACCGCCCTGCAAACAGATCCAATTTCATTACGGAATTTAACCAATGAAATTTTTAAAACTCCAGTTCCAGAAAATTTAGATCAGGTTACTGTAGCTACTTTGGCAGTTGCTGGTGAAAAGGACACCGTGCCCACCAGGCGTGCTGTACGATATCTACAAAATGTAATGCCCAATGCCACAGGATATTCTGTGCCGCAAGTCGGCCACCAGTGGAATGCAGAAGATCGGCAACTATTTTCGGAAATGATCCGTTTATGGCTAGCCTCAAAATCTGTGCCTGAACAGTTTTTACGAATATATTGACTTGAATGAAAGCAAATTCATTGCTGATTAGACTAATCTCTTAATCACTGTACAATCCCGTATCACTTAATCAAAATAAGGTTTTCCCCGTGTTTAGATACCCTGCTGATCGGCTTCCTGTCGCCATTATTCTTGCTATAAGCTGTTTTGATTTTTACCTGTATTTTATGGTCGAAACAGTCTGGGTATTAGCCACTTACTGGTTTGTTATGATTATCCCTAAAGGTAAAATCTGCGCCTGGAATCACCATCACCAGCACACGCCCACCTTTAGGCCAAAACCTTTAAATCGCGTCCTGGAATTCTTCTATGCCCTGCACACCGGTGTAACCACCAACTTATGGTTGCTGCATCATGTGTTGGGCCATCACCTCAATTATCTCGATCAAACCAGAGACGAAAGTCGCTGGCAGCGCAAGTCAGGTGAACCCATGGGTGAACTTGAATATACCCTGCATACCACCGGTACTGCCTATTCACGAGGCTTCAAAGTAGGCCAGAAACACCCCAGGCAGCAACGGCAATTCATTTTCTATACCCTGCTGACGCTTGCTATTGTGGCTTTTTTAATTTGGCTTAAGCCCGTACCGGCCCTGTTCCTGTTTGTGTTACCCATGATTATTGGATTACTGCTAACCTCATGGGCCACTTTTGAACACCATGCAGGCCTGAATACCGAAAATGAGTTCGAGGCTTCCAGAAATAACCTCAATCGCTTCTACAATATCACCACTGGTAATCTTGGTTACCACACGGCCCATCACCACAAGCAAGGAGTACACTGGTCCTTGTTGCCCAGGTTACATGAGCAGATCGAAGATAAGATTCCAGCACATCTTATAAAATACGCCGCGCTGTAAATACTGGTCGTGCTCTCTAACCCTGGTTCACACCCTACGTGACTATTTTATGCCCCTCCTGCTATACAAACTAAACGGCATTCCCGAAGACGAAGTAATAGAGGTTCGACGTCTGTTAGACGAGAATGATATCAACTACTACGAGACCGATGCCGGTCGCTTCGGTATCTCTTTGGCCGCAATCTGGTTACCCGACGGTGTTGACCCGGAACCAGCGACAGATCTCCTCGACACTTATAAGCAACAGCGCTCCCAACAGGCCAGAGATCTCTATCAGCAACAGCAGCGTGATGGCACCGCAGAAACCTTTCTGCAAAAAGCGTTACACTCACCCATCAGAACCGTGGTTTACATCGCCGCCATTCTCACCGTACTCTACTTTTCTATCATGCCGTTTTTTTACGGCCTTTAGTGCCGTAGCTCCGATTAGCGCACAATCAAAGCCCTGAACCCCATGCCTCTTATAACGCCCTGCCAGTTATCTAGCCGTATTTAAGGGCGATTAAAAATACCATGGATATCAAAGGCACCTGCATCTCATCAACCACCGATGAGCACGGCCCCATTTACGTTTACCAAACAAGAACCAGCCGGATTCTCAGCTTTGACGGCAAAATCTATCAAAGCAGCATGAAACTCAACGACATCAATGGCTTAGACCTCGCTTACACCCAGGCCATGATGGCTGGTTTATTTTTTATCCCCACAGCAAAAACAGCCACCATCATGGGGCTGGGCGCAGGCTCAATAGCAAAGAACCTGCTCAGTCATTTCCCTGAGCTAAACGTACACGCGGTTGAATACCGTAAAGCCGTGGCGAACACCGCAAAAGAATATTTTCACCTACCCGACACCGATCGCCTTTTCATTCATATAGACAATGCGGTCAACCACATAAAAAACACCGAGATGAAAAGCGATATTATCTTTTCAGACCTGTACAACTCACAGGGCATGGAACCGAAACAAATACAATCCTCCTACCTGCGTGATTGTAAAAATTCACTCAACGAACAAGGCGTGCTGGTACTCAATATCTACCATACGGCACTTCAATCACCAGAAGAGTTAGATGAATTACTCGCACACGAATTTGAAAACCAACACCTCAGTTTCGAAGTCGAAAGTGGCAACACCATCGTGCTTGCCTTCAAGAACAACATTCCCTCGATGACGCGAGAACAGCTAGTTAGTGAAGGGGAGTGGTTGGGAGGGGTGATGGGCGTTTCCATGGGGGATTATGCTGAGATGGTTTGGGGTGGTTATTCTTAATAATGAATGACCTGACCCCGTTCTTTCGTTCTTCCACTACGATCAGTTTTTAACTATTAATAACTATCGCCCCAGCTTCCGCGCTTGCGCTTCCAGTTAATGCGGGTGAGTATAAGACCGACAATTAAACTACCCAGCGATACCGCACCACCAATGATAAACCATTCCTGGGCAACGTTATTGCGAAGCTGCTGATTCTCCTTATCCAGCCCTGCTGCATTAGCTTCTGCCTTACTCAGCGATGCCTTCAGCTGCATGTTCTCCTGACGCAACATTAATGGATTAGCTGCGGTGACCTTCAAATCTTCCAGCGTAGCACTTAATTTGGCCCGCTCATTCTGCAAGGTGTTTATTTCGCTTTTTAATTTCTTAACGTCTGCCCGTAATTCGGCCGCAGTATTTTTTAGCTCCTTATTTTCCTGCCTAACCTGGCCCAGTTTCTCATTTGCAGAAACCAGGCGATCTCGCGCACTGGGCGTGTCCATGACATTTTCAGTGGCAACCCAGCCTGTTTTGCCATCCGCAAGTTCGATCTCGAAATACTTCTCATCGTCTGAATTACCCAGCACGGTAAAGGCCGTACCACTCTTAAGAAACTTGAGAATACGATGCTGGTTAGAAGCGCCAGAGCGCATAGCGACATTAACTTCATCACTAATGTAGGCGGTTTTCGCCTGAACAGGCGCACTTACTGCGGCAAGCATGACGATAAGCAGGGATAGCATTAAAGAATGCATAGACTGGTCTTTTTTAGTAAACATTTTATTTCCTAATATTGAAAACAACTTCACTACACAGCAAAGCTTCAGGAATACGTATTATGACGAAATCAAAAGACTTCGTCACTTTTTAGAGTGGAATTATTGATGTATGTGGGAAAATGGACCATCGTAAAACAAATAAACGCTTGCATTGGGTGGGGTTATAAAGGGAGAATGCTTGCATATTTTAAAGCACAGGGTTTATTGGGGAGGGTGCGGTTTGGAACTATCTAAAAAATTACTGGATGTTGGGAATCAATCGAGTTTGTTTTCATTGAACTTATCTGTAGTTATTTCAAATAAAGTATGTGGATCAAGGAGTCTGACCCCTTGATCCTCCAAAAGGCGTGGGCTGGGACTAGGCGATAAAACCCGCCTAGCCCCTTATTTCAAACGTTAGGAGCAATACAGGAACCAAGCATGAAGAAAAGGAAACTTTACATATCCATAGGTTTGAATATTGTCCTTACCATCATATTAATTTATTCATTAATTCCAAATGAGCCAGAACTGGCAGATCTTTCAGTATATACACAGCAAAACATAGATAAAGCATTTGAAATAAATCATGGCATGAATCATGAACAAGTTATAAAAATAATGGGTAAGCCAGCTGTAAGAGAATTCGATAAAGAGCTAGAAGAATGGCACTATTGTAAAACAGGTAATAATGTAGATGAGTACGTTGTTATTAAATTAAATAAAAACAAAGTCGTTGCGTTAAATAATTATACAGTTACTTGGCTAGACATAGTCTACCATCACACAAAAGCACCGACAGAAGCAACTATTGAGGTAGGAGGTATGGGTGACTGTAAACTTACCGCGCGATGGGGCACATACAACAATGCTCCTAACAAATCAGTCAAGCAGACGGACTAACCATATATGTGTTTCCTGAAATGTCATCATGCCGCTGCTTACCTCAAACGTTATGCATAAAAAATGGAATTGAGCGAACCAATCAATTTAGAGTTCACGAGAGCAAATACAATAAAGCTTCTCTTGTTAGGTGAAAAACCAGATGAATCAC
>JAOUKV010000014.1 GCA_029882355.1 Gammaproteobacteria bacterium | reverse complement strand
TTCCGAAGATCAATGTCAGCGCGAAGAAGATCAACAACATAGCAGGATCAATTTCAGCACTAAAAGCCATCATACCACCCAGCACTAACATGCTAATGAATAACGCCAGATTGATCACCATATGCATGGGCAAGCGCATGGTTTTGTTGATCAGCCCCTGCAACTTGGCAAAAGCAATCGCGGAACCCGAGAATGAAACCGCACCAATGATAGCGCCTAATGTTGCCAAGACTAATACGGTTGTACTGGGTGCTTCACCACCAGCGGCAACTTTCACTAACTCAACAGCGGCAATGGCAGCAGCAGCACCACCACCCATGCCGTTGTAGATAGCAATCATCTGCGGCATATCGGTCATCTCAACACGCTTGGCAGTAATGTAGGCGATGATAGAACCACCAATAATCGCCACCACGATCAAAATAACATTGATACTGCCGTGGCTATAAACAGCATCATCTCCAAAGGTCACCAGTGTGGCGATAACCATTGCGACGCCTGCCCAGACGATACCCTGACGAGCAGTGACCGGTGAACTCATTTGTTTCAGGCCGATGATAAAGACAGCCGCCGAGACGAGATAAATTACATTGATTAACATATCCATGAATTAGCCCTCCTTCTTCGGTTGAAACATTTCAAGCATACGCACGGTTGCAATATAACCGCCGACCGCATTACCCGCTGCCAAAAATACAGCAACAAATCCTATCGCCATTTCGACATTACTCTCAGCATGCCCCAATGCCACCATGGCACCTACGACCACGATACCGTGGATAAAGTTGGAGCCAGACATTAGCGGCGTATGTAAAATTACCGGTACACGACTAATCACCTCGTAACCGGTGAAGGCGGCGAGCATGAAAATATATAAAGCGGTAAATCCTTCGATCATTTTGTCACCTCTTCTCTGCGGAAGCGGTCACTTTTAACTTCACCGCTGCAGGTAAGTACTGTTTTTGCAATTACTTCATCTTCCATATCCAGATCCAGCTCACCGTCCTCGGTAATAAAGGGCGAGAGTAAATTGAACAGGTTTCTGGCATACATTTCACTGGCATGAACTGGCGTCTGACTGGCCACATTCAATGGCCCATGGATAGTCACACGATGTTCAAAATCAATGGTTTCACCCGGCTGCGTCAGTTCACAGTTACCGCCACCTTCAGAGGCCAGGTCGACAATCACCGCTCCGACTTTCATATCAGCCACCATTTCCTTGCTGATAATTTTCGGAGAAGGTCTTCCTGGAATCGCTGCGGTAGTGATAACCACATCCGACATCGCGATATGTTTGGCCAGTACGTCCTGCTGTTGTTGTTTTTCTTCATCGGTAAGCTCGCGCGCATAGCCGCCTTCGCCGTCTGCGCTGACGCCAGTATCGATGAATTTGCCACCCAGTGACTCAACCTGTTCGCGGGTCGCGCTACGCACATCGTAAGCTTCAACAATTGCGCCCAGGCGTTTAGCCGTTGCTATCGCCTGCAAACCGGCAACACCAACACCGATAATCAAAACTCTGGCGGGACGAATCGTGCCTGCGGCGGTAGTCAGCATGGGAAAGAAAACGCTGGCCATATCTGCAGCCATCAAGACACCTTTATAACCGGCAATTGATGCCTGTGAAGACAAAGCATCCATTGACTGCGCACGAGTAATGCGTGGCACCAGCTCCATCGCCAGCGTGGTGATGTTTTTCTCGCACATTTTGTGCAGCAGCTCTTCATTTTTGTGAGGTGCCATAAAACCGGCGACAACCGTGCCCGGCTCCATCATATCCAGCTCTTCCATGGTCGGCGGTTGAACTTTGAAAACCACACTGGCGTTTTTGTATAACTCTTGCGGCGTATCGACAATCTTCACGCCTTCAAAAGCTTCATCAGAAAAATGCGCCGATAATGCTGCGCCTTTTTCCATGGTGACCTTGACGCCCATGGCGATCAGTCGTTTGGCTATACCCGGCTCCAGCGCGATTCGGCGCTCTCCGGGTGAAATTTCATTGGGTACTGCCAGGCAGATTGGCATGATCCAGCTCCAGATTATTCTTTATTAGGGGAAAAAACTGCACGTATATTACAGGAAGTTGATATAGGAGTGTATAGAGGCAGGCATCTAAAGCGGTTCTAAATCTCAAAGCCTTGTAGATTATTTTTGAATCTGTCAGTCTTCGATCTGAGAAAATTATAGACACGGTAATCCCTTGGCAAAAACAGATTTCAAATACCGACATGGCACTCAGGAAAAACTTGGCATCTTGCTGGTCAATCTGGGTTCACCCGAAAAACCTACTGCCTCTGCGGTCAGACGTTACCTTGCCGAGTTTCTCTGGGACTCTCGCGTAGTCGATACACCACGCTGGTTATGGTGGTTGATATTGCACCTTGTTATCCTGCGCATCAGACCAAAACGTTCGGCTATGTCATACCAAAAAGTCTGGACTGATCAGGGCTCTCCGCTGATCGCGACTTCAAGATTGCAAACACAGGCTATCGAAAAAGTTTTGCAGAAAAAATTCCGTGGCAACGTCATCGTTGATCTCGCCATGCGTTACGGCAAGCCCTCCATAAGGGATGGGCTGAATGCACTGCGTAAGGCTGGCGCTCGAAGACTGCTAATATTACCGATGTATCCGCAATATTCGGCCACGACTACCGCTTCGGTTTTTGATGAAGTAACTAACGTATTGCGTGACTGGCGCTGGCTGCCCGACCTACGTTTTATCAATCAGTATCACGATCACCCTAAATACATTACAGCGTTAGCAAACAGCGTCAGGCAACACTGGGATCAGAACGGCCGTGCTGAAAAGCTGCTATTTTCATTTCACGGCATCCCGCAACGTTATGTTGATAGCGGTGACCCATACTACTGTCACTGCCTGAAGACAGCGCGTCTAACTGCCGAAGCACTACAACTTGCTGAAGATCAATGGCAGGTGGTTTTTCAATCCCGCTTCGGCCGTGAACCCTGGCTACAACCTTATTGCGATAAAACCCTGCAACAACTGCCTTCCCAGGGCATTAAAAGCGTTGAAATCATCTGCCCCGGATTCTCGGCTGACTGTCTGGAAACCATTGAAGAAATCAACATGGAAAATCGTGCACTGTTTCTTGAAGCCGGCGGAGAAAGTTTTCACTACATCCCCGCGCTCAATGCCAGCAACGAGCATATTGATGCCTTAAGTGAAGTTTTAACCGCGCACAGTTTTGGCTGGCCCGAAACCATGCCCAACTGGGATGCAGGAACACGCGCCGTCGAAGAAAATATATCACGTGCACGCGCACTCAAGAAGGGAGCCAAACTATAAACAGTGGTAACTAAAGCAAAAATCGGCGTCAGTCGTTGCCTTCTTGGCGATGCTGTTCGTTACGATGGCCAGTCAAAACCCTGCGCCCTCGTTATCGACAAACTCGGCGAGCAATTTGAACTTATTGCCATCTGCCCCGAAGTCGAAGCAGGCTTATCTATTCCTCGCCCACCGGTGCAACTCAGCGGCAGTTTGGAAAACCCCCTGCTCACCGGACGTGATGACCCCTGCATTGACGTCACCGAGCTAATACATAATTACTGCCTGAAGAAAATTCCCAGCCTCAACGAACTCAGCGGCTTCGTCTTAAAAAGTCGCTCACCCAGTTGCGGTCTTAACAGCACACCAGTTTTTATTAATGGAAAATGTGTCACTGAAACATCCAGCGGTGTATTTGCGCGCGCTCTACAGGCAGCCTACCCGAATCTGCCCATAGTTGAAGAAACACAGATTGAATTATCAAAAACGCTAAACGATTTTATACAGGCCGCCTCACAAGATAAAATGAAAGGCCTCGTTTAATCTGAATCTACTTGCCATTTTTTCTGTACAAACTATAGTCGATAGCAAGTTTCATTTTATAAATACAAAAAACAACAACCCTGCATTTACTCACAATCAATACTCAAACACACTATATTTAGGGCCATTTTATGAACAATCCAAAATTAAAATATCTAACCGCTAGCTTGCTGATAGCGATGAGCATGAGTACATCATCCGTTATCGCTGAACCTAAATTGGAAGTAAGCGGCACTGTTGAAATCGAAATTAGCTCCGGTGAAGATCACACCGCCCAGGTCAAAGGTAGCGATATTGCATTAGCCACCGTTGAAATCGGTTTCGATGCAAAAATTAATAACGATGTCAGCGCACATATATTGGTGCTTCATGAAGGTGACGCTAGCGGTTTACCCGTTATCGACGAAGGTACTATTTCTATTAACGGTGAATCTGCATTCCTTAATGCTGGTCGTATGTATGTACCTTTTGGTAACTTTGAAAGCAATATGATTTCTGATCCACTAACACTGGAACTGGGTGAGACACAGGAAACAGCGGTACAAGTTGGCTTTTCTTCAGGAGGCTTTCAAGCTTCACTTTATGCTTTCAACGGTGACGCTGATCAAGTTACGACTAACATCCCTGCAGACAACGATGTTATCGATGATTTTGGCGTGAGCATCGCTTACAGCATGAGCTCCGGCTCTTTGAATCTCGATCTTGGCCTGGACTTCATCAATAACATGGCTGAAACCGATACTCTACAGGGCGCGCTACTGGCCGCACCAGAAGTTACTGAACACACAGCAGGCACGGCACTGCACGCCATTATCTCAGTGGGTGCATTTAAATTTATCGCTGAGCATGTCACCGCTTCTGATGACTTCACTACTACCGATCTTCAATTCAACGGTGCGAAAGCAAGCCCAAGTGCCAGCAATATTGAGATTGCCTACATCACGGCCATGGGCGGACGAGATGTTATAGTTGCCATTGCTCAACAGAGCACAGCTGATGTTGATGTCGCTATTGGTCTACCAGAAACACGCAGCATGCTATCAGTTTCAACTACTGTTGCTGGTGATGTTGCTTTAGCCGTTGAGTTCAGCAAATCCAGTGACTACGCAATAGCCGATGGCGGCACCGGCGAGTCAGGCAGCACAGTGACAGCACAGCTTGCGGTAGAGTTTTAATTTAAAACCTAAAACCTGATGCCTTAATAAATTTAAAAGGGGAGCATTTGCTCCCCTTTTAAATGGCTGACACAAACAGTCCGTCAGCGTATTTCTGACAACACCTGTTCGATCATGGATATCGCCTGACCATGATAAGCGCCACCAAATAAATTAGTGTGGTTGATGATGTGATAAATATTGTAGAAAGTGCGGCGTGCTGTATAACCTTGATCCAGTGGCCAGGCTTCATTGTAGGCCGCGTAGAAATCCCGGCTGAAGCTGCCAAATAGTGTAGTCATGGCCAATTCGGCTTCACGATCACCATAATAGAATGCAGGGTCAAATATCACCGGCGTGCCATCTGCCAGTGCGCCGTAATTGCCTGTCCATAAATCACCGTGCAACATAGATGCTTTGGGATGGTAGCTTTCGAATAAAACAGGGAAATCGGCCATCAGACGCTCACCCAGCATTTGCAGCTCACCGCCATAGCCGTTGCTAGCGGCCAAATCTAATTGAAAGCCGAGACGCTCTTTACGCCAGAATTCTATCCAGTCGTTGCTCTGGTTATTGTACTGGGGCGTGGAGCCGATGGTGTTATCCATATGCCAACCGAATCTATCGGCGGTTTTTTTGTGCATGGCAGCCAGTTGTTGGCCAAACAGCATATTGTCACCTCCACCAGCCAGATCCAGATATTCCATGACGATATAGCACTGATTGCCAAACTCGCCATAACAAACCGGACGCGGCACCCTGATGGTGTTTGAATTTGCCATTTCCTGCAAACCTTCGGCTTCTACTTCGAACATATCCGCATGGCTACTGTGGTTAGTTTTGACGAAGTAGCGAAACTCACCATTGCTAATCTGAAAACTGGCATTGATGCAGCCACCGCCGACGCTTCGGTTGTCCTTGATGCAAAAAGGTGCACCGGTGACCTGTTCGATATGCTTTGCTATGTGCTGCCAAAGTTGCATGTTGTGGCCCTGAATTCTCCGTAGGAATCTACTCAAAAAGAGGGACTACTTTTGCACAGGACTGGCTTAGCATCAATAAAGAATAACGGACTTTCAAGCCAGTATATGCAGCATCAACATACAGATAGGATGAGCTAACTTATTGTTATGGTTAGCAACTTTCTAATGAGTTGTACACAAACAAATGAACAGCCTCTAATATATCCACAATTTCATCATGAAATCGTCACTTATCCACCGAAACACCAGCACCATACACAACTAACTAACTGATATATATACAAATAATTTAACTGGTTATTTTTTGTACAATCTAACAATAACAGTGTTTTTTCACTTGTTTTTTCGCTTAATAAAAAATTAGTCCACAAAGTTATCCACAGAAAATGTGGGTAACTCCGGTTTTTACGTTACTATTAATAACTTAGCGCATACTTCCTCGAATTTCTTTTAACTTATAACACTAACCGAAATATACTAGGATGCAGTTATGCACAATTCAGTATCATGCAGCGTATTGTTAAAATAATCCCCACCTAAAACACTACAATAGTAGAGTCTAAGCTTGTAACCCACTGAAAATAAAAGACTTATATGCGTGTATAAAATTTAACCAAATCCTCACAATTCATTGAAAAACCTGATGATATTGCGCTTACCAATATTTTACTCACAGACTTATCCACAGGATTAGTGGGTAACTCATTTGTCAATAGTGGTCTATAAATTTTTATATTTCAGTCATCAAGTTAATACGCTCAATTTCCAGTAGAATCGCAAACCAGCTTAACCCTTTGAAAAGACTTCACACGGCACTGAATCCTTCATCATGAATCCCACTGTAGACCATTCTGATGCCAATAATAAAAAGCCCATACTCAAGGTTGCAGTGCCGATTCCTTTATTCGGCAGTTTTGATTATTTAATTCCTGAATCTTTGCGCCAATACAGTTTTACTCCAGGTTGCCGTGTTGAGGTACCATTTGGTCGTCGCACCAGTATCGGCGTTATTCTGGAGCAAACCGATCACAGCGATTTCGCTCTCAATAAGCTCAAGCCGATTAATAAACTGATCGATAGCGAGGCTGTGCTTGATACCAGGGTTCTGGATTTGCTGCGATGGGCTTCCTCTTATTATTTGCACCCGATTGGCGAGGTGGTTCAGGCTGCGCTGCCCAGCCTGCTACGCCAGGGCAAACCTGCTGAGGCAGCAGTTATCAAAGTATGGAAAACTACTGACAGCACTTCTGCCAATGACCTTGAAGGCCTGAATCGAGCCGCCAAACAAAAACATATCCTGCAAATATTATTGAATAGCCCTGAAGGGCTTGGCGAGAGCTATCTCAACGACAATCACCCAAACTGGCGACCCGCGATGAAGGCGCTGCTGGAAAAGGGGCTGGCTGGCTGCGTTGAGCAGGCCAGTTTGCCCGAAGCACACCCCATTTCAACTCAGGCGCCGTCATTAAATGATGAGCAAACGCAGGCGATTGAAACTATCAGCGAAGATTTAAGCCAGCATCATATCCATTTGTTACACGGCGTTACCGGCAGCGGCAAGACCGAGGTTTATCTGGCTTTGAGTGAACGCGTTATTGCCAGCGGTAAACAGGTATTGGTGCTGGTACCTGAAATCAGCCTGACGCCGCAGCTCACACAGCGCTTCCAGCAGCGTATGGGCTGCCCGATTGCCGTTTTACATTCTGGCCTGAATGACCAGCAACGTCTCAGCGCCTGGCATGCTGCTTCGACTGGCCATGCTCGGCTGGTCATCGGTACACGCTCGGCGATTTTCACACCACTGCCTGAGCTTGGCCTGATCGTGGTCGATGAGGAGCACGACGGCTCTTACAAACAGCAGGAAGGCTTTCGCTACAATGCCCGTGATCTGGCGCTGGTGCGCAGCCAGAAGGAAAATATTCCGGTGGTGCTGGGTTCGGCCACGCCCTCGCTGGAAAGTCTGCACAATGTGAATCGACAACGATTCCACATACATACACTTAAACAACGTGCTCGTACTCAATCTATTACCCGAATTAAGTTACTCGATATGTGCAGCCAGCCTATTCAGGAAGGCCTGTCGGCGGCTTTGCTGGTCAAGGTAGAGGAACATCTAAAACAGGGCAATCAGGTCATCCTGTTTCTCAACCGTCGAGGCTTCTCGCCTTTGATGATGTGCCACGACTGCGGCTGGATGACTCGCTGCAAACGCTGCGATGCGAACATGACCTATCACAAACATAAACACCAGTTACATTGTCACCACTGTGGTGCGGAAACCCGCTCACCGACACAATGTGGTGATTGTGGCAGTGAAGAATTACTGGCAATTGGTACTGGCACCGAGCGCATTGAAGACTTTCTCACCGAGCGCTTCCCCGATGTGCCCATTAATCGCATCGACCGCGACACCACGCGCCGCAAAGGTGCCTTAGAAGATAAACTGCAACAGGCTCACGCTGGAGGTGCCAGCATTCTGGTGGGTACGCAGATGCTGGCCAAGGGACACGACTTCCCCAACGTCACCCTGGTCGGTGTGCTCGATACTGACCAAGCACTCTATAGTGCCGATTTCCGTGCTGCCGAACATCTGGCACAGCTGATTATCCAGGTCTCGGGACGTGCCGGTCGTGCGGAAAAGCCCGGCGAGGTATTAATACAAACCCATCACCCCGATCACCCACTTTTGCAAACGCTGCTGCACCAGGGTTATGAAAAATTCGCCGAATCTGCACTGGTCGAACGCCAGCAGGCCGGCTTTCCGCCGCATAAACATCTGGTGTTACTGCGCTGTGGTGCCATCAAAAAAGAGCTGGGTTTGTTATTCATGCATGAAGCCCGAGAGCTGGCCAATAGTTACAACGCCAAAGAAGTCGAAATATTTGGCCCCTGGCCAGCACCCATGGAAAAACGTGCTGGCCGCTTCCGCACCCAAACCATGCTACAGGCGAATGACCGCAAGGCCCTGCACCAGCTGCTTCGGCAATGGCTGCCCCAATTGCAGCAGTTAAAAAGTAGCAAACAGATACGCTGGTCGATCGACGTTGACCCTTACGATACCTTTTAGCGATACTTTTTAAGTCTGGTTAGCCGCACAACACGTCATCTATGTGTAAAATTAGCCTCCATTTAGTACCACACTGGCAATAAATTGAAACATAAAATTGAAGACCTGATTAGACAGGCAATCAACACCCTGATTAAGAATGGCACGCTCGATGGTTCTGTTTCGCCCGCTATTCAAATTAGCCGAACCAAAGATGCCTCACACGGTGACTTTGCCTGCAACGTTGCTCTGTCTCTGGCGAAAGCCGCAGGCAAGCCACCACGAGAACTGGCGCAGGCTATTTGTGATGCCCTGCCCGAAGACCATGAGCTGGAAAAAACCGAAATTGCCGGCCCCGGTTTTATCAATTTCTTTATCTCATCTGACACTTCTCAAAATGTCATCAAAATGGTCCTGGCGCAGAACGAAGACTACGGTCGCTCCAGCATTGGTGCCGGCAAAAAAATCCAGATTGAATTTGTTTCCGCCAACCCGACTGGCCCACTACACGTGGGTCATGGCCGCGGTGCAGCTTACGGTGCTTCAGTTGCTTCCTTGATGCGCGCCGTTGGCTTTGATGTTGATTGTGAATATTACGTCAACGATGCCGGTCGCCAGATGAACATTCTCGCTACCAGTATCTGGCTGCGCTATTTGCAGGAACACGGCGTCGAACTTGTATTCCCCAGCAACGGTTACAAAAGTGACGCCTATATTTTTGATATTGCGCGTCAGATTAAAGCGGATCACGATGGCGCTTTTGTCGTCAGCGCAGAAGCCGTCATGGAAAACATCCCCGATGACGAACCCGCTGGCGGTGATAAAGATAAACACATCGATGCACTAATTGAACGCGCACAGGAATTACTCGGCGAAGCTGGCTATCTGACCATTTTTAATGCGGGTCTCGACACCATCCTTGCAGACATCCGTGAAGACCTTGAAGAATTTGGTGTGCCTTACGAGTACTGGTACTCAGAAAAAACTTTAGCACAACGCGATTTGATTAATACCGCTGTTGAACAACTTCAGGCGGCCGGTCACATCTACGAACTAAAAGGTGCGCTCTGGTTCAAGTCCACCAGCTTCGGTGATGAAAAAGATCGCGTGGTGATTCGCGACAATGGACAGCCAACTTATTTTGCTTCTGACATCGCCTACCACATGGATAAATTCCAGCGTGGCTATGAACGTGTGATTAATATCTGGGGCGCAGATCACCACGGATATGTGGCACGCGTCAAAGCCGCAATCAATGCACTCGGCGAAGATGAAAGTAAACTCGATATTTTGTTAGTACAATTTGCGATTTTGTATCGTGGCAGCGAACGCGTACCGATGTCGACACGCTCCGGCTCATTTGTTACCCTGCGCGAATTGCGCAAAGAAGTAGGAAACGATGCGGCGCGTTTCTTTTATGTTATGCGTAAATGCGAACAGCACATGGACTTCGATCTCGATCTCGCCAAATCACAAAGCAACGACAACCCGGTTTATTACATTCAATACGCACACGCTCGTGTGTGTAGTGTATTCAATCAATTGAAAGAAAAAAATCTGCAGCACGATATTGAAAATGGCAATAACAATCTGACCAAACTGACCGAATCACACGAAACCGAGCTGATTACTAAATTGTCAGCCTACCCTGATGTTATAGAAAAAGCCGCGCTGCAAGCAGAACCTCATTCTTTGGTGCATTACCTGCGTGAACTGGCAAATTTATTCCACACTTATTACAACGCGCATTATTTTATTGTCGATGACAATGATGTGCGTGACGCTCGCCTGAATTTGATTCGTGCTACCCAGCACGTTATCCACAACGGCCTGGGCTTGCTGGGTGTTAGCTCGCCTGAGTCGATGTAATGCCTACAGATTACAAAGGCCGAAGTAATGGCCGTGAAAAAAAACCGTTACCCGGATTTGTCTGGTTATTGGCTGGCTTAAGCATTGGTCTATTCGTTGCTTTACTGGTTTATCTTGATAAACAGCCAAATGTTAACGCCAACTTTGGCGCGGCGGTAAAAAAAGAATTAGATAAAATAAAACAACATAGCAGTACAACAAAACAAAGCAAGCCGGAAACAGATAAACAAGCCGAACCTAAATTCAACTTCTACACCATTCTGCCGGAACTTGAAGTATTAATCCCTGAATCTGAAACGCAGCCACCAAAAAGTCGACCTATCAGTGCTTCACCTGAAGACAATAAACAGTATGTATTACAGGCTGGCTCTTTTAAAAATAAAAGTGATGCTGAAAAGCTCAAAGCAAGCCTGGCTTTGCTCGGCTTTGAAGCACATATACAAAGCGTTACCGTTAACAGCATTCCATGGCACAGAGTTCGCATTGGTCCTTATACTCAAAGCAATGATCTGTACGACAAAATTGATCAGCTCCATCAGAATGGTATCAAAGCGATACCAATGGAACTAAAGACAGACTAATAAACAAGCTTATCACTTAACAATCTTCTCAACTTGTTTCTGCAAAACTTGTGCTGCCTCTGCTTTTATTGATGGCGAAATCTTCAACTCGACACTCGAACGAATACCTTTAATAATTCTCAGAAAAATATTTGAAGGGTGCCGACTAAAGGCACTACCCCATAAACCATTCAATGCCATAGGCACTACTGGCACAGGCGTAGTTTCTAATATTCGCTCTACACCAGGACGGAATTTATTCATCTTGCCGTCTGCCGTTAATTTCCCTTCCGGGAAGACACAAACCAGATCACCGTCATTTAGAGCTTGCTCTATTTCCGAAAAAGCCTTTTCCATCAACTCCGGGTCTTCATATTTGCCTGCGATAGAAATCGCACCCGCCGTTCTAAAGACAAAGTTCAATACCGGCAGGTTATAAATTTTGTAGTACATGACAAAACGTATTGGTCGCCGTATGCAACCTGCAATAATTAGTGCATCGACATAACTAACATGATTACACACCAAAACCGCCGCCCCCTCTTCAGGCACATTATCCAACCCCTGCTTACGGACATGATAAATAGAATGTATCAACATCCAGATAATAAAGCGCATGAAGAATTCAGGCACCAGGCTATAAATATACAAACCTACCAAGGCGTTGAGAACTGCCACAATCAAAAACAGGTCTGCTATCGAAGCGCCCGCACCCAGCAAAACAATAGCCATAACTGCAGACAGCACCATCAACAAAGCATTGAATATATTATTACCCGCGATAACTCTTGATAGATGCTGCGCCTCACTTCGTTGTTGTATCAATGAGAATAATGGCACGATGTAAAATCCACCGAACATGCCTATGAACAACACGTCCAGCATAATTCGAATACTGCCTGCTTCTTTAATAAACTCTGCCACACCCATTAATACTTGCGGAGTGAATTCTGGTTGCGCGAAAAACAAATCAATACCGAACAGGCTTAAACCTATCGACCCAAAAGGCACCAGCCCCGGCTCAACTTTCTGCCCGGATAACCAGTTACACAATAACGAACCTCCACCAATTCCCAGGGTAAATAAAGTTAGCAGCAACGTTACTACCTGCTCATTACCAGCCAATGTTGTTTTGGTGTAATTAGGTAATTGCACCAGATACGTCGCACCCAGAAACCAGAACCATGAAATACCTAACACCGATAAAAAAACCACGCGCTCTTTATGTATGAACGCAATATTGCGCCAGGTTTCGGTTAAGGGGTTCCAGTTTATTTTAAGATCAGGTTCCAACGATGGCGTATGTGGAATATATCGGCTCGACAGATAACCCAGTAGCGCAAGCACCACAATAACGATAGCAACCCACTGCCGACCATCATCATCTGCGACCAGTATTCCACCCATCATGGTGCCCATCAATATTGCAACAAAAGTACCCGATTGCACTAGTGCGTTACCCGCTACCAGCTCGGTATTATCCAGATGCTGGGGAATATAACTGTATTTTGCTGGACCAAAAAAAGCCGACTGTATTCCCATTAAAAACAACAGCGCAATCAACGCATAAATGGCACCCACATAAAATGCATAGGCTGCACCCAGCATAATCACTACTTCCATTAACTTAATGAAACGTATCGACTGTGATTTTTCTTTTTTATCAATCCACTGACCCGCAGTGGCTGAAAATATAAAGAAGGGAAGAATAAATAAGCCTGCGCTCAGGTTAGTTAGCAAATCAACGTTTGCTCCACCATCACTTAGCTGAACACCTTTAAATGCGATGAGAATAATTAATGCATTTTTGAATACATTGTCATTAAACGCGCCCAAAAACTGCGTCACAAAAAATGGCAGGAATCGCTTTTGTTTTAATAATTCAAACTGACTGTTTGCCTGTTCTTTTTTAGTATCGATCACAATCCTTGCATCCATTCACTTACCACTTCCAATAGATCTTCATCTTTTTGTGTAAAATAATGATCGGCACCCATAACAATGACTTGTTTAGATTTTATGTTACCGCCCCGCTTAATGAAATCTAATCGTTGCTCAGCACCACTAACAACTGCCGGGTATTCCTCCGCACCATAGACATCAAGAACCGGCACTGATAATTGATCCAGCGGCAATGGCCTGGCTATCGGCTGTTGATAATCTGTTGCGCCCATGCCAATACCAATAAATGCATCTATATCACGAAATCTTTTAGCATCTAGCCATGCCATTACCATATGCACACTACAGCTATGCGCTATCAATATTATGTTTTCGAATCCTTCATTTTTTAAAAAATCGATACCCGCTTCTATGCGTGGAAATGCCTCCGGCATGATGGGTAGATAGTCATAATATTTGGCATTTTTTTCCAACACGGGCATCTGCATTGAAAGTGTATTCCAGCCTTTTTCAGCCAGACCAATACGTAACGGTCTAACTACATTCTTCCAGTCTGGATGAAAACCACGGCCATGCAAAATGATCACTGCACCTTTTAGCTGCTCGGCCTCGGTTTCCATATACACGTTCATAAACTCATGACCCGCACTATCCAGATAGAGAACCTCCCCATCAAAGATCATTTCCTCATTTTGCTCGGCAAGACGTTTTTCACGTGCAAGATCAGAGGCCAGCACGAATTGTGCAGTAGATAGAAACCCTATTAAGATGGTGATAATAAATCGCATATCGCTGTTAATCCCTGATGACTTATTGAACAATATAATCCAAAAACTTTATCTAATACAGACTGTTTTTTTTCTCAATGCGCGTTATGATTAGGCCGTAGCACACACAAGGCATATACTATGAGCGAAAATAATCGCAGACACGAGCGGCATGATATTCAAATCGAAATCATGCTCACACTGATGGACACTGAACCCCGAACCATTCGAACTCATGATATCAGTGAAGGTGGCATGTTTCTCGCCACTGACTCCCATTCTGATTTCCCCTTAGGTGAAATGGTCCATATTCAATACAATAATCCACTCAACGACGATACCGAAACTGAAGTCGATGCCATTATTGTTCGTCTCTCAGATAACGGCGTCGGTGTTGCCTTTATCGAGATGGATGCTTTTTAAGAGAGATTTCGGGCTTACTCAATGTTCTGAATCTGCTCGCGCATCTGCTCGATCAGCACCTTCAACTCCACAGAAGCCTGTGTCATTCTAATATCCGCTGATTTCGAACCCAATGTATTGGCTTCACGGTGTAGCTCCTGCATTAAAAAATCCAGCCTGCGTCCCACCGCTTCATCACGATTGAGTACATCTCTCAGCTCTTTGATGTGCGCATCCAGTCGATCCAGCTCTTCATCGACATCCATTTTCTGCACTAGATAAACTAGCTCCTGCTCCAATCGCTCCATATCAGGTTCTGCCTTTAATTCCTCAAATCGTGATAATGTTTTTTGGCGATGATTATCGCGAATCTCGGGCATCTGTTTTCGCACCTCTGTGACGATGCCATCAACGGCATCGCAACGCTGTACGATTAGTTCGTTCAGGCGCTCTCCTTCACGCTGGCGGTTACTCATTAACTCATCCAGGGCTTGTTGCAATAGTACCTCACTGGCCTCTGCTACCGGCTTCATATCCAACGATACCTGTTTCACCACGCCCGGCCATTTCAGAATATCGACCACGTTGATCACCGATGACTGATGCAATGTTGCATTCAGCTGTTCACAGGCGTGAATCATCGATTTAGCCAAGGTCTCATTTATTTCAACACTGCCTTCAACTGCTGCCTCAGCTCTAAAAACCAGATTACATTCCAGCTTTCCTCGACTCATTCCGGCGTTGATTAATTCACGATAACGGCCTTCCATGCCGCGCAAATCATCTGGCAGCCGCAGGAACACATCCAGATAACGATGATTCACCGAACGTAGCTCCCAGGTTAAGACGCCGGATGCTGTCGTATTCTGGCAACGCGCAAAAGCGGTCATACTTTTAGTCATTTAATTCTCCCCTTAGATCGGCAAATTGTAGCATGCTAGCCAACGGCGCAACTCCTACTCAAGCCATGTATAATTCGCAAAATTATTTATCACACTGACTGGATCTAATCATGAGACCGAGCAAACGCGCACCTGATGAAATGCGCCAAATCACAATCACCCGCAACTACACTAAACACGCCGAAGGTTCTGTGCTGGTCGAGTTTGGTGATACCAAAGTCATCTGTACGGCTTCGGTTGAGAACAGAGTACCGGGGTTTTTGCGTGGCCAGGGACAGGGCTGGGTAACGGCTGAATATGGCATGTTGCCACGCGCTACTGGTAATCGCATGAGACGAGAAGCATCTACTGGCAAACAGGGTGGCCGCACCATGGAAATTCAACGCTTGATTGGTCGCTCACTGCGCGCCGCTATCAACCTTAAAGCATTGGGTGAAAACACCATCAGCCTTGATTGTGATGTGATTCAGGCAGACGGTGGCACGCGTACTGCCAGCATTACCGGCGCATGGGTGGCTTTGCACGATGCGGTGCAACATCTCATGGCTAAGGGTCTGGTCAAAAAAGAGCCCTTGCACCACCAGATTGGCTCGGTATCTGTGGGTATTTTTAATGGCACAGCAGTACTCGATCTTGATTATGCCGAAGACTCTAATGCCGAAACTGATATGAACGTGGTGATGAATAATAGCAATGGCTTTATCGAAGTTCAGGGCACTGCCGAAGGCCATGCCTATAATCGTGAAGAATTGAATGCCATGTTGGAGCTGGCGGAAAAAGGCATCAAAGAATTATTTGAAGCTCAAAACGCAGCATTGAATAGCTAAACGGAGACAACCATGACACAAAAAATCAACAAAATCGTCCTCGCCAGCGGTAACGCCGGCAAGGTTCGCGAGATCAACAAACTGTTCGCAGGCTGCGGCATCGAAGTGGTTCCGCAATCGGACTTTAACGTACCGGAAGTTCCTGAGACTGGCACCACTTTTGTTGAGAACGCCATCATCAAAGCCCGTCATGCTGCCAGGCTCACCGGCCTGCCTGCGATCTCGGATGATTCCGGTATTGAAGTTGATGCCCTGGATGCTCGACCCGGTGTTTATTCAGCACGTTATGCCGGTGAAGGCGCGAGTGATCTCGATAACAACAATAAAATGCTGGAAGAACTACAGGGCATACCCGAAGCTGAACGCACTGCTCGCTACTGGTGTTTACTGGTGTTCATGCGTCACCACAACGATCCTGTACCCATCATTACTCAGGCCAGTTGGGAAGGTCGAATTCTCGAAGCGCCACTAGGTGATGGTGGTTTTGGTTACGATCCGATTTTCTACGTGCCGACACACAATTGCGCCAGCGGTGAACTGTCCATGGAAGAAAAAAATAAAATCAGCCATCGTGCACTTGCTCTGCAGGCCATGCTGGAAGAATTCAAGAAACATAACTTCATCGACTAAAAACTATGGCTGTTTTACTTTGTAGCGAAATCAAAGCAGAACATCTCGATGATCTGCTAAAAAAATTTGGACTCGAAGTAAAACGCATGCCAGTGAATCAGGAACTACCCGGTAGTTTCTGGAAAGCACCCGAAGCGGGTTTAATTGGCGATGTGCTTTATATCAGTAATGACACACCTGTACACTCCGCACTGCACGAATCCTGTCACTACATCTGCATGGACCAGCAACGTCGAAATCAATTGCACACCGATGCAGGCGGCACAGCTATCGAAGAAACCGCCACCTGTTATTTACAAATACTGTTATCCGATTTCATTCCCGAAATGGGACGCGAACGTGCTTTTAAAGACATGGATGAATGGGGTTATTCTTTTCGGCTTGGTTCTGCACAGGCATGGTTTGAGCAGGATGCGGAAGAAGCACTGGAATGGTTAATCAACCACAAACTTGTCGACGACAAACAGCAGCCCACCTTTCTTTTACGCCAATAACAAAAAAACCCTCCGAAGAGGGTTTTTTATATTACTTAAAGGCAGAACCTTATTGAACAAATATCGTCGTGTAATCACCAGGATTAACCGCTGGAATGCTCGCATTAAAGCCGGTATTAATGGCATCAATAATTCTATTTGCCACCACCGCGTAACCACGCGCAGTTGGGTGAACACCATCCAGCGAGAAAGCACCGCCAGTGGCGTAATCAGCATTTATAGCACCAGTACCATAGTCAATACCAGTGGTGCTGATCTCTTGCATGATGGCTGCAGAATCCACCAGAATCAGGTTTGCATCAGCATCAGCCGCTGCTTGAATCGTGGTGTTAAATGCAGCTCTGGCTGTGTCGATAGCTGCGATCTCTGAAGGTATTAAGACATCACCATCAGTAAGTGGTGTGCCTAGACCCCAGGGCAATCCTGCTGGTGGTGTTACATCTACAGCATTCGCATTCTCCGTACCAAGATAACCACTCACAGGTAAAATAATCAAATCATTGGCTGTTGCCTGCCTGATAAGAGGCGCACCAATATTAGTTAGCGTCTCATCCTCGATAATAGGTGCATTTTGCCCAGCAACAAAGTTAATAGTCCTTGCATCTGCCTCTTCCTGCGTAAACCCAGGCGCCACACCTACAGCCGCTTGAAGACCTGCATTATAGGCAATAGTATTTGGATTAGAGTTTAGATAATCTGCAGTCGCCTGATCTAGTGGTATTGCGTTATAGGGCACCGTTGTAAAATAAGGCAGAGTACTTACATCGGGAATGTTAACCAGCACACCTTGAGCAGCCGGGTTAGCAGTTAACGCTCCAACTAATCCAGAATACACAATTCCAAAAGCTATCGGGTCAGTAATATCATTAGAACCATACGAAGCAAAAGTATAATCAGTATTACCTAGCTGATCAGTACCTACACCGCCAGTGGTTGCATAAGACAGCACATCATTATTACCTATCCAAAGAACAAAGAATGAGGGTGCCTGAACAGCGGCATCACCAATCATTGTTGCGGTCGCGGGGTCTGATGCAAATCTTGTAAAGAATGGATTTGATAACCCCAAAAGTATACCAGCAGGATCACCATAACCTGGTGCACCAAGATGGAATGATTTAGCACCCGGTACGCCCATATTGCTAAACGCAGTACCGTTCAAACCTGAACCAATAACTTCTGTTGTTGGTGTGCCTGTTAGATTCACAGGACTGGGCGATGTTGGGTCAGTCAAATCCAGAACCAGTCGATTATCCGTAATTTGATTTCCGCCAGCAAGCAAACCACCCAAATTATCACTCACTAACGGCTGAGTGAAATTAGCATCACCACCAACCACAGCAAACTGTTGCGCCAGTATTGCTGGGTAAGAGTTTTCCTGACCGGCTAGATAAAGTGCACCATCGGCATAACCAGCGGTTATAGAATCTCCAATAGTGACAAACTTGCTTAAATCTGCAGTACCACTATCACCCGTATTACCACTAATCGGATTATCGAATTCTGCATCACAGGCTGAAACAACAGCGCAGGCTATCGCCACGCCTGCTAATTTTATTATTTGATTTTTCATAAGTATCATTTCTTGTTATCTCAGTATTTGTAGTTAAGGCCAAAACCAATAGTGGTTACAGAAGATGCGTAATCGCCACTAAACGATACAAGCGTCCCGGACTGATCATAGTAATCATAAGATCCGTTAAATTCGTCAAACGTCAACATCAGGAATGAAAAATCCAGCTCCATCTGTTTAGAAACTTTATAACTAGCTCCAGCGGTATATCCCACTGAATCAGCACGTGCAGTTTCAGGTGTGTAATAGCCATCACCAATCGGTGAGTTATCAAAATACATGCCCGCACGTAACGTTAGATCTTCGCCCATTGCATATTGCGCACCAAGGCGAACGATATTGGCATCGTTGTAATTTCGAGGATTTAGAGATGTGCCTGCAGCGTTATTAAATTGCACATCCAGATTCTCATATGCACTCCAGTAAGTACGATTAATATCTAAAGCCAGCACCAGATCAGAATTTAGATTATACGAAACACCCACGGTTAACTCGGCAGGTAATACCAGATCAGCATTAAAGGTGGTATCAAAATAAGCCGCCTGCAATGAAGCAGGGATATTTGCAAAGTCCGCGCTTTCGTCTCTTGCATTTAAAACTACCTTAGAACGGTAACTGATACCTACTGAAAGATCATTAGAAGGTTTAACTAAAAAACCTACGTTATAACCAATTGCAGTTACGTTAGAGGCTTTAAGTGTCACGTTAGAGCGATCACCATTAGCATCAATCAGTGATGTGCTCAGGTTACGATTAAAGTCAACCGAACCAGAAACAATCGTTGGACCAAAGCCAACGCTAAAGTCATCACTCAATTTATAAGAAATTGTCGGCTGGATATAAATGGCATGCAGTTCGATATTATTAACCAGATGTGAACCTGCCCAGTCTTTCTGCCACTCAACCGCATTTCCATAAGGCGTATATATACCTAAACCGTAGGAAAGTTTCTCGTTTTCTCTTTGAGAAATATAAAAACTTACGGGTGTGCCCATAGGATTATCTGTTTCAGCTGCAACATTAGCTGTTTGATTCTGATATTTGATGACACTGTCAATCAAGGTGATACCACCTGAAACATCCATATCATTTTCCAGAAAAGTCATGGCTGCCGGATTAAAGAAAACTGCTTCTGAACTATCCGTCATTGCCACACCAGTGTGCCCCATACCTAATGCTTTTTGTCCCTGAAGCGCTACTCGGTAGCCCCCAGCAAAAGCGCTAGTTGATAGACACATACTCGCTATTACCAATATTCTTATTTTCATATGCTCTGTTTCATCTTATTTATAGTTTTAGTTTTTTATTGTCGTTGGTTTTTAACACACATGTTATTAAGAGTCTATTTATTTAAGCATTAGCGAGTTCTAATTTAACGCTGTAAAAATAGCCTTATCTCGAGTATAAAATCCATACTCCACAATTTATTTTATTATTCTGCTGGCAAGGCCCTGGGTTTGTGGTTCTCATCAATCGCAACATAAATCAGTACTGCCTCTGTCACTTTAATGCATTGTTTTACTGCGCCCTTTCGACGCTCTGCATAAACTTCAACATCAACCTTTATTGAAGTTCGGCCTTCAGAAATAATTTTTGCGTAACAGCTAATCAAATCACCAATGTGAACAGCTTGCTTGAATTCAAAGGACTCAACCGCACGCGTTACCACTGCACCTTGCGCTCTGTCAAGTGCAGGAATACTTCCCGCGACATCGACATACGACATAATCCAGCCGCCAAATATACTACCGCCAGGATTGGCATCAGCAGGGCTGGCAGGTACTCGAATAACGGGGATACGGTTTTCGGGTAAACAATCATTGCTCATTTGAGATCACCAGAAATAAGAAAGTGGTAAAAATAACATTCACCTATAATACTCGGCGTACCCTCAAGTACAATGTAAATCTAAAATAACTATCGCAAGCCTTTTATATTATGCCCAGCATTAAACTCACTTTTCCCGGTCACACCCACCCACTAGCCGCCAGACTTGAAATGCCTGAGGGCACACCTAAAGCCTTTGCCATTTGCTGCCACTGTTTTACCTGCAGCAAAGACACGCTCACCACATATCGCATTAGCAAGAACATGGCAAAACAAGGTTATGCCACGCTACGTTTTGATTTTACCGGGCTAGGCGGTAGTGAAGGCGAATTTTCACAAACCTGCTTCAGCACTAACGTGGCCGATGTATTAGCCGCAATAGAATATTTGCGCACTCACTACCAGGCACCCGAGTTACTCATTGGCCATAGCTTAGGCGGCACGGCGGCACTTGAAGCGGCAATACAAACAGAAGAAGTAAAAGCCATCGCCACCATTGCCTCACCCAGCCAACCCGACCATGTACTACACCACTTTGGTCATGCACTTACTTTATTAGAACAGGGCATCGCTTCCAGCATCGAAGTCGCGGGTGAACATTATGAAATTGAACCAGAATTTATTGCAGATTTGCGTAGCTATGATATGCAACAACGACTAGCTGAATTAAGTAAACCTGTATTGATATTTAGCGTGAACAACGATGCATTAGTGAGTGAAAAAAATGCGGATGAATTAAACGACTGGATAAAAGGCGATTCACAAATTATTACTTTGGAGAATTCTGATCATCTTTTGTCAAAAAAACAGGACACTGATTTTGTCGCCGAGGAAATAGATCGCTGGTTTTCATCTCTGACGTAAGCGGAAAAAAGCCCCACTCTAAAACTCCACAAATCATTTACGCTTGCCAATAAAAAACCCGCCACTCACTAACAGGTGAATGGCGGGCTTTATTTGTACTGCTTTAACCCGAGCCTACCCGGGTAAACATTTCATTACCAGATATGTAAATCCCAGCTTTCTATGTTGCCTGTATCAGCACCAGCACCATCAAAGACCAGCAACTGCCATGTTCCATTGCTATCTTCACCTATCAATGTACTCAGCGGTACCTCTGGCTGAAAATACCCTGTGTAAGGTGTAGGCGCACCAATGATAGAACTAGCCACCAGATCAGAAAATCCTGTCGCGATGTAAGCATCAGTAGCACTGCCTCCATTGCCAATACTCAACTCAATCTGAGTTCCCGCGGGTGAGACCAGGTAGATATTGAGATCGCTAGACCATGTATGGCTAATACTCAACCTAACAGCCACACCCGAAAGCGATACTACGTCTGCACTCACCAGAATGCTGGAGCTTGCACCGGTCACGATATCGTTATCGGGTATCGCGATTGGTGTATCCGTACTGTTATAAGTTGTTGCCACCGCAGGATCATAAGGCTGCTGCGCTACAACACTCACAACAGCCGTACTAACATCAACACCATCGGTCACCGTCAGCTCTGCAAGATACTCACCTGGCAAATCTGCAGTGAACGTGGGGTTAGCAATGCCTGCATCACTTAATACCGCAGCGCTTCCCGCAGGCATAGCGGTGAGCTGCCAGCTAAAGCTTATTAGATCACCAGCACTAGTGCTTCCATCCAGCTGCACCATATCACCAGCAGCCACCAACTGATCAGCACCAACTTTGGCCATGACTGGAACACTATCAGGAAAAACAATTCGCCAGCTATTCAGCACGCCTGAGTCAGCCAAGTCAAAAAGATCCGTGACTGTGAGAGTCCAGATGC
This sequence comes from Gammaproteobacteria bacterium, assembly GCA_029882355.1. GTDB lineage: Bacteria > Pseudomonadota > Gammaproteobacteria > SZUA-229 > SZUA-229 > LH-M37. The sequence continues at coordinate 54,114 of JAOUKV010000014.1, read as the reverse complement.
CATCTGCGGCTTCACCATTGAAAGTGCTCAATGCCTGCTCTGGATAAAACAGGCCATTAAAAGGTGCAACTCCATCAATAATCGAAGTGGTTGGGAAAAAATCATCAAAAGTAGTAACACTAAAATCACTAGCAGAACCACCTTCTTCTCTGACCAAATCAATCACCGTACCCGTTGGCGAGGTTAGCGTTGCGATCACGTCTGCATCCCAGGTATGACTAAGATCCATATAGACTCGAACGTAAGAGAGTGCCACAGGTCCACCGCTCACATCAATGGTAGAAGTAATGGTGGCGCCGAGAGGAAGGTCGATTGGAAAAGCATCTGCGCTATAAAATGCTGTACCTGCTGATATCGCGGTTACCGTTATTGTGATGGGTGTACTGTCCTGCACGCCGTCGTTAACTACCAGCGTAAACTGATAATCGCCCTCAACATCGGGGGTAAAAGTTGGGTTAGCGGTCGTGTCACCCACTAATGCTATTACCGCACTACCAGGTGCTACTGATACAACACTCCAACTATATGTCAAAGCGCTCTCGTCAGAGCTGGCACTACCATCCAGTTCCACAGAGGAAAGCACTTCCGAAACAACATTTTTCGCTACAGCCACAGGTACATTATTGATGAAAGTGACATCAACGGTACAAGCAGCTGTTATAGCCGATGTTCTATACGTAGTAGGCCCAACAAGAAAGCCAGCACAACCAGTTACACTATCAATACTGTAATCAGCATCCGGGGTGATTTGAAAATCAACGCTCGTGTCTGGAATAGCATCAACAATTGCCGGAGTGATAGTACCGTTTGCCCCTGCATTCGCCGTTACTGTATGAGTTCCATCAAAAATAAACGTTACATCAACGGCACAGGGCGCAATGACCGCACCAGTAGTATAAGTATCACCCACCAACGTACCACCACATCCAACTATGGTATCAATAAGGTAATCCGTATCGGGGGTTACTGTCAGCCCAGTTGTTAGCCCATCGGTAACGTCAATTGAAGCGGGACTAATAACACCATTCAGTCCTGCATTCGCAGTGACAGTATTGCTTCCAACAAGAATAAATGAGGCATCAACGGTACAAGCCGCAGTAACTGCTCCAGTAGTATAGGTATCACCCACCAGCGTACCAACACAACCCGTCACCGTACCAATGATATAACCTAATTCTGGCGTTACTGTGAGACTAGCTATCGTACCGTGATCAACAATGGGGTTAACTGGGCTAATAGCACCGCCAGTTGCAGCAACCGTGCTGACCGTATATGTATTTAAAGCAAAGCTTGCATCAACAGTACAGGCAGCGGTTACCGCCGCAGTCGTGTAAGTATTACCTGTAAGACTACCACCACAGCCAGTGACGCTAGCAATGCTGAAACTAGCATCCGGTGTTACTGTAAAACTTGTCGTCGCACCGTGATCAGCTATTGAACTAGCTGGACTGATAGCACCATTTGTTCCCGCAGTAGCACTGACGGTATAACTATTAAGGCTGAACGTTGCATCAACGATACAGGCAGCGGTTACTGCCGCAGTCGTGTAAGTATTACCTGTAAGACCACCACCACAGCCAGTGACGCTAGCAATGCTGTAACCCGTATCAGGTGTAACCGTTAAGCTAACGGTACCGCCATCATCAACGTCACTACTGGTCGGGCTAATAGCACCACCCGCGCCAGCACTGGCCGTGACAGCATAAGTGACCGTCGCAGGTGCAGATGCACCACCGCCACCACCACAGGCTGTGACTAATACAGATACAATAATTACCGCATATAGCTTTATTAAATTCATTTTTTTTACTCTTTGCTAAGTTAATTTTTTACAATCTTTGAGCTTATAATCGACATTCCAGCATCATGAGATGCATCAATTATTACCCTATCTTTTCTAATGTTTGTAGTATGCCCATACGTGAACAGGTTGTATACCAACTAAAGGCTTAAGCCTTATGGCTAAGGTTGCAACTAGAACTGTTATTTAGCGTGAACAACGATGCATTGGTGAGTGAAAAAAATGCTGAAGAATTAAACGACTGGGTAAAAGGCGAGTCAGAAATTATTACTTTGGAGAATTCTGATCATCTTTTGTCTAACAAAACAGATACTGAATTCGTTACTAACGAAATAGATAATTGGTTTAAAACAAAAAAATAGCCATGCCACATACAGCGGCATGACTATTTTATAGTCAACCAGATCTATAACTGAGTACTTGCAATATTGTTTGCTAAAGTGCTGCCACCAAACGCATCATCGTCTTCATAAAGTACTTTGTTTGTACCGGTATCATCCACAACGTAAAAGAGATCTATGACGGTGCCTGCAGGTAAGCTGGCATTCCAACCCGTACCGCTAACGACGGTAGCGGTAAGCATGGTCACTGCTTCCGTCAAACCTAATGGACCAGAACCATCAGATGCTGTTGGAATAAATGTTCCGCCAGCGTCGCCAGCTCCAATCCAGCCAGTAATAGCGGAATCAGTGCCTACAGCCAGTGTGGCTTCAACAGTACCTGCACCCGTTTCGACAGTACAGGCGATGTCGCTGTATTCAGCTGAACTGGTATTCAATGTAGAGCCAGCAATGGTCATGTCATCCTTATACCAACCACTTCCTCCCTCGAGAGTACGGTCTACACAACCTGTGCTGTATGAACCATCAAGACTCACTGTTGATCCAGATATGGTGATAACAGATATTGGTGAGCCTGCAGCAGCAGTGGTGGTGGCACTGTCGCTACTGCAACCATTGATTAATATTAATGCCGATATGGCTGATGCTACTGTTATTAACTTTTTCATAATTACTCTCCTATTACGACCATTGTCGTAAATCTATCTTATTAGAATTCATTCCCATCATATTTTAAATGTAGCGCCAGAATAAGGTCGTGTATTTACGCAACCTTATTCTAGTCCTACATTACTTCCCAATTTATTATTTCACCATGAGACTTTCTTTAGCTGCCGATGCAAACACTTCAGCCATTCTACGACCATGCTCTTCAAATAACGCTTCATGCTCTGTTGGATCGACAATGCCCATGGCCATTACGCCCTGCTCATCCGTTGTAGCAAACCATTCACGAATATTCATTATAGAGCCGAAACGACTGACCAATGTCGCATTAAAAGCAGAACCTGTTGATGCTACACCATTTGAACCAATACACGCTTCACAGGAAAAGGAGAAACCCATATCATTTACAACTAATACAGCATCTACTTTCAGTGCTTCAATCGCATTTTTAATATATTTAAGTTCGGCAGGTTTATTTGTTAACGCTGTATCACCATGCCATGCTTTTACTAAACCATACTGATTCATTTTATTTGGCGCGGCTGCTGTATAATCTGCACCACCACTTAAGCTACCCAGAAAACTAAGTGACTTACCTAACAAACTTTCATCCAACTGTTTATCAACAGCGCTTGCAGGTATATATAAAGCACTAAAACCTGGATTAGAAATAACATCTGAATGCGACATAACCGTAAAAGATAGATTTTGTTTCTGTAATGTTTCAGTAAATGTTTTTATCGCTGCTTCTGCAGCCTGTGCGCCATTATTACCAATTGAGGTTTCTGCTAACGCACCAAGAACACTGGTTGAGTTATCTCGCGCATCAGATCTATACACAATTTTCTCTGGCACGCTGTACATAATTACTGCTACCGTTTTTACTTTCTTCACGGCTTCTACATCTACCGTGTTTTTGCCAAAACTGCAGCCTGCTAGTAATACAGACAGTGATAATGCGACGTACAATTTTATTTTATCCATACTCACTTCTCTCTTTTTGTAAAAATATTTATGGCGTCACAGTCAAAACAGTGCCACCACTACCAACCACAATCCAGTTGGCTGCCGCTGCATCCCACAATACACTATTCAAATTAGCACTGGTTACTGCAATCTGTTGAATCCAATTTGAACCATCAGAACTGGTGAGAATTAGCCCAGCATTTCCAACTGCTACATACCCACCTGTTGCGTCATAAGCAATGTCATATAAGGTCGTATTAATATCTGACACTAAAATATAATTCCACGTACCCAGATCGGCAGAAACGCCGATGCTCGCTTTACCACCTTGTGTGCCTGCTACCAGATAATTGCTTCCATCATGAATAATCTTATAAGCACCGTTAAACGCCGCTCTTTTTGTCCAGAAGGCCGTTGTTGTTATATCCGTCTTTTGAGACAGAGTAGGACCCAACAAAATATTTGAGCCTGTCATAAAGTAATGACCATTCACAAAATGAATACCATTTGGCTTAGTGCTTACAGCGTATGGGTTGGTTGTTGTAGGGCAATAAGCCAGACCTGTCCATGCCGCAGCATCATTACTGTAAGAGTGCATGCACATACTCCCAGGATTTGTACTGGCAGGATTTGTACCTATAGCTGCGTACTTGGTACCATCATGCACAATGCCTGCAAAATCAAGATAGGTTGTCGTTATCGTGCCACTAGCGGCACTAGCATTTACCCAGGTAGCGCCATCTGCACTATTACAAGCAGCCGTATAACTTCCATTCGTACCACCAATTGTCGTCCACTGCCCCCCAGCATATATAATTTCATCAAGACCTGTGCCGCAGGGTAATGCACCAATAGCACCCCAGTTGGCACCGCCATCAATACTTTGAATAGTGTTAGCGCTGTCTGTCGCTATCGCAATTATTCTGCCGCCATCCGTTGCAATACTCACTAAATCACTGGCGACACCCGAAGTTTTAGCGACGATACTGGTAGCTTGAGCACCAAAGGTATAGGTAATACTTTCTACCGCAGAATTACCAACAGCATCTGATGGTGCGATTGATAATGTCACATCACCTACACCTGGCGCACCTGTTAGAGGAATATCATAAATGTTGCCTGAGACCAGCACTGGCGTACCTACGGTTAGACTACCAACACCTGCACCACTTAATGCATAACTCGTTGGATCTGTGACATCCGCTGACATAGCCTCAGAAAATTCTACCCTTATGTTGCTCAGCTCAGTTAACGCAACAGCGCCAATAGCAGGTTCAAATGACAATATTGTTGGTAAAGTTTGATCAATAAACCAATGTATCTGGCTCGATATAGTATTTCCCGCCAGGTCTGTTACTGAGGGATAACCAGGTAGTATGGTGACATCTTTATAAGTAATATTTTCTACTGGACTACCGCTAAAATTTAGAACATAAGTATTACTACCAGCAGGGGTGTTGGTGATACTAGCTATAGCTAAAGTACCTATAGAGTTTCCGACTAAATTATATGAAGCAATATTATCTCCATTCAATACGGGTTCTGAATAAGCTACCGTTGCGGTAGATATCGCATTAAAAACTGCACCTTCAGTAGGTGTCCAGCTGCGCGTTGGTGCAACGGGGTCGATATTTATTGTTATTGCATTGCTTCCTGTCAGCGCATTGCCCGCAGGGTCGGTAATATTATTGATGGTCAATATCAATGATCCTTCAACAGCTGCTCCACTTAGATATACAGCTGATGACTGGCTTGATGCAGACAGCACATTCGTGATGGTTACTCCACCAAGGGCCGTTCCAGAAAGAACATAATTAGCCAATAAATCTTTTCCATTCACAGCTTCACTGTAATTGACTGTTATGATCGTTGGTGCCGCATTTGATAATTCCCCATTTGCGGGAACAGTTGTAGATATTTGAGGCGCCGTTATATCAAAGGTGTAATTAATATTCGTACCAGCCAATGCATTACCCAGCAGGTCAGTTATGCCAGTAATATCAATATTTAAAATACCATCAGTCGGTGTACCGCTAAAAGTCAGCACATAGGTATCGGTAGCGCCTGTTTTTAATACAACAGTATCAAGACTCAACGTACCTGACGCCGAACCTGATAAAATGTAATTAGCAGGGTCGGTAGCATTCTGCGTCTCTTTAGAGTAAGTAATTTCTACCGTACTTAATGACGTCAGGTTATTAGTACCAGAGGCTGGTACAGCTGTTTGCGTTGGACTCGTCGTCGTTCCAGAAATGGTTAACGTATAGACAGGTAATACATTACCTGCCAGATCAGCCACATTATTCAAACCAATATCTATTGTTCCATTATTTACCAAACCAGTAATCGATAGCGTTGCTACCTGATTAGCATAAGTAACAGAATTCAATATCAGAGTACCCACTCCAATACCTGACAGGGAATAGTTAGCAAAAACATCTGCCCCTGTGACATCTTCACTAAAAGTAATATCAACCGAAGTTAGTGTGCTTACCACGCTACTACTCGTTGGAATAGCGCTGGACACATAGGGCGCGGTTATATCTGGTGCTGGCGCAGGAGCTGCTGGAGCACTATCCCCACCGCCGCCACAAGCCGTCATTAATACCACAAGAAAAATTAAGATATATTGTTTTACTAAATTCATTGAAGTCACCTGCTTTTTATTATCTATCCGTGGATACTTTTGTTGTGGAAAAACCCCAATGTATCCACTTCGAATACTGATTTAAGTATGTATTCGAGCCAGCCCGCTGTAAATTAGCCAAAAAGCTTAAGCCTTATGGCCTAAGAAGCTGGTATTATCTTTTTTAAGAATAAGATTAGAAGTGGATACAAGATGAAAGTCTTAATAATTGATGACCATGCACTATTTCGTGACGGCCTGCTATTGGTGCTGAGTGGGTTAAATACTACTATTGAGCCCTTTGAGGCTGGAAGCTATGAATCGGCAATAGATATTATGGATACGCACAGTGATCTTGATTTGATATTGCTGGATCTTGGCTTACCTGGAATAAGCCACCTTGAAGCATTAACTGCCATCCAGCAACAAGCCACCGATTCGTTAATAGTTGTGCTTTCTGGCACAGAAGACCATCGCATGGTTGAACAGGCGCTGCAACACGGCGCTCGTGGTTATATTCCTAAATCATCGCCATCAAAAATAATACTCAATGCCCTGCAATTGATTATTGCTGGCGGCACCTATGTTCCTCCGCAGATACTGCAAAAAAATAGCGCTGCTTTAGATAGTCCGTCAGTTAGTCCCAATCATAATTTAACGTCTCGTCAAAATGATGTACTAATCGAACTAGCAACAGGTAAATCAAATAAAGATATTGGTAAAGCGCTAGACCTGACCGAGTCAACCGTGCGTTCACATGTTGCAGCAATATTAAAAGCCTTTAATGCCAGCAATCGAACACAGGCCGTTCAGTATGCAACGAAAAATGGCATGGTCTAGATTCACAGCACCAAACGAAACTTATACTATCCAGTCTTATTGATACAAAATCCCAGCCATCAGTAATCGAAGCTCATTGGGTGATACAGGCTTATGCAGAATCTTGTAGCCACTCGTATTTGCCTCTTTAATTCGATCAGGCGCGGTATCTCCTGTAATAATGATCGCCGGTATTGTGTGATTCGTACACATAGATTGTATTTTACGAATAACCTCATTGCCTGTTTCACTATCGCGCAAACGGTAATCTGCCAGAATAATATCCGGTATCACCTTGCCGTTACTCAATGCCTGCACCGCTTCCTCACCAGAGGCCGCTGCAATAACCTTACAATCCCAACTTAGTAACAACTCTGTTAGGCTGTCACGAATTTCCATTTCATCATCAACAATCAGAATTAGTTTATTATCAAAATACGTCTGGCTTACATCGATATTTGATACCACTTCTAGTTCTTGAATCGATGACGCTCGGGAAATAATCAGACCAAACATAGATCCTTTGCCTGGAACAGACGCAGTTAGCAGTGGCGCATTTAATAATTGAGCCATACGCTTAACAATTGCAAGGCCGAGACCAAGACCTTTTGACCTATCTCTTTCGGGATTATGCAGCTGATGAAATTCTTGAAATACACCCTTCATTTCTTCATCACGAATGCCAATGCCGGTATCATAAACAGCCAGCAATATACTGCCTTTATGACGACGACAACCAATAACTACACCACCTTTATTTGTGTATCTAATGGCATTTGATATTAAATTACGAAGAATACGATCAAGGATAGCGTAATCATTTTCCAGACATATGTTTGTTTTTACAAATCTTAAACGGAGATTTTTTTCAGATGCATGGGTCTCAAACTCATGCGCAAGGATATCAAATAAGTTTTGAATGTAAAAAAACTTTGGTTCCACCTGCACAACATTGGCATCAAGTTTTGAAATATCTAACAATGAATCTAGTAAGTCACTCAATGCATGACTTGATGTTTGAATTTTCTGTACGATTGATTTTTGATCTTCTTTTTCGACTCGATCTTCCAATGCACCTAAAAACAAACCTATTGCATGTAAAGGCTGGCGCAAATCGTGGCTAGCTGCAGCAAGGAATTTTGTTTTTGCGATATTTGCTTCTTCTGCAACCTTTTTTGCTTGTTCTGCCTTTTCTTTCTGCTCTGTCAGTTGCTGAACAAGGTCAATATTTTCAAAACGAAGCATGATAGATTGTCGCAATGTTCTATGATTTACCTTTGCAAAGGGAAACAAGGTAACAATAAATATTAGCATCAATATACCGAAAACATTGTACGCCTGTTCACCCATATTCATATATCGCCAAATAATCGGCAACATCGCGGGGATAGCGTAAGCATAATAAGCCCAGAGAAAAGCGGACAGTGCGGCCATGGATGTTATCGTCAGACCAATAATGATCAGGGTTAGAATAATAAACAGCTGCATATTTTCTGGCGTGAAAAACACCATAGTAGCTGCGGCCCACGTACAACCCGAAAGAAAGGCAAAAAATACAAATTGCCAACCCCACTTTATTGTATCGTCTGGATCTCTTTCTCTAGATTTAAATTGCCTTGCAAATAGATACCTAATAATTGTCAAACAGTAGACAATGGTTATCCAAATTATGACCTGCTCATTCGGCACATTATTATAAAAAATAATGGCGACGGCGGTGGCTGCGGCCGTTAAACCAAATAGGACTGTTCTGGTTTGCTGGTACAAAAGATTAATCAACTCAGCCTGAACCCTTACATGATGCGAGGACTGCCTTGCTCCAGATATTTCAGTTAGCGAATCATCTCGGTCATTCATAATGATTGATTTTGTCAGTTAATGCTGGCATCAGACCACTATTTAAAACGCCCTATTCGCTCACTGGTCACCGGATGAGAAGAAAGATAATTTTCAATTCCACGCTCCGTTTCTGACTCTGTGATTTTCTCAAGAATAATAGCAAATGAATCCAGCGGCATTTCGTTAGTCGTTAAATACTGGTACGCATAATTATCAGCTTCTCGCTCAAACTCTCGAGAATAATTGGCATTAGCCAGCAATGTTGGCAGCGCAACAACTATTGATGAAGTTGAAAAAGGATCTCCGGTAACTGTTGAGACCAAAACAGCCACTGCCGAATTCTGCAATACCATACGCACAGAATGCCTGTATGCCAGATGCCCTATCTCATGAGCTATCACAGCAATGACTTCATCATCATGTTCACTCAGCTCTACCAGCTCATCTGTCACAACGATAATGCCCGACGGTAAGGCAAATGCGTTAGCACCAATTTCATTACCATGCCTGAACAGCAATTTATAATCCTGCGCACCTTCAACACTCGATTTCATTTCATCAAATCGACTGGCTAGTCGATGCCGCCTTTCTACTGCCATCACTGAATCGGTAAATACAATCTTATCCATTGCTTCAAGCGTACCCTGCCCTAAGGAACGATCTACTTCGATGGGCAGGTTAAAAGCAATCTGCCTGGAAAAATAGGGAACACCATAAGCAAACATGCCCCATGAAAAAAACAGGGTAAACAGGACTGCTGCCAGAACAAATACAATTCGACTTTCAAGCAAATGAATTATCGATGAGGCATCACCCTTTTTGTGCATTTTCAGAAAGGCATCAATAAGATCATTATCATGCACATGACAGGTTGCATTGTCCGGCAACGTAATTACTCTGGGGATATTGCCCAGCCTTGGACTAAAACTAACATCATTTAGTAAGCAGAGCTTGCTAACGCCTTTACCACTAATACATAGACTGCCATCATCATGCAGCTCAAGTGCAACCGGTGTTGAATTTGAGCTTACGCCATCATAATACTCTGCCTGCGTTTTCTTCACCTACTAAAAACCCATATCAAGATCAAAGGCATCAGCGAACTCACCTGCAGTAGCTTTAACATTATCTCGCTCATTAGCAATAAAACCATCGATATCGCCCTGCGCTACTAACGAAAGATTATTTAGTCTATAGCGAGTTAAACGTATCTTGCACCATGGAATCAATAATCCCAGGCTCACAATTACAGCAATGATATTTGTCACATAAATATAAAACATATTACGCACACGCAACGTACTAACTAGCTCATGTTCTTCCAGGGCTGTGCTACAAAGCACAAGATTTGCGGTACGCGTCTGTATATAAATGCCTATCAATAAATATAATGCCATAGTAATTCCAAAGGTTGCTGCTGCGGCCATGCCAGCCGCCGCCTCAAGCTCTGCCTGAACATTACCCTGACTACCGGCATTACTCTGCATATTTGCATTCGCTGTTATTTCATCAATCTGACGTTGCATTTCTTCCTGTTTTTGCTCTGGCGTCATTACCTGCGCCTGCTCTACTTGCTGCGTTGGTAACTGCGGAGAATTAACAGCTTGATAAGCCGGAATCGCGATAGCTGCAAGAATACCAATAACAGCAATAACCAGCGGAATAATCATTGCCCTTAAATAAATACGATAAAAATCACCCGTAGTAGCACTAAAGCTGAATGGTGTCGTGCCAAAATAACTATTTTCTATGGAGAATTGTTTGAAGCGTTTTATGAAGTAAGGCGTTGCCAGACCAAGTGTAACAATGGTTAGCATGCCTACACCGATAAATAATACTGCGGCTTCTTTTAATGTGCCCTCAAAATCAAAACGGATATTTCTATATGAGGAGTTACGCGCATTAAATTGCATCGATTTGACTATCATCCATGGCAAGGCAACCAGATAAATTAGTATAAATGCCGCTTCAAGCATTGGTACAAACTGAGTGGCAAACATATAGACGATAATCACTGCAAGCACGATTAAACGACCTTTAAGAATACTCAGTGGATCAGCATGATACTCAAAGCTAGAACCATCAAGCGTAGTGTTGCCATAAAAATAGCGCTTAGTTCTAACCTTTGCCCAGGCCGAATAAATGCCTAAAGTAACAATAGATAGTGCAATATTTACTATCCATATTTTAAAATATTCACTAGCATTACCATTAAATTCAAAACTAAGCTTACGTTCACCCTGCATTATTTCCATATTAACTCTCTGAGACAGCTCAATTATAAAGTACTGTCATTACATCATTTAACCATTAATATAACAAGGTATTGATCCAATCTCACCAATGCTATCTGGCATTCATTGCTTTCTACGAATTAATTTAGGGTGCGTTGTTCTGCTCAGCGAGGAAGCTGAAGATGCATTTCTGGGAACTCAGGATTATATCTGGGTGTGCATTGTTGGGTGCTATTACGTCACTGCTCTGCTTGAGCAAGTTACATAACCGCCAACTCAACAACATTATTAACAGGTAATCAATTTAAACTTATAACGATTACTTTTAAAAACAAATTGCGTCTATAAATCAGATATTGATCACAGGTTTCTGGTAAAGGTACTCGGGAATCTTATCTTTAATTTTTTCATGTAATGCGGGCAACTTCGACCAGTGAACACCTTGTTTGTGGTGATGCGCTGTGTGGTAACCAAGATTCCCTGTCAAAAAATTGAATACCGGGCTCATTTTATTACGTGAAGCTTCAAATTCATTTTCTGTATCAAGGCCTGAATGGTGGTCATAAGTCGCATAAGCGGTAAACAGCAAACTCGTTATCATTGGCAAAACAAATAACATAAAACCTGCCACAGGTTTATACCAAACTAGCAGAGCAACAATAAGAAATGTGATTGTCGTGTATATCAGAAAGGGCTTTAACTGTTTAGGGTATCTTTTACCTACGGTATACCCACGCGAATACGCGGTTATTGCAACATTCAGCGTATATTCAATCATACCCATTTTTTTGCCATTTTTACGCTTCCAGCGACTCTCATCTTTTTCCTGATCAAGAAAATTCAAATGATGGCCGAGCACATGGTGCAAACGCCAGAGATGTGTAGTTACGCCAGTGTGCAAAGCGTAGGCAAACTCCAGGCCACGATTTAGTGCGGTATTTCGGAAGGTAAAAATATGTTGGTGATGGTGATTCCACGCGCAAATAATACCTTTTGGAATAAGCATCAACAGATAGTAGGAAAACAAGACAGTCAGATTACTAACGGTAAAATACATGTAAAAATCTAAAGCGGTTAGCATTAACACAACCATTACTGGCCAGCGGTCTTCCTTATGCCTGAATATACCCGCTGCTTTTTGTGCTTCAATGGTTGTTTGCATACATTCCCCGATCCAATTCATAAATACCGACAAGTTATCACATGGGAACGAGCACCAACTGACACAAATCAAGTTCGAATTTATTATTTATTTAACGCAATTAGTAAGTTACAGCGAGATGACACATATAAGGAGATAAAACTTCTTGATGATCGAACGCATTCTTACAACTAATAAAGGCCCTGCCCCCTACAAGCGATGCTGATATTATACCCTACCAGCCGGTCGCTGCCTTCACACCCTGCCCTAATTCTGCCGGTGAACGTACGATATATACACCCGCAGATTCCAGGGCTGCAAATTTCTCTTCGGCAGTGCCTTTGCCACCGGCAATAATGGCACCTGCATGCCCCATTCGCTTACCTTTGGGCGCGGTGCCACCAGCTATAAAGGCAGTTACAGGCTTGGAAATCTCCAATTGAATGAATTCAGCCGCTTCTTCCTCGGCGCTGCCGCCGATTTCACCAACCATCAATATTGCCTCAGTTTGATCGTCATGCTCGAACAGCCTGAGCGCATCGATAAAACTGGTGCCCGGTATGGGATCACCGCCAATGCCAATACATGTGCTCTGGCCAAAACCTAAATCAGTCGTTTGTTTTACTGCCTCATAAGTCAATGTCCCGGAGCGTGAAACCACACCGACTTTACCGGGCAGGTGAATCGAGCCGGGCATGATGCCGATTTTGCATTCGCCGGGAGTAATGATACCCGGGCAGTTGGGACCGATAATTCTTACACCTACACTATCAGCCGCCATTTTCACTTCCAGCATATCCAGCGTTGGAATACCTTCGGTGATGCACACAATGAGATCAACACCTGCATCTATCGCCTCGAGCATGGAATCTTTGCAGAACGGTGCTGGCACATAAATGACCGAAGCGGTTGCACCGGTTTCATCTACAGCTTCACGCACAGTATTGAATACGGGTAAATCCAGATGAGTTTGCCCACCTTTACCCGGCGTCACACCACCGACCATTTTTGTGCCGTAGGCAATCGCCTGCTCGGAATGGAATGTACCCTGTTTCCCAGTAAAGCCCTGACAAATAACTCTAGTGCCTTTATTAACGAGTACACTCATGATGCTTTGACCTCGCTAACGATTTTTTCTGCGGCATCGGTTAAACCTGTAGCAGCGATTAAATTCAAATTCGATTCGTTCAGCAATTGTGTACCTCTTTCTGCATTGTTGCCTTCCAGACGTACCACCACCGGCACGTTCAAATCCACTTCTTCGGCGGCCCCGATAATGCCTTCTGCGATGAGATCACAACGCACGATACCACCAAAAATATTCACCAGTATGCCTTTGACGTTTTTATCGGAGAGAATAATTTTAAACGCCTCAGCGACACGTTCTTTGGTTGCGCCGCCACCGACATCGAGAAAGTTTGCCGGTTCACCACCACAAAGCTTGATTAGATCCATGGTTGCCATGGCCAGACCGGCACCATTAACCATGCAGCCAATATCGCCGTCCAGTGAGATGTAATTTAAATCCCATTCCTTGGCGCGGTTTTCGCGCTCGTCTTCCTGTGCCACATCACGCATGGCCAGTAAGTCTGCCTGACGATAGAGCGCATTATCATCAATATTTATTTTTCCATCCAGACAAATCAAATCACCCGATTTAGTGACCACCAGTGGATTAATTTCGACCAGGCTCAGGTCTTTCTCAACAAACATTTTAGCCAGACCCGCGAGCATTTTTGAGAATTGCTTGATCTGATCGCCTTCCAGACCCAGGCCAAAGGCCAGCTCTCGACCTTGAAACGGCTGAAATCCCGTCAGAGGATTAATACTGGTTTTAAGAATTTTTTCCGGCGTTTCTTCGGCCACTTTTTCAATTTCTACACCGCCTTCGGTGGATGCCATCAAAACAACACGGCGGCTAGAGCGATCTATCACAGCGCCTACATAGAGCTCACGCTTGATATCACAGATTTCTTCAATCAGCACATGATTCACTGGCTGTCCTTCTGCGCCGGTCTGTATAGTCACCAGACGTGAACCGAGCATTTCTCCTACCGTCTGCTTCAGTGTCTCCATATCATCGACCAGCTTGACACCGCCCGCCTTGCCGCGACCACCTGCATGCACCTGAGCTTTAACCACCCATCGATTGCCTTCGAGTGCATTTACCGCAGCACCAACATCAGCGGTTGATTGTACTACCCGATTATTCGGCACTGGTAGACCGTATTTGGCAAAGACCTGTTTTGCCTGATACTCGTGTAAATTCATTACTTACCTTCTTTGTTTTGAACTGCGCTTATTATACGGCGTTTAATCAGTTCTTAATATGAATAGCTCGTTTGTCGACAGCCAAAGCCGCCTCGTGAATAGACTCCGCCAACGTTGGATGTGCGAATATTGTCATGGCTATATCCTCAGCACTGGCCTCCAATTCCATCGCAGTGACTGCTTGTGCAATTAGCTCAGATGCCTGAACGGAGAAAATATGCACACCGAGCACACGGTCGGTTTCTTTATGTGCAATAATTTTCACCAGTCCTTCACTTAAGCCCATGGCCCGTGCACGACCACTGGCGGCCATAGGGAAGACACCAATATTTACCGGTATGCCTTCTGCTTCACAGGCCTGCTCGTTTTTGCCTACCCAGGAAATTTCTGGCTGCGTGTAAATCACTGAAGGAATGTGATCATAATTAATACTCGATGACTGGCCTGCAATGCGCTCGGCCACCATCATGCCTTCTTCAGAACCTTTGTGCGCCAACATCGGACCGCGCACAATATCGCCAATAGCGTAAATGCCCGGCACGCTGGTTTCACAATGTTTATTCACGTGCACAAAAGAGCGCTCATCTATAGCCAGCTCCATTTCATCACCGAACATGGTATCGCTATTGGGTTTGCGACCTACCGCAACAATCAATTTGTCGAACACCACTTTCTGCGCACCGCGGGTATCTTCATAAGTTACCTGCACTTCCTTGCCCTTAACCATGGCAGAGACTAATCGTGCATTGATGCGAATATCTAAACCCTGATTTTTATAACTACGAAATGCTGCACGCGCAATTTGCTGGTCAGCTATCGTCAAAAATTCATCCATGGCCTCAATCAGTACCACTTCTGAACCCAGACGCGACCAGACACTACCTAGCTCAAGGCCAATAGCACCCGCACCAATTATCCCCAGACGTTTTGGCACCGCATCAAACTCAAGCGCACCGGTGGAATCAACGATGTATTTTTGATCGAGTGGTGCCTGATCCAGATGT
This sequence comes from Gammaproteobacteria bacterium, assembly GCA_029882355.1. Taxonomy (GTDB): domain Bacteria; phylum Pseudomonadota; class Gammaproteobacteria; order SZUA-229; family SZUA-229; genus LH-M37. Next base: position 38,406 of record JAOUKV010000014.1, on the reverse strand, counting down.
ACCGAGGAAGAACCTGCTGCAAGAATGATATTTTCTGCTTCCAGTCTTTCAACTATTTTCTTACCGTCACGCTCATGAACTTTAACTTTTTTACCTTGAGACAATCGAGCATGACCATGAATAAAATCTACTTTATTTGCTTTTAATAACGCTTTAATACCGTTTGTTAAATCACCAACAACTTTATCTTTACGTGCCATCATCACAGACACATCAATCTTCGCTTTCCCGACGGTGATACCGTGATCGCTAAATTCATTTTGTGACACTGAAAATAAATGTGAAGATTCCAGTAAGGCTTTTGATGGAATACAACCAACATTCAAACAGGTGCCACCCAGAGATGATTCACCTTGATGGTTATGCCACTCATCAACGCAAGCCACACTTAAACCTAATTGCGAACAGCGTATTGCTGCCACATAACCTGCAGGGCCAGCACCAATTACAACCACATCGTATTTTTTATTCATTACTCACCTCGTCAATTAGATGCCCAATAACATCCTTGAGGGGTCTTCCAGCATGTCTTTTATCGTCACCAGAAACTGTACAGCTTCACGTCCATCAATAATGCGGTGATCATAAGAAAGCGCTAAATACATCATTGGCAAAACCACGACCTCGCCATCAACAACCATGGCTCTTTCTTTAATGGTATGCATACCCAATATTGCGCTTTGCGGTGGATTAAGAATTGGTGTCGATAACATCGAACCAAACACCCCACCATTTGAAATAGTAAATGTGCCGCCGGTAATCTCTTCAAGACTCAATTTGTTATCACGTGCCTTAGTTGCATAATCGACAATACTCTGCTCAATTTCAGCCATATTCAATTCTTCGGCATTACGCACTACTGGCACAACCAGGCCGTTGGAACCTGAAACCGCCACACCAATATCGTAATAACCGTGATAGACAATATCACTGCCATCAATGGATGCATTAACCGCAGGAAACTTCTTCAATGCCTCCAATGAAGCCTTTACAAAAAAAGACATGAAGCCAAGTTTAGTACCGTATTCTTTTTGAAATTTATCTTTGTGCCGCGCACGTAATTCCATCACCGGCTTCATATTCACTTCATTAAATGTAGTGAGTATTGCGGCATTCTGTTGAGCCTGCACTAAACGCTCTGCAATGCGTGCGCGCAATCTCGTCATCGGCACACGTTTTTCTATGCGCTGACCTGTCAATTCAATTTTCTTACTTAAAGCTCGTGCTTTATCCGCTTCATTTACTTCACTGATTATTGGCTCGGCTTTATTTGTTTCTTTTGAGGTGTTTTTATTATTTATAAATTCCTGTACATCTTCTTTAAGTATGCGCCCATGCTTGCCACTGCCATTTATCATAGAGGCGTCAATATCATTGGCCATCATCATCTTTCTAGCTGATGGACTAATTGCCACATCACTAACAATTTCTTCTGTGGTTTTAATCGTCATTGCACTGGGTGATGCTAGAGTTTGATTAGCTGATGACTCTCCAGGCTCCGCATCTGAAACTTCAGCGGCCTCATCTATGATGGCCAACACCTGCCCCGCTGTTACTACCGAACCTTCTGCAAAAAATATTTTTTCAATAACACCTGAACTGATTGCCGGAACCTCTAGCACCACTTTATCTGTTTCAAGGTCAACCAGTGACTCATCCTGTTTGATTGAATCACCCTGTTTCTTATACCAGGCGACCACCACTGCATCAGCAATAGACTCAGGTAACTCAGGAACCTTGATTTCTATACTCATTTGTCTGTACTCATTTTGGAGTTTATCTCTTATTTTTTATCTGATGATCATCAATCACATGATCATTAAACATAATGGCGCGCTCAACTAATTCTGTCTGCTGTATTGCATGCAACTTGGCAGAACCGACTGCCGGTGCAGAAGAAGAAACGCGACCAACATAATGTAGCTGCCAATTCCCGTCTAATGTGGCATTAGCTCTAGGTTCAATAAAATCCCAGGCACCCTGATTTTTTGGTTCTTCCTGGCACCATATCAAGCGACTGGTTTCAGTGTAACACTTCAACATTTTATTCAGCTCTTTCGCCGGGAAAGGATAAAGTTGCTCAATCCTTATAATCGCCACACTCTCAGATTTCTCTGTTCTTCGTTTTTCTAGTAAATCGTAATAGACCTTGCCGCTACATAGCACTACATGTTTGACTTTTTTAGGATCAATATTGTCAATCTCAGCAATGGCTCTTTGGTAATGCCCACTCGCCAGATCCTCCAGTGAGCTGACGCACAACTTGTGCCTCAATAAACTTTTTGGCGTCATTACAATTAACGGTTTTCTACAATTGCGCACCATTTGACGTCGTAATAAATGATAAATTTGTGCGGGTGTTGATGGCACACAAACCTGCATATTCTGTTCTGCGCATAACTGCAAAAATCGTTCAAGCCTTGCTGATGAATGTTCAGCGCCCTGACCTTCATAGCCATGCGGCAACAACATCACCAGACCGCAAGCTCTTCCCCACTTATGTTCACCTGCTGAAATAAATTGATCAATCACGACCTGTGCGCCATTAGCAAAATCACCAAACTGCGCTTCCCAGATTGCCATTGTTTTTGGGTCAGCCGTTGAGAAACCGTATTCAAAAGCCAGCACGGCTAATTCTGACAACAGTGAATCGATAACTAGAAAATTATTTTGTGCTTTGCCAATACTACGAATCGGTACAAAGGCAAGACGTTCATTTTGATTATGTAAAACAGCGTGGCGATGAAAAAATGTACCGCGACCACTATCCTGCCCCGATAGACGCACTGAAAATCCATCGTGCACCAGTGTCGCATAAGCCATTATTTCAGCGTATCCCCAGTCAATAGGTAGTGCACCTGCGGACATCTTATGTCTATCCTCAACTATCTTTGCAACACGTGGATTAAGACTAAAGCCATCGGGCAATTGCTGCATGATATCACTCAGCTTTCGCATCACCTCGATACTCACACCCGTTTCGACATCCTCCAGTGTTGAGCTGCTTGTATAAGGTTGCCAATCCATCAACTCAGATGTATCGGCTTCATCATCCGGTAACTTATGCGGCACAACACAATCACCCGCTTCAAGCGCTTTACGCACATCAACAATCATCTGCTCTGCCTGCTCATTGACGAGACTACCTTCATCAATCAGTTGCTGCGCATACAAAGCACGCGTAGTTGGTAATGCAGATATTTTTTTATACATCATCGGTTGTGTTGCTTTTGGCTCATCTGCTTCATTGTGACCATGACGGCGATAACACAACATATCGACAACCACATCTTTTTTAAATTTCATTCGATAATCAATGGCCAGGCGCGTTACCTCTATCACAGCCTCAGGGTCATCACCATTAACATGAAAAATCGGCGCATCCACCATCTTTGCAATATCAGTGCAATAATGCGTTGAACGCGTGTCATCCTGATTACTGGTGGTAAAACCAATCTGGTTATTGATTATTATGTGTATAGTTCCTTTGGTGGAATAACCTCGCGACTGCGACATCTGCAATGTTTCCATGACCACGCCCTGCCCAGAAAATGCTGCGTCGCCATGTATCTGTACTGGAATAACTTCGACGCCTTCAGCGTCACCGCGTCTAAATTGTCTTGAACGTACCGAGCCTTCAACCACCGGCGCAACAATCTCAAGATGTGACGGGTTAAATGCCAGCGCAAGATGTACAGGTCCACCGGGTGTACTCATATTAGATGAAAAACCAAGATGGTATTTCACATCACCGGTTAACTCTTTAATGTGTTTAGTACCTTCAAATTCACTGAACAACTCAACAGGCATCTTTCCCATAATGTTTACCAGTACATTGAGCCGCCCACGATGCGCCATGCCGATGACCACTTCCTTAACGCCCTGCTTACCTGCATGCATCACTAGCTCATCGAGTAATGGAATTAATGACTCACCGCCTTCCAGAGAAAATCTTTTCTGACCTACATATTTTGTGTGCAGAAATCGTTCCAAACCTTCGGCATCGGTTAGTTGTAAAAGGATATTTTTCTTTTCTTTTAAACTGAACTCAGTACCATGACTACCTACTTCTATGCGTTGCTGTATCCAGCGCTTCTCTTCGGTGCTGAGCATATGCATATACTCAGCACCCACTGAGCCACAATAACTTTTTACCAGAATCTTATGAATTGTATCCAAAGTGGCACTTTCAAGACCAAACAATGAGCCGGTATCAAACTCAGTATTTAAGTCATTATTGCTTAAGTCATGATATTCAAGACTGAGTTCGGGGACATTCTCATCCTGTATTTTTTCTAGAGGATTTATATTCGCTTGCTGATGACCGCGAAAACGGTAAGCATTAATCAACTGCAACACATGAATCTGCTTCTGTTCCTGCTCCACAAGGTGGGCACTGGATGCCGTCGAGCAGTGCTGGTGTTCTTTAGCTAATAATTTGAAATATTGACGAACTTCATCATGTGGAACCTCATGCTCAATTGCACCGCTTTCATTGCACGATTCCACCTCTGGCAATCGATCAAAAAACTCACGCCACCTGGTATCAATACTCGCAGGATTCCTAAGGTAATTCTCATAAAGAGCTTCAAGCCAGGCAGCACTGCCACCGCTTAATTGTGAACTGTTCCACAGTTCCTGCATGCTTAGCCCACAAGATTGCGCCATTTCGATTTACCGTCTCTCACTTTATCTTAATTGTAGAAGTTGATCACAGAACTCGCCTTAAATTAGACGTATATTAATCAACAAATATACAAGCTTTACTAACGAGGAGTTTTATCATCATGTTACAAGAAATTGCTTCAACTCACCGAAATAATCTGGCCAAATCCAAACGCTGGTTTACAGATTCAAATATGGACTTATTTGTCTGGTTTAAAAATAAGAGGCCTGTTAGCTTTCAGTTAGCTTATATAAAAGAACAACAGGAATATTCTATTAATTGGCACATTAATAACGGTTACACACACAATCTAATCAAAGCCGAACTTCGTCACATCAAATATAGAAAATCATCTATTCATTCCTCAGAATGCAAATTTGATACTGCCTTTACTGCGCGTATGTTTTTACTGGCCAGCAACAACATCGAAACAACATTGGCTGATTTTATTTTCGCTCGTTTGATGGCCTATCCGGGACAACTTGAAATACACTCAAATCTGGCGATTGTTTCAGTAAATTTATAATCGGCATAAATAAGGGGGCAGGCAGCTTATGGTAAGGAAACCATTGCCAGCTCAGGCACTTATCCGGCTCCATAACCTCAGGCTCACCGGATATATGTGCTGCTGTAACATACAGAGTCACATAATCACGTTCACCCGTTGAAAACATTTCATTACTGAAAGCCGCGTGCTCAGCACTAACTATTTGCAAACCGGTTTCTTCTCGAACTTCTCTGGCTGCGCATTCTAATACGCTCTCACCACTTTCAAGATGACCACCTGGAAATTGCCAATCATGTTGACCATGCAATGTCCGGCGCTGACCCAATAGCAGGCAATCACCTTTCCATAGCAAAACACCAACACCAATAAATGGACGGTTATTAAGAGGCTGCTTCTGTTTTTGTGGAGACTCTGGATTCACGACTCTTACGCTGAAAAATATGCAGCGTCTATTCTCAGGCTTTTACAGGCCAAATCAAACAACTCGACGATTACGAGTCAGTAACAATTTTCACACAATTGCGACCACTGTTCTTGGCTTGATACATGGCAACATCGGCCGCCGCCACCATAGTCTCAAGTGTATAGCCTGATCTAAATTCAGCAATGCCGATAGACACAGTCACTTTAGGTAACTGCACACCATCAAGAATACCGGGGTCGGTCCTGCTGATACGGTCTCGTAGACGCTCAGCAACAATCATTGCTTGCTCTATTTTTGTTTCCGGCAACAATACTGAAAATTCTTCACCACCATAACGCGCAAATAAATCATTGGTTCGCAATGGTGCTTTTGCCGCTTCACCCACGCTCATCAAGGCACGATCACCGGCCAGATGGCCATAGGTATCGTTATAAGATTTAAATAAATCAATATCCAGCATCATCAGGCATAAAGGTAGCTCTTCACGCTCAGTACGCTTGATCTCACGCGTAAAAACATCATTCATCCAACCACGATTATGCAAGCCGGTAAGTGCATCAATAGTGGCATGATGCTGAAACTTGCGCTGTTGTTCAAGGCTGTCGGCAATCACCAGATTACTGTAACGAATTCGCTCTGACATTATATACAGCAGGTTTCTCGCCACCTCGTGAGAATGACTCACCATGCGCCATAGCACTTCCTGTTCAATTTCGAGCACCAAAGTAGACTCATCAGCAACAACCATCGCGGAAGGTACTCGACTATCAATAATCGACATTTCACCAACACACTCACCCGGCTCAACAATGGCTAGAGGCGTTTCATCATTATGTCCCAGCTGCACTGCACAACGTCCTCTTATAACTACGTACAGATGATGATTTTCTTTTTCAATAGATAATAGTGAATCACCACTTCCTAATTCACGATAGGAACACTGGTTCAACAAGCTATCAAAGACAGGATCATCAAGATCAACATTTCTGAATAACTGTAATCTTGATAAGATTCGTTTGTCATGTTCCACGGCAAGCGTAGACATCACATTATTTTGGCTTACACTACATTCTTTTTGGCTCATTTTGAAAATCCCTATTAGTACAACAAATAACACCCTCTCACTGGTGACTGATTATAACCTTGTTTAAACTCATGTACATATTCTACACACCAAATAAGAAATATAAGCATTTGTTAATAATCGATATTTAATTATATGAACCCAGATACCAAACACCACATTCACGCTCTTGAACTCGGCCCTATGGAGAATTTCGTCTATCTGTTGCACGACGAAGCAAGCAACAAAGCCGCCATTGTCGACCCCGCCTGGGACGTTGAAGAAGTTATTCAATTAGCCAAAGCTAAGGATATTGAAATTACCGATATTCTTCTCACCCATAGTCACCACGACCATGTTAACGGTATTGAGCATGTTTTGAATCAATATGATGCGCAGATTCACCTACTCAAAGACGAGGCGAAATTCTGGGGTGCGCATTTAGAAAAACCGAAGCTGCATCATGGCGGTGACATCATCAAAATAGGCAAAACTGAAATAAAGGTGCTGCACACGCCGGGGCATACTCCGGGCTCAGCCTGTTACCACATGGGCGAACACCTGATCGCGGGCGATACCCTGTTCGTTTTTGGTTGCGGTCGATGCGATATGACCGGCAGCGATCCTGAACAGATGTTCAACAGTCTGAAACATCTACGCACCGACTTACCCAGTCAGACGATTTTGCATCCAGGCCACAATTACGCACCCAGCGATCCGACCTCAACCATGCAAGCCCAGAAAGAAGGCAATCCGTTTTTACACTTTGATCAAAAAGAAGATTTTGTGAAATACCGCATGCAGGTGCATGACAAGATTCGGGATATACCTTATTCGGCTGTTAGCAGAGAAGAAGCGCTGGCATCTATCAAAGATTAATCGTTCTCACTAATCTCTATGCCCTTCATATGCGTCTCATTAATACGCACTAACAAATAGCGGAAGGGGATCATGGATGAGTGATAGTTATCCAGAGACTTCATGAACGGGAAATTGCCGGTGGCAAATTCATAAGTCTCATCTTTCATCGACTGATATATTTCTTTCAGACTGACTTCCAGTTCGTCAATAAAAGCCCCCATTTCCACGATACCTTCACCATCAAATTCCATCGACTGCCTGATATCCCAGATATCATCCAGCGCCTGTTCGATCATACTGACGTATTCATTGGTGGAACGTGCACGAACAACTTTTGTTTTAAACATAATAACCTCTGATAACTTTAATCTTTAATCGGTATCACGGCTTTGCTTACCTTTACCGTATCTCCGGGTCTTAAAACTGGCGATGGATTGTACTATCTCGCTGTAAGGTAATGCATCCATATTATCGTACTGCTTTTCGGCCTGCTCAATCAGTGCGCGAATATCGCTGATCAATGAATCCTTTTCATCTGTAGCCAAAACCGACCTCAAGCCCCTGAGGCCGCCAACCTGCACCCGAATTTCCATATTATGCGGCAGTTGCTCGCCTACCTCGTGAAGCTTTAGCAAGAACTTTGATTTTTCTCTCAGCTTTGTCAGAAGATTGCGGCAATTAGCCGCAATTTCCTGCGACTGGCAAGAATAGCCTTCACGGTCGGCCAACCAAAAATGCTTCGAAAAACGGCATTTGCACTGATTATTGGTTAACGCCTTCTCAAAAACACAGCGATTTTCCGCTATCTCCTGATAAGTCGCCTTGTACTCATCCTCTTCCATTGAATTTCAGCAGAATTATTTTTCGTGTTCCATGACGATAGGTTTTTCACGGTGCTCCAGCAGCTGCTCCTCAGCCAATAGCTGATTTTCGGCAAACATCACCTTAACCGACACACCCTCTGCACCATCCTGCTTTTCACGGATTTCCCTGGCCTGAGCCTTTGCGTCCTTGAATGAATCAGAAACGCCCAGTAACTCAAGGTTTTTAACCAGACTCATACCCGCCTGTTCGCTTATTTTGTATACGTAATATGGCATATCTCTATCTCTTCTGACTTAATATTGTCTACATTCAAGCATACAGCCTGGCAATTATTGCCACACCAGCACTGTTTACATAATAACCTAGTAATTTGCTAAACTATTATACATCCAAGACCACCATGTCCAAAAATTATATTATGAACAACAACGAACTCTCAAAAGATCAGAAAATCCTCATTGCACTGCGCAAGACTCTTTCAGGCGTGGTTCGTGAGACAACACCACCACCCGGTATGCGTCACCCCTTAACGGAACAAACAATAGAAGACATCAAACACTGCTTTAGCCTGATCGCAGCACGAGAAAAAGAATTAACCGAAGAAAAGGGCCAAACTAATACAGCTCGTCCACGCTATACCGATGAGCCTAAATCATCGCACGTAGTGCCCTTCACCCGACCCGAGAAAAAATAACAACCGTATACTTCTGAAATCATCGACTTTCGACTACACTGATCCAATAAGGTAGCAAATAATAAGGTAAATAAGCAGGAATTCGGCATGAGTGAACCACTCTTCAACATTGTCTTCTTCGGTATGATTCAGCCGGGTAAGGACAAAGATACTGCCATGCAAAACATGGCTAAGCTGTTCAAAACAGAACCGGCAAAACTCGCCCCATTTTTTGCTGGTGGCCGTAAGGTGATCAAGTCTAAAGTCGATGAGCTAATGGCTGAAAAATACCGCGTCGCATTAGAAAATGCCGGCCTGGTTATCAAGATAGAGAATATGGCGGATGCTGCACCTGCTGCTGAAGCGCCATCTCAGGCGGCGTCTGCGCCATCCACCGGCCAATCTATAGCCGAAAAAATCGCTCAACAAGTTTCTGATGTAGACACCGGTGATATCACCATGGCTGAAGTCGGCGCACTGGTGATCGAAAATCCCGTTGAAGTTACACCCCAGAAAATTGATGATATTAGCGCCATCTCCATGGCCGAGGTTGGTGCTAATGTTCTCGAACACCCCGTTGAAGTCACGCCTCAGCCGATTGGTGACATTAGCGCTATCTCCATGGCTGAAGTCGGCGCTAACGTTCTCGAACACCCCGTTGAAGTCACACCTCAGGCGATTGGCGATATCAGTGATATCTCCATGGCCGAAGCAGGTGTTGATATTATTGAAAACCCTAAAGAAAAAGAGAAAGCGCCGATTCCCGACATCAGCGAGCTTTCTCTAGAATAAAATTCTTCTTTACTCTTCCAGCTGTAAACAACCTGGTCTAATCAGCGATTCTCTCGCGTAAAGCATCACGATCAAACCACCATTGATCCTGCGGCACAATGGCACCTAATACCAGCGATAAACGCGGCAGGAAAATGGCTGGATCAAGCAGCTGCAGCTTTTCCATCCAGGCGTTCATGCCTTCCTGATCTTTAATACCCGAATGCTCACGCGCGACATTGGCCAGTAATTGATTAGTCACAAAAGTCATACTCTTGTTTGTATCGCCCTCTGTTCGCATGTCAGCAATGTAGTGCGCGGTGATTGCTGCAATGGCTGCGCCGTCAGCTTTTCCCGGTGTTTCATCAACGACATAACCCAGCATATTGACCGATAGCTGCGGATCAATGGGATAAGTCACCGCCAACCAGACACCTTGCCCCAATGCACTCAAAGATGCAGGCTGACCACTTTGATAGAGTACATCACAACATTGAACCGCAGCTTCCCATTGCTCATTTTCAAGGAACACATCAAAGGCCTGACGAGCCACTTCCCAACATTCTTCCGCCCGACCAACACCAACCAAAGCTTCAGCAATATCCAGCTTCAAATAAGCTCGATCAAGCTCACTAGCATCATCAGGTAATTCAGCCAATGCCTTCTGCTTTTCTGCCAGGTAATTATTTAGATACTCCATCGACTCTTTTGGATCAGTACTTTCAATTATTTCGTTTATTGTCTTGTTGTTAATCATGGCTAACCGCCTGTTACATAATCTAGAGCCGCTTTTTACCTGAAATTGACGAAGAAATACAAGTAAAAAACGGCAGGTTAAATGAAGTTCGATTTAATAAAATCAGTAAATATGGCACTATTCTACCAGTGCCCGTTGCAAGGCACACTGAAGATCTTTTTCATCCAGAGGAAAAGATAAAGAAGCAAATACCTCAAATCTTTCTAAAAATCGATCATATTGCTGCTGATACTCCTGCTCATAAAACACAATCATTTTTGCATCGACGACACCCTGAGCTGATGAAAGTATCGTTTCCAGACTACTGGTACGATCACGAAAATCTGACTGGAAATTGAACTCTGAAACGATCAGGGCAGGCCGCTGCTGACGAATCAACTTAACCGCCTTGCGCACGCTATCCGTTTTCACCACTTCATAGCCCAGTTGTTCATATAAGCTGGTAAAATCAGGATAACCACCCAGTTCGGTAATGGCTAATAATGTCACTTCTGGTTTCGGCATTAGCATATTGTCACAATATATCAGCATAATTTAAAGGCAAATCATGGCAGCAGGCAAACTCACAGAACCAAAAGTCATCTCTGATTTCAATCAAAATACAGTGTGTCTGCTGCCTACCGGTTTTTATTTTAATGACGAGCGCTGGGATAAAATATGGCAACGCTATGATGAAAAAGGCGAGACCCTTGGCATGGCCGATCTCAAGGAACTATTTCCTGACGAAGAAACGGTGCAAAACGCCGCCATCGATAATGGCGATACGTTTGCCCGCTGCAGGGACAAAGACTAAAGCAACTTTATTCATTTAACGGCAGGTTGATAAAAAACGCGCCGTAGCGCCTTCACAACGAACATCAGTCGGAGCCTTCTCCGCTTCCGCCTTCATTTTTTCTGCTTCTGCTTTCATTTTCTCAGCTTCCAGCTTTTTCTGCTCGGCTTCCAATGCATCAGCAATATCCTGCTGCTCTCTAGCCCTTAATTCTTCAAGTGCTTTTGCTTTCTGATCTGCCGCCATGGCTTCAGCAACCGCTTGTTGCGCTATTTTTTCTGCCGCTTTTTCACGCTCCGCAGAAATCCGTGCCGCCCTGGCCTCAGATTCACGTTTTTCTTTTTCAGCTTTTGCTTTGACTAAAGCCTTATCACGTTCTTTTTTCAACAATACCGCCTGCTCTTCCAGATTTTTCAATCTATCACTATCTTCCTTCTGACGCAGAACCATTTCTTGTTGAAGTTTTTGCGCTTCATCCAGTTGCTTTTGTATAGCATCAGGGACCACATCAACAACATCCTGTTGCAGAATTTCTGTCGTTCTGTTTATCGGCTCAGGTGGGGTGCTATATTTATTGATATCACTTGTAGCCGCACCCGTACTCGCTCCATCATCGTCTAGACTCAATGCAAAAAACAAAGTTGCTATTACAAGAACAAGCATAGACATCAATATTGGTATTAGCAGACGCTGGCGTTTTGATTCCGCCGGTTTTGTCACATCGGATGAATCTATAACTGATTCTATTTTTTCAGGGGCTGTATGAGCTTTATCTTCTACCGGCCCCAAAGTATCGCAACTCTGAATTTCTTCCTCAGACACTACTTCAGTGCCTACTTCCGACGCCTCAATTTTTTCAGAAGCGGCTGCCTGTAAAACTTTTTCACCGAAATCGCTCTCAGCTCCCGCAGCATCGACACTGCTTTGTTTTGTTATACCCGAAGTTGCTGATTGCTCAGAAGCGCTTTCCCTGGCCATGCTTTTATCAGCCACCTGCTTTCTAACTTTTCTTTCCGGTAGATCAGTGCATGCCAGAGGAACCATACTACTTTGCATCCGCTCCAAAATCATATCAATAACTACCACATCATCAATCACTTCCAGTTGATCGGCAAAGCCATAAACCATCACCGTATCGCACAACAAGTTGATTAAGCGTGGCGAGCCACCACTGTATTTATATATCAGGTCGCAGGCCTCTTCTGTAAAGAGCATCCTGTCTGCGCCCGCCACCGACAAACGATGCGCGATATAACCACGAGTATCTTCCTGATCCAACGAATCCAGATGATAATCCACTGCAATACGCTGGACGAACTGCTTTAATTCAGGAAGAGAGAGCGTTTCTTTGAGCTCAGGCTGGCCCGCTAGAATAATCTGCAAAACCTGATTTTTATCTGAGTTAATATTCGACAACATGCGCAGCTCTTCCAGCTTATCGGCTGCCATATTTTGTGCTTCGTCAACAATAAGGAGTGTTGTCTTTTTGGCTGCATATTGCTCGATTAAAAAGTCAACAAAACGCTGATGTTTTTCAACTTCGGTCAACCCTTTTTCATGTATGCTGTAAGCAGATAACACCCAATCCAGTAAATTGCCGAATCCCTTATGAGTATTGGTGATCATACCAACCCTAATTTTGCGACTCATATTTTCTAGCAATTTACGCATTATGGTGGTTTTACCGGAACCTATCTCACCACTGATCACACAAAAACCGGCATGATTCATCAAACCATACTCGAACAGGGTTAGCGCCTTCTGGTGCTTCTTACTGAGATAAAGAAACCCGGGATCGGGTAACATTGAAAACGGCTTTTCTTTCAAGCCGTAAAATGATTCATACATATTTGCGCGTAACCGGTTGCCTTACTTTTTTTACATTTGTAACAATATATATTGGACTCTTGTTATATAGACGGGTTTAAATCATTTTGACTTACCCGCAAGGACATAATGTCCAATTTTACTAACGAACGGCGGATAATAACAAATTACCGTATATTTTATCAGTCATTACTTCTCATAATCGGCCAAATGCACTGGCTGGCGTTTTGCACCCCAGTCACCGTGACCTGATTCAAAAACTCCGGCGCACTGGTTACCGCATTTCTTGCAGCCACCTTTATCATCCAAATTCCATTCTCCAAGAACATACCAGTCCCGCTCAATCAAACACGTCCCGCAGGAATGACAGTAGGTGCTATCACCCCCGACATCATGCACATTACCAGTATAGGCGTAGTGAATGCCATTTTTCAGCGCGATCTCACGCGCCCTCCGCAATGTCGCCAGTGGCGTCGGCGGCACATCCATCATCTTGTAATCGGGATGAAATGCAGTGAAGTGCATAGGCACATCCGGCCCCAGCTTCTCAGCCACCCACTGAGTCATTTCATTAATCTCTTTTTCACTATCGTTGTAACCGGGGATTAAAAGCGTGGTCAGCTCCATCCAGACATCGGTTTCATGATGAATATATTCCAGCGTTTCCAGTACCGGCTGCAGATGCGAGCCGGTCATCTTCCAGTAAAAATCTTCGGTAAAACCCTTCAAATCGATATTAGCAGCATCCATGTGCTCGAAAAACTCCACGCGCGGCTCATCACAGATATAACCCGCCGTCACCGCCACCGTCTTAATACCCCGTTTTTTACAGGCTTTGGCGACGTCAATCGCATACTCATGAAAAATGACCGGGTCATTATAGGTAAAAGCCACACTGCGACAACCCAGTTCTTCAGCTGCCCTGGCAATGGTTTCAGGTTCAGCGTGATCCATCAGCGTATCCAGTTCGCGCGACTTACTGATATCCCAGTTTTGGCAAAACTTGCAGGCCAGATTGCAGCCTGCCGTACCAAACGACAATACCGGCGTTCCCGGTAAAAAGTGATTAAGCGGTTTTTTCTCGATGGGATCAATGCAATAACCACTGGAACGACCGTAGGTGGTCAGTACAACTTGATCATCAACGCTAGCACGAACAAAACACAAGCCCCGCTGCCCCTCGTGCAGCTTGCATTCACGTGGGCATAAATCACACTGTACACGACCATCATCCAGCTTGTGCCAGTATCTGGTCGGTACTACACCCTTATCCGTCATCAAAATTTTCTCTTTAATTGCCGCCATCACCGAGTCCCTTTCACCATATCTGTATGACCAATATAAGGATAAAACCTATACTTTTAAAGCCCATTGGTCGCATAATAATAAGATCAGAGGAGCGTATTATGTCCGGCACCCGACCAGCAGCAGTCGCTGATATGTTTTATACAGGTAACCCCTCACAACTTCAGGCGGAAGTTAAATCCATGCTCGCCGAAGTGAGTATCACTGCGCCATCACCCAAGGCTATCATCGTGCCGCACGCCGGTTATATTTATTCCGGTCCGATTGCCGCCAGCGCCTTCGCACAACTCATTCCCGCCAGAGATAAAATTCATCGCGTTGTTTTATTGGGCCCCTGTCACCGCGTGGCCTTATCCGGGCTGGCTACCAGCAGTGCAGATTATTTTCAAACTCCACTAGGTTCAATCCCCATTGACCGCGAACTCAGCAAACAATTGCTACAACTACCACAGGTACATGAGTTTGATCTCACTCACGCACAGGAACACAGCCTGGAGGTTCAGTTACCCTTCTTGCAGCAAGTACTGGATGAATTTACCTTACTGCCACTGGTGGTTGGAGACGCCAGTGATGTCGATGTGCACGAGGTGTTGGAGACTGTCTGGGGTGGCGATGAAACATTAATTGTTATCTCTTCCGATTTAAGCCACTACCACGACTACAATACTGCACGAACCATGGATGCCGCTACCTGCTCTGCTATTGAAAACCTCGATGGCCATCAAATACATTATGGACAGGCCTGTGGTCGTAACCCGGTTCTCGGCTTATTACTGTCCGCACGCAAACACAATCTAAAAGTAAGCACGCTCGATTTACGCAACTCCGGTGACACAGCCGGTGACAAAAATAAAGTGGTCGGATATGGTGCGTGGGCATTTGAGCAACCGTGAACACTTATGCATAACGAAGAACAACGAAAACAGCTTCGCGATATCGCTATCGAATCCATCAAATCGGGTTTGACCGGCGGGCATGCTTTAAGTGTTGACCTGTCAACAATGGATGCTGCGCTAAATACAAAACGCGCTACATTCGTGACACTGCAAAAAAATGGCGAGCTTCGCGGCTGCATAGGCATGCTCGAACCAGTTCGCCCGCTGGCTGAAGATATTGCCCACAACGCTTTCGCCGCGGCTTTTTCTGATCCGCGCTTTCCACCGCTAAGAGAGGATGAACTCGAACAACTGGATATTCATATTTCCATCCTTGGCACACCTGAAAAAATGTCTTTTAATTCTGAGCAGGATTTAGTCTCTCAACTCCGGCCAAACATTGATGGCCTGATTATGAAAGAGGGCAACCGACGCGGAACTTTTTTACCTTCGGTATGGCAATCGCTAGCCAAACCACGAGACTTTCTCAATCACCTGAAAATGAAATCTGGCCTGCCTGAAAATTACTGGAGCGACAGTATTAAAATTCAACGTTATACCGTCGAAGAATTCTAGATAGACACCACTCAACAAGCCAACTTAAAAAATGCGATAATGGCCAATTAAGCAATCCCATTATTCATTCCAGTTAAATGTGGCAACCATGAAAGCAAACGAACTAAAAAAAAGCACTGTTTTTAAAATCGACGATAAAATTATCATCGTCAAAAAAGTCTTTGTTCAAAACCCCCACTCTCGTGGTGGTAGCACCCTCTATAAAGTCACCGGCAAGGAAATAAGCACGCATCAAAAATTCGAACACAACTTCAAAGGCGATGAAAAGGTCGAAGATCTTGAAATGACACGTCACGATATCCAGCTGCTATATCGCGATGCTGATGGCTGCACCTTTATGGATACCGAAAACTATGATCAATACACGCTTTCCGATGACAGCCTTGAAGAAGAACTGCCCTTCCTGTCAGACGGACTAGAAGGCATTTCTGCATTGGTCGCGGAAGGCCAGGTACTCGGCATCGAATTACCCTCCAACGTTGTACTGGAAATCACCGAATGCTCACCCACCATGAAAGCGGCATCTTCATCGGCTCGTACAAAACCAGCCACACTAACAACCGGCCTGGTCGTACAAGTACCTGAATACCTCGCCGTTGGCGAAAGCATCAAAGTAAACACCGATACTCGCGAGTTCATGTCCAGAGCATAGAGGGCCAACCATGACAGATAGACACTTCCACCTTCGCCTAAACTGTAATTATGAATCCGAAAAGAATGATGTTACGGATCTTCTGGTAGAAATATTGCTGGAAAATGAATGGAAAACGCTGCACCTGAGCGTAAAGTCACCGGGTTTTTTATTGCTGGTCTATGGCCTGTTCTCCTGCCAGCACCTTTACATGCGCACCAACAGCGCTGAACGAAACCTGATACTCCAATCTGCCACTGGCGAACTTAAACTCATCGCTGGTGAATTCTGGAATATCCAAAGTGTTGATGTTGCATTCAACGTCATACTTAAATCTGGCCAGCCAGTCGATGATGACATTGCATACATCATCGATCGTATGGGACATTGCCCTGTCTCTACGAATTTACCCTCCGATCTGAAGATAAAATCAGTCGTTCATTTTGAACAGAATATAAAACCAGTGGCTCACTTTGCAGAATCCTTAATAACAACAGACAAAGCCGAATCCGGTTCGTTCTGCAACATGGATGGCCCCGACTTCTCCAACGTAGAAACCGTCGAGCTCAGCCCTGAACCATCACCTGCCGATTATCAGGTTGCCATGCAAATCGCTAACCGAGTCGCCGACCACAAACTCGAAAATCACATGCTGCTTTCATGGTACGACAAGGATCGTGATTTCGAATCGCCGCAACATGCCAGTGAATGCCATGCCAATAGCCCGCTACCCGGTTATGTCGATTATGGCGTTTACCACGGTGCAACTTTGAAAGTGGATATTGAAGACGGCAGATTTGTGTTCTTTTATTTGCCGATTGATTTTTAATACGGATATACAGCTACTACCTGGCTCGATTAACAATAATCCTTATTACATCACCTGGATAAATACGGTGAGGATTATTAATATGGCTGGCAGCCGCTAGCTCAGGATATCGATGCGGATTATCTAAATAACGTCGCGTGATATGCCACAAGGTATCCCCCTTCACTACGACATGGGTAAACGTCTGTGTACTTGGTGCTTGCTCACTCTCTTGCTGATGCAACACGGGTTCAAAGCCAGTAATTGCATACAGGTTTGAATCAGATTTTTCATCAACATGTAATTCAAAAACACGTGCAGTTGCCGATTGTTCAGGCATTGTCTCATCCTTCTGTGCGACTGCATTCAATGACTGATTTTCTGATGGCGCTATTTCTACAAACTCTGTTTCCATCATCTTTTTTGTGATTTCTTTATTCTCTACCACTGTAATCGGCTTTACAGCTGTATATAAATCTTGTGAATTTCCGGCTTTACTGGAATATTTTTTTGCTGAACCAGTACCCATATCGATCAGATATACGCTACCCAAACCAAGTACAACCAGCAACAATAAGGCTGCGACCAGAATGTAGACCTCGACATTCTTATTGACCACTTTGCTTTCGCTTGAAGTTATGCTGCTGTAGGTGCGGGCATGCAATGCTCCAGATTCGTTATGGTCATGTGTTATGACACTGGCGTGATGACCACTACTTAAGACTGCACTATTCTTTTTTGTGTTATCGAATAATTTCGCTCTGTTTGTACTGGCTTTGCACTGACTATTCTGGCCATTAGCTGTACGTCGATCTTCGCTGACATAATAGTCAACATTGGTTGGTTCTGATGTTTGTGTGCCGCCTGTTACTAGCGTTGTATTTTTTTCATGTTCAGGCGTGGGTATAACATCGACTGTGTCAGTATCTTCATCTTTAACAACGGATATACTCTTATTTCCATCAGCACTTGCCAGCCAACTCAGGTTTGAACTGTCACATCTATGCAGTCGCTGAAAACTTGTTTGCAGAATTATTTCTTCACCACGAGTCAGAAAATTTGAATATGCCTTTCGCTTATTCGTATAGTACTCTTCATGATTATCAAAAGTATTAAGCTGAATAATATCGATAGCCTGATCCACCCAGAAACCCTTGAGCTCTTTGTCCACAGTGGCCAGAATAATATGCGTTTCTTTTTCTTTGAGCGTAAATGGTAAACCAAACTTATTGTGCATACTGAGCACCGTAACTGTTCTTCCCTGATGATCAAAACAACCGACCACTACATGCTCACTCAGTGGTACATGAATCATCCTGGGTGGTGAGATAATGGCCTCGACCTCAAGTACTGACGCACAAAAATGTAACGGCCCCACCTTGAACTCAAGATGGATCTCATCATTCATTTCTGTTTTTTGTTTGTTAGTTTTACCCACTGTTCAGCCACTTTGCATGCAAAGCCTACCTTTGGCAAGACTCAGTATGACCTTGTGAGTATGTGATGACCTGGCAGAATGCATCGGTCAAAATCTAATCGCAATCCTCCGGATCTGGCTCCTCACCATAATCAATAGTGAGCTCTTCTCCTTCCCTGATATTTTTGAGCGCGTATAAATCAAAACCATCAAACTCGGCGTGAGGTTTTTTATGATGATTGAGATAACGCAAAATATTCTGACCATTGCGGCCTATCCATTCGCCATCTTCCTCTTCAACCCATAAAACATGGCTGCCATGTTCGACGCCCTCCGGGCCATCGTATGTACCCATGTATTCGCCTTTTTTTATTGCGACCCGAGCATACAGGCCTTTGCCATGGATGCCCGAGTCATCAACATAATACAGAGCATCTAGCTCAATATCATCTAACATGAATACTCCCAGAGAACGGATTAGTGACCACAACCACCCGCGCTGTGAACATGACCATGCTCGAGCTCCTCGTCAGTCGCATCTCTGACTTCAACCACTTTCACATCGAAATTTAGTTCCACACCCGCCAGTGGGTGATTGCCATCAACAACAATTACGTCATCTTTAATTTCTGCGATTGTCACCATCAGATCATCGCCATTTGGGCCTTGTGCATGAAACTGCATACCAACATTAATCTCAGCATCAGACTCGAACATTTCTTTTGGTACTTCCTGCATATGATCTTCTGAACGCACGCCATAAGCCTCTTCAGGTGAAACTTTTACGTTGAAATCATCACCGACCTTTTTACCTGTTAAAGCATCTTCAAGACCAGGTATGATATTCATGGCGCCATGCAAATAAATAAAACTACCATCATCAGACTGATCTAGAACGTTGCCTTCATTGTCTTTCAGCGTGTAGTGAAGAATCGCAACTTTATTGTTTTCGATTTGCATTATTGGTATCCAAGTATTGTTTAGGGGGGCAAATTTTATCAGAATTGGCAAAAAATCGGTAGTTTGGGTCTTCGCGGCGCTAATATCCTGAATCTCTCACAATAAAATGGGCTCTTTCAACCTCAAATCATCACAGGAGAGCCAGGCAGGTATAGGCCAATATACGCATGCCACACGCATTCTACGGTACAATAAGGAGCAAAATAACTGCTTGATATAGGTCACCAAACAAGATCTATGCTGGCGTAGCATATATTAATCATTAACCAACAACTGACATTCAAGTCTTATTATCATGATCGAACGCACCGCAGAAACTATTCTATATGCCAGTCGCTGGATACTGGCACCTATTTACATGGGCCTGAGCCTTGGTCTTATCATTCTTGGTATCAAATTTTTTCAGGAAATATTCCATACGCTTCCGATACTTTTTAGCATGAAAGAAACTGAGGTCGTACTGCTGATTCTCAGCCTGATAGATATTGCGCTGGTCGGTGGCCTATTGGTGATGGTGATGCTCAGCGGCTATGAAAACTTTGTCTCTACCATTGATATTAAAGAAGGCAGTGAAAAACTTGCCTGGCTGGGCAAGATGGACTCTGGCTCACTCAAGCAGAAAGTTGCGGCTTCCATTGTCGCTATTTCATCCATTCATTTGCTCAAGGCCTTTATGAATGCAGATCATATCGATAATGAAAAACTCATGTGGTACGTACTTATTCATTTGACCTTTGTGGTATCCGCAATGGGCATGGCTGTCGTTGATAAAATGAACCAGCACTAAACTTATGCGCGGCATTATTCCACCAGATCCTGAAACCAATGTTTCCAACATGGAATTCGCCGTTGTCTATGTTCCACGTCGCAGTCGTAACCGATTTGCTGCAGGCTGCGTAGAAATTATGGCTACCGCCGCTGCGGCTGTTGATGCCGCTGATCCTGATAATAAACGCTATGCAGCCAGAGTCAGTGGTCCCTCAAAATCTTCAGAAGGACAGGCTATCTATTATCTTCTGGAGTGGCTGTAATAATTACAGCCCACTGCATTAAATGCATTACACTCAAGGCATTTATAATGCTTGCACAAAACGGGTATTTACTAAACAGCATTTATTCATGAAGCCTTCTAATATGCTCTTTATATGAAAATTATTTTATTCGCCATTACACTCTGCATTCTGTCAGACTCAACATTCGCCGAGATCGATATCGACCATCTCGATTTTGATGACGCCCCACTTGCCGACAATCTAAAATACCCTGAATGGTTTAAAAAATCATCGGGCGATTTGGGTGAAGACCTTAATCATGCTCTCGATTCTGGAAAGAATGGCCTGATAGTTTATTTTGGCCAGGCTCGCTGCAGTTACTGTGAGCAGTTCATCAAAAATAGCCTCGGTAATAAGGATATCGAACATTACACTCAAAAAAATTATGACCTGATAAATATCAATATCTGGAGCAATATGGATATTGTCGATACTGATGGGAAAGAATACACCGAGCGAGATCTTTCTCTTCACTACGATACCAACTTCACTCCTTCTTTGATATTTTATGACCGAAAAGGCAAACCTGTTTTCAGGCTTCGCGGCTATTACCCACCTTATAAGTTTCGCGCTGCTCTAAAATATGTCACTGAAGGTTTTTATCTAAAAGAACGTTTTCGAGATTATCTTGCACGTGCAGAAATAGGTTTATTTTTTCTTGAAAAAGGTCTTAATGAAAGAGAGTTTTTCATAAATCCGCCTTACGACCTGAAAGCTCTCATCAACAAGAATAAACAGCCTTTAATGGTCTCTTTTGAACAGGGCAATTGCCACGCCTGCGACTTGCTGCACAGCTCCCCACTCAACCAGCCTGACATACTTGCTCAACTCGAAAAGATGAATAGTGTGCAACTGAATATGTGGTCAGATACACCTGTCATCACACCTGACGGTTACTCAACGACAGCTAAAGACTGGGCCAAACAACTTGGTTTATTTCACGCGCCAACACTCATATTTTTTGACAGTAGTGGTAAAGAAATTATACGCATTGATTCCGTTGTGAAATTTTACAGATTACTCGGCGTGCTTACTTATATAAATCAGGGTGGCTATTTAACTGATAAAAACTTTCAATCCTGGCAATTAAAACAGCGAAAAACTAACTAAGTCATGCCTTTAGCTTATTTGAAAAATAAAGTTCACCAGGTTTTATGGGAGGTTAAATTAGAGCACCTGCCAATATGGAAGCGTACTGTTGTTATATATCTGCGTATATTACAGGCGGTTATATACGACCTCTCTGATGGCCTGCCAACTTTGCGCGCTATGAGTCTGGTTTACACTACCCTGCTTTCCATGATACCGACCATGGCCGTCGGTTTTTCTATTTTAAAAGTTTTTGGTTTGCACAACCAGATAGAACCACTGCTTTTGCATTTACTTTTGCCGCTGGGCGAACAAGGCGCACGCATCACCAATCAGATTATTACTTTTGTTGATAATATCGACGTCGGACTTTTAGGTATCATGGGGATTGCGCTTTTATTTTATACCGTGATAACGCTCATACATAAAATAGAACGTGCTTTTAATTACACCTGGCATATCACTGAATACCGTGGTTTTGGCCAGCGAATTAGTGATTACCTAAGCGTTATCATGATTGGCCCAATTTTGGTATTTTCTGCGATAGCCATTACCGCCGCAATCACCAGCTCCACTATCATCAATAAACTCTCACACACTGAACACCTTGGCACGATTATTACGGGCACCGGTAGCCTTCTGCCCTATGCTTTAGTGATTGCAGCTTTCACTGTTGTTTATTTACTGGTACCTAATACCAGGGTTAAATTTCGATCTGCTCTAACTGGCGCATTTATTGCGGGTATCTTATGGGAAACCACAGGCTGGTTATTTGCATCCTTTGTTGTTAGTTCTGGCAACTATACTGCTGTTTATTCAAGCTTTGCTATTCTGGTTCTATTTATGATCTGGCTTTATTTAAGCTGGCTAATTTTATTAATAGGCGCTTCCATATCCTATTACCACCAGCATCCTGACAAAATCCCGGCAGGACAAAATCTTTCACACCTAAGCAGTCGTATGAAGGAAAAAATTGCACTACTGGTTATGTATCATATTGCAAAAAGCTTTCATGACAACACTACGGCCTGGACATCAAGTGAGCTTTCAGACACTTTAAACATTTCTAATGATGTGCTTGCTGAAATATTGCATGCACTGGAATTTGATAAATTAATTTATCGTCATCAGGAACGGGATACGTCGTATCTCCCTAGCCAATCACTGGAAAACATTTCTATTGTCCGAATCATCGAATCGATAAGACGACAGAATGAATCCAGCTATTCTAATATTGGCACCATCAATTCAGAAAATATTATTGATGAATTGTGTGATCATATTGATGAGTCAATCAAACAGACGACACATCATATGTCTCTGCGCGAACTCATTACTAACAATAGCATTGAGAAATAAAGCCATGTCTATTCTTCTGCACAGTAACGTCAGCTTACCCAGCAGGGAGGATGCACTAGTCGGACGCGAGCACAAAATGCTGGTGCCAGCTCAGCATGCTGTTAATAACATGCCTTTACAGCCGCCTTTCCCTGATCATTTGCAATTTGCCCAGTTTGGCCTAGGTTGTTTCTGGGGGGCTGAAAAAGTTTTCTGGCAACTTGATGGAGTTTATACTACAGCCGTAGGTTATGCCGCCGGTTACACGCCCAACCCGACTTATCAGGAAGTGTGCTCTGGTATGACCGCGCATAATGAAGTTGTGTTTATTGTTTTTGACCCGGCAGTCATCAGCTATCAAACGCTTTTAAAAGTATTCTGGCAATCACATAATCCAACACAGGGAATGCAGCAGGGAAATGACTGCGGTACGCAATATCGTTCAGGCATTTACACTTATTCCGACGAACAACAAAAGCAGGCTGAAGCCAGTCGCGATTTTTATCAACAGGCTTTGTTATTCGCTAAGCAGCCCAAAATTACCACTGAAATATTGAGCGCTACCGAATTTTATTATGCCGAAGATTATCACCAGCAATACCTGGCAAAAAATCCTAATGGTTATTGTGGCTTAGGCGGCATCGGTATTACTTATCCTGAGTAAAGACTCATAATAATGCACGCCATTCATCATGTTTCTCAATAAGTTTTAAAGCCTGTTCAAGCAAATCTTTTCCTGGAGGCCCTTGGTGCCATGTTGACGCACCAGATGGATGAGGCAGTGGAATAACATCTATAGTTCGCCCGCCAATTTCTTTTTTAAATGATTGACCAATCACATTGATCAACTTATCTACCTCAATAAATTGCGATATAGCTAATTTCCCTATCGGCAGTACTAACACAGGCTTCATTAAATCGAACTCTGCTTCTAACCAGGATTTGCATTGTTCAATTTCTTGCTTGCTCGGCACACGGTCGCCGCCTTTCGGTTTTTTCCCGGGAAAACAACGACACACGGCTGCAATATAAATCTGCTGACGGAATTGCTCTTCTTCCAGGCCAATCGATGAAAACCATTTAAATAGAGTTTTTCCTGCTGTCCAGCCGAAAGGCCTCCCTAGCTCACCTTCGCGATCACCCGGCGCCTGGCCAATTAGAATTATTTTTGATTTTACCGGCACGCCAGTGATCACTGGCGGAATCATATCAGGGCATTTGCGACAGGCGCGTAAAGCCTGCTGGTGTTTTTTTATATCTGCGTTTGTCATCACACTTTAATACTAGCTATATATTTAGCCATAAAAAAGGGCCGGTAAAAACCGACCCTTTTTAATTTCAACATCAAAAAAGAAATTATTTCTTTTTCGCCGCCTCACGTTCTTTGTTTTCCGTGATCACTGCTTCTGCTACGTTCTTAGGACATGGCATGTAGTGCAGGAATTCCATCGAGAACTGACCACGACCTGATGTCATGGTACGCAATGTGCCAATGTAACCAAACATTTCGCTCAGCGGACATTCTGCTTTAATGCGAACGCCAGTTACACCTGGCTCCTGTGATTTGATCATGCCACGACGACGGTTAAGGTCGCCAATAACATCACCAACGTGATCGTCTGGTGTGAACACATCAACCTTCATGATCGGCTCCATCAACTGTGGGCCAGCCTTAGGCATAGACTGACGGTAAGCCGCCATGGCTGCCAATTCAAATGCTACAGCGGATGAATCCACCGCATGGAATGAACCATCAGTTAAAGTCACTTTAAAATCCAGACAAGGGTAACCAGCGAGTACGCCTTTGTCCTTCATCTTTTCAAAGCCTTTTTCTACTGCAGGCCAGAATTCACGAGGCACATTACCACCGGTTACAGTAGATTCAAATTCAAAACCACTGCCTGGTTCACCTGGAGATACGGTGTAGTCGATTTTACCGAACTGACCTGAACCACCTGATTGTTTCTTATGCGTGTAACTATCTTCAACCACCTGAGTGATAGTTTCACGATAAGCCACCTGAGGTTTGCCGACAGTTGCAGAAATACCGTGAGTACGTTTCAGAATATCAACTTTAATATCCAGATGTAACTCACCCATACCTTTAAGAATGGTTTCGCCACTGTCTTCATCAGTTTCAACGCGGAATGATGGATCTTCTTTAATCATCTTGCCCAGTGCAATACCGAGTTTTTCAGAAGCGCCTTTATCGTCTGGTGAAATAGATATTGAGATGACGGGATCAGGGAAGACCATAGGCTCAAGTGTTGCAGGATGCTTAGGATCACATAAAGTATGACCAGTCTGCACATTCTTCATACCAACAATAGCGATAATGTCACCGGCTTGTGCGTGATCAAGTTCGATACGCTCATCAGCATGCATTTCAACCATACGGCCAATACGCTCAGTTTTACCGGTAAAAGTATTAAGCAGTGTATCGCCTTTGTTCAATTTACCAGAGTAGATACGAATAAAGGTCAATGCGCCGAAACGGTCATCCATAATTTTAAATGCCAATGCGCGTATTGGCTTGTCAGCATCAACAATAGCAAATTCGCCAGTCTCTTCACCTTCCAGATCCACTTCAGGCTGTGGTTTAACTTCAGTTGGATCAGGCAGGTAAGCAACAGCTGCGTCCAGAACCATTTGCACACCTTTATCCTTAAAGGCAGAACCACAGTAAGTGGGGAAAAAGTCGAGTGCGATAGTACCTTTACGAATACATTTATTAATATCTTCAATAGAAGGCTCTTCACCTTCCAGATATTTTTCCATCAAATCGTCGTCTTGCTCTAATGCTTTTTCGATCAGTTGCTCGCGGTACTCTTCAACCTGATCGACCATATCGGCAGGCACTTCTTCAATACGATAAGCAGACAGATTTTTTTCGTCATCCCATATCCAGGCTTTGCGTGTTAACAGGTCAACACAACCTTTGAACTCGTCTTCGATACCGATTGGCAATACCATGACCAGTGGATTAGCACCGAGTACATTTTCAACCTGATCGACAACCTTGTAGAAGTCAGCACCAATACGGTCTAATTTGTTTACAAAAATAACACGGGCCACTTCAGAATCATTAGCATAACGCCAGTTGGTTTCTGACTGAGGCTCTACACCGCCAGAGCCACAGAATACACCGATGCCGCCATCGAGCACTTTCAGTGAACGGTATACTTCAATCGTGAAGTCAACGTGTCCCGGTGTGTCGATGATATTCAGACGGTGACCATTCCACTCACAGCTGGTTGCCGCCGATTGGATAGTAATACCACGTTCCTGCTCCTGCTCCATGAAATCAGTAGTGGCTTCGCCATCATGCACTTCACCGGTTTTATGAATCTTACCGGTCAGCTTCAGAATGCGTTCCGTGGTGGTTGTTTTTCCGGCATCCACGTGAGCGAAAATACCTATGTTTCTATACTTGGCTAAATCAGTCATATTCCTACATACTCTAATACGGTTTATTCAATGAATCGAAGATGTCCACGAACCACAATTCAGAGTACCCAGACCTGCCGGATATCCCTTTTTTAAAGATCACACTGGGGTGACGTGTACGGGTGCAACTTAGCCGCAGGATTATAAACCAGATTAACCTGAATGTATGGCAGTAAGCAGTAGTTTTGGGCTTAATTTGCAGTAATTTTGTAAAAAACTGATAAAAGCACTCAAGATTAATGTCTAGAATGCCATATTCACTCCAACAAACAGTCAAAATGGCCTTACTCGGACAAGGTCAAATGCTTGCAATACCCTCTAGCCCGGCACTCGATTTCCTGCTTATGGTCGACACACCTACTTACAAACCCTGTTTCTTCCCTGTTTTTTCGCTCTATACAAAGCTTTATCCGCACCCTTCACAACCTCATGCGGAATATTCATACTCAAATTCCGTTCAGCAACCCCAATACTGATAGTTACCTCTACATTTTTACTGCCATCTTTTTTATCATTACCCCTGCGACGATCTTTCTTACGCAACTGGAACTTGCTGCCACCAATATTTTCACGAACGGCTTCAAGCACCTCCAATGTATCTTCTATTTTTTTGCCCGGAAAGACGATGGTAAATTCTTCCCCGCCATAACGAAAAGCTTTGCCCCCGGAAACTGACTGCTTGATTCGTGCGGCCACCATTTGCAACACCTGATCGCCCGCGTCGTGACCATATGAATCATTAAATTTTTTGAAATGATCAATATCCATCATGGCAATAGAGTAATTGCTGCCCAGCTTAAGCATCTCTTCTTCCAGTGCACGCCTGCCCGGCAAACTGGTTAGCTGGTCGATATACGCCATGCTCCAGGATTCCTGCACAACAGCAATCACCAGCATCAACATGGCGGCGCAGGCAAATACAGCCTGAGTTGCGGTATCATTTTTGAAATACAACATAAACACAGCGCTAATTAATGCAATAAATAAAGCACTATTCTGCTCTGTCGCCTGCACAAACCATCGTCCATTTAAAACCAGCACCGCGACCATCATTACCACCAATGGCAACTGCGCTAAATTAACCTGACTCATTACAGATATCTCGACAAAACGTAAGGTGAGCATATGTAGTAATTCTGTAGGATAATATTTCGCCACCACAATAAAAAACAGCATGGGCAACAGCAAAAACGCTAAGCGACTCCCTCCCCACCATGTCAATATGCCGCGTTCTTTCAACAATGAAATCACCATAATATTTAATGGCAATAATACGCATAGGGCCGACCAGACGATTTTTGTCTCGACCCAACCTATCCTCGGCAAATACCATTGCATTAATACATAGGCAATAACCAGAGCCAATACAGTAAAGAACACCAGGCTACGATTAAATCTCAAACACAAGCTCATGCCTATTGCCGCAATAACCAACGGCAATAGCTGAATAATCACCAACTGTGACTTCGGCAGATCAGTCAAATCAGGATACAGAAAAAAAGCCAGCCCTAATAAACTGAGAGGTATTATCATGGAAGAAAAAATACTGAACACACACCACCCTCACACCCTTAAAAACGCCATGATAGAACGGATTGGCAAAAATATAAATCATCGCATTAAACTAAAAACTCACTTAGCGTAAATTAATCTATTATATATTTCATATATATTGTAGGCTTATGCCAACTAACTGTATCAAGGTTTTATTTATGGCACGTATTCTAGTCGTAGACGACTCACCGACATTACTCGCAGGCACTACAAAAATTCTGTTATCAGCCGGACACGAAGTTATTCCTGCAGTGAGCGGCGAAGAAGGCATTGCAAAGTCCATCATCGAAAAACCCGACTTGATCGTTATGGATGTGGTTATGCCAGGCATCAGCGGCTTCCAGGCAACGCGTACCATTACAACCAATCCTGAGACTAAACACATTCCTGTGATCATGCTTACCACCAAGGATCAGGAAACTGACAAAGTCTGGGCCAAACGTCAGGGCGCAAAAGATTACGTCGTCAAACCACCTGAAAGCAAAGACTTACTGTCAAAAATTGATGCGCTGCTAGGTTAGCCCAGAATCGATCAAAGTAATAAACCCACATCAACTTTCAGGATCCCCTCTACACCCTGAATAACCCTTGCCATCTTCACAGAAGATGAAAAATAAAAAAGATGTGTGTCGCACTGGCAGTCGGATGAGCCAAAGCCTTTTAAAGGTTCAATAACCACTTCGCTCTTCGCCATTAATTCTGCCCACTCACACTCCTTTCTCTGCGGCGAAAACAAAGCATAAGCCGCATAAAATTTAGTTTCGGCACGTAAATAATCCAGATGCCAATGCGGCTTTTTGCTAATTCTATGGTGATGTTTTAGGCGTGAGAGAACACCACCAGGCCCCAAGGCGCTGCCAATGTACAGGTAATACCCCTTCTGCAGATTTAACTGCGCCAGCCTTCCAATTTGAATATTTTTTGATTGCTCACTTTTCAGCAATACAATATAGGTTCCTTTTTTTGACATAAATATTACTGATCAAAAACAATCGTTAAAGACACATGCTATTTCACTGTAAAAGATAATACAAAACCTCTTTTTATTTAAAAACTTGAAATCCTCCTATCCACCCCAATATTCCTGTTAATCAAAGAACTACTGGAACCCACTATGACACAGCCCGTGCACATCACCTGCCCCAACTGCTCAACCACTAATCGCATTCCCGCCAATCGACTTGACGCTGGTGGCACCTGTGGAAAATGCGGCGCACCCTTATTCAATCACCGCCCGGTTGAACTCAATAGCAGCAATTTTGACCGCATGATCAATAACAACGATATTCCTGTACTGGTCGATTTCTGGGCACCCTGGTGCGGCCCCTGCAAAATGATGGCACCGGCTTTTGAACAGGCCGCGCAACAACTGGAACCACAAATTCGCCTCGGCAAGCTCAACACCGAAAACGAGCAATCGATTGCTGCACGTTATGGTATTCGCAGCATCCCAACACTGGCCATCTTCAAAAATGGCAAGGTGATTGCACAACAGGCAGGTGCAATGAATCAAGAGCAATTAATCAGCTGGGCTCGTTCACAAGTAAAGGCATAAATTAAGTATCAGAGTTGCGCCAGATCTACATTACCTGCATTCTTCATCCTGTTATCCACTAAACGATTCAGGATTCTGAATGCTGGTACATATCTGGTTTGGTTTTTTTGCCGTCTCTTTTGCAACCGCGCTTTATCAATGGCTGATTAACGGTCGCGCCGACATCTTTGCCGCCCTGGTTCAATCTACTTTCGACATGGCTGGACTGAGCGTTGAAATTGCTATCGGTCTGATTGGCGTCTTGTGCCTGTGGCTGGGTTTATTTCGTATCGCTGAACAGGCGGGGTTAATCAATATTCTCTCTCGTGGCCTTGAGCCGCTGTTTTTAAAATTGATGCCGGAAATTCCCCGTGGCCATGCCAGCCATGGCAGTATCACCATGAACATTGCCGCCAATATGCTCGGCCTGGATAACGCTGCCACACCAATGGGTTTGAAAGCCATGCAGGATATGCAGTCGCTCAATCCGGATAAAGAGACCGCCAGTAATGCACAAATTCTATTCCTGGTATTGAACACCTCTTCGGTCACACTGCTGCCCATTACCATCTTCATGTATCGTGCCCAGCAGGGTGCCGCTGATCCTGCGGCGGTTTTTATTCCCATTCTGCTCGCCACCTCGGCCTCAACACTGGCCGGCCTGCTAGCGGTATCATATGTCCAAAAAATTAACCTGTTAAATAAAGTCGTACTCACTTACTTTGCCGGATTCACTTTATTATTGAGTGGCCTGGCCAGCTATCTGGTTAGCCAGCCCACTGATCAAATCTCAGCCATCTCCAGCCTGCTCGGTAATCTGACATTATTTAGCCTGATCATGTTATTTCTGGGCTATGGCTGGTGGAAAAAGGTCAATGTCTACGATGCCTTTATCGACGGCGCCAAAGAAGGTTTTGATGTTGCCATCAAGCTCATTCCTTATCTGGTCGGTATGCTGGTTGCGATCGGCGTATTGCGTACCAGTGGTGTGCTCGATGGCATACTAATCGGCGTTGAATACATGTTCACACTGTTTGGCTTCAACACCGATTTCATCCAGGCGCTGCCCACGGCGTTAATGAAACCCCTCAGTGGCAGCGGTGCCCGTGCCATGATGCTGGAAACCATGAGCACCCACGGCGTCGATTCCTTCCCCGCTACACTCGCTGCCATTTTACAGGGCAGCACCGAAACCACCTTCTACGTACTCGCTGTTTATTTCGGCAGTGTCGGTATCCGCCACGTTCGTCACGCTATTACCTGTGCTTTAATTGCCGATGCCGCAGGTATCACCACTGCTTTTATGGCGGGATACTGGTTTTTCCATTAGTATTAGGCCACTACATACCAACAAATTCCCAGGTAGAAACAAGCATCATGATCAGAATTACCCTACTGCTGCTCATTAGTGCCGTTATCAGCGGTTGCTCCATCGATCAAATGCTGGTTCGCGCCTCCACCCCCCTGATCGAAGGCGGCATATACGCCCTAAATCAGGAAGCTGACCTGCAACTAGCGGAAAACTCTATCCCAACTAATCTCAATATGCTGGAAGGCATGATTAGTATCGATCCCGATAATGACTCTCTACGTGTCTATGCTGCCCAGGCTTATTACGGTCTGGCTTATGGTTTCAATGAAGACAATAAACGCCAACGCGCCGTCAACTTTTATTTGCGCGGGCTGAAACATGGATTACATGCACTCGACGTCAACGGCTACAAAAACATTAGAAATGGCACCATGGATGAATTAGAAGCAGCACTGATGAAAATGGATGATGACGATGTAGGCGCTCTTTTCTGGACGGCCAGCAACTGGGCAAAATGGATAGACCAGAATCGCGACAAATCTGAAAGCCTGATCGAATTACCCAAACCTACGGCATTAATGCAACGCGTACTGGAACTGGATGACACCTTTTACTATGGTGGTGCCCACATGTACTTTGGCGTTTTCTACGGCGGCCGATCACCCATGTTCGGTGGTGACTTCAAAAAATCTGAAGCACATTTTGACCGTGCCCGCGAAATTACAAATAACGATTTATTAGTTGCCGATTTATTGCAGGCTCAATACCTTTCACGACAAAAAATGGATCAGGAAGATTTTCATAATCGACTGACAAAAATCATTAACGCGCCCGTAGATTTACACCCGGACCTGGTATTACTCAATCAAATAGCTAAACGAAAAGCTGTGATGTTACTTAAAGAGGAAGAGAAATGGTTCTAAGGACCCTTATTTTATTCATTGCGATTTTTTCTTCTTCACAGGTTGTTGCTAAAGAAACATACATACTTAAATTCGCAACCCTGCTACCCACCGGCACAGCCTGGTCAATCATACTTGATAACTGGGTTAAAGAAATTGAAACAAAAAGTCAGGGCCGTTTAAAAGTAAAAATGTATTCGGGTGGCGTTATGGGCGATGAACCTGATGTCTTACGTAAAATTCGCAAAAACCAGTTACAGGGCGGCCTATTCACTGGCTATGGCATTGGTAGAATTTATTCACCTGCGCGTGTTCTTGAAATGCCATTTTTGTTCAAAAATACCAGCGAATCCGATTATGTTCGTGACCAATTAATGCCGGAGATAGAAATTGGTTTCAAACAGAATGGCTTCGAGCTACTAGGCTGGCCGGAAGTTGGGTTCATCCACTTTTTCTCACAACATAAAATTGAATCCATCGATGACATGAAGAAGAGTCGCATCTGGTTGTGGCAGGGAGACCCATTGGGCGAAGCGTTTTTTAAAGCTGCAGACATCTCACCGGTGCCACTCTCTATCATCGACGTCTATTCCCAACTTTCTGCCAAACATGGCAGCATCGACACTGTTTATATTTCCACCTTCGGCGCTATCGGCCTACAGTGGCACACTAAACTCAAATACAGCACCAATATTTCTGTCACTAATGCCATCGGCGGCCTGGTCATCAGTAATCGTTTTTTTGACAAATTACCCAAAGATCTTCAACAGATGTTAAAAACCACTGGCAAGATAATGAGTGACAAAATTCGTAAAAATGCGCGCTTTGAAAATGAACGAAGCCGCAATCTTCTTGAACGCTATGGCATTCAATTCCTGTGGGACTGGAATGATCAGGAGATGAAAGAATTTCTTCGCATTAGAGATCAGGCAGCCAAACACCTGGAAAACACTGACTACATACCTGCCAGCTTTTCCAACAAGGCTCGTGATTTGCTTGAAAAATATCGAATTAGCCACACCCCTAAAAAATAGCCTCCAACTTGCTACGTACCTTAGAAAAAAAACTGATTACTATTGAAAGCTGGGCTGCCGCAGGCAGCCTGTTTTTAATGCTGGTACTTTCGATATTTCAGATCATTATTCGTAACATCTTCGATTTTGGTTATCCGGAAATTGAAATCATTAACCGCCACTTATTACTCGTTTGTGGTGGCATGGGCGCGGTGCTGGCCACACCACAATTACGCCATATTAAAATTGATGCACTCTCGCCGCTATTAAGTAAGAAGTGGTTAAACCGGCTTTGCACACCCTTATGGTTTTTCACCGCGCTGGTGTGTGCAACAATGTGTTATCCCGCCATTCAGTTTTGTCTGGATGAATGGCAATATGCACCCGCCAATGAACGCTGGGCTTTACCATTTACCCTCATATACCCGCTTGGTTTTTCACTGCTCAGCCTGCACTTCTTTTTTCTATGTTTTAAACCAGTCTGCCCTGTATCAGAAGATAAATGATTACCTTAGCTATCATTCTTCTGATTATTATCGCCTTACTTGGCGTACCACTATTTTCTGCCCTCGCCGCTGGAGGACTGCTTGCCAGCCAGGCTTTAGATCTTAGCCCTGATCTACTTATTATTGAAATGAATCGTCTGGCCTCCTCACCTAATATGATTGCACTACCCCTGTTTATTCTCTCCGGTGTAATTATGTCATCCGGTGGCGCACCTCAAAGGCTGGTGTGCTTTTTTCGAGCCGCCTTTGGCTGGTTACCTGGTGGACTTGCCATCGTCAGCATTGGTGCCTGTGCTTTTTTCACCATGTTTTCTGGCGCCTCCGGCGTTACCATTCTTGCTCTCGGTGGACTGCTTTATCCAATACTCAAAGATGAAGGATACAAAGAAAAATTCTCACTGGGCCTGTTAACCACTTCGGGTTCATTAGGACTTCTTTTTCCACCAAGTCTTGCCATTCTAGTCTTCGGCATTGTTGCCGGTGTTAGCATCGAAAAATTGTTCATGGCTGGCATCGTACCCGGTATTTTGCTCATGATCATGCTGGCACTATACAGCTCGTTTATGGGACACAAGCATGCCGTAGCACGTACTGAATTCAAACTATCACTACTTATCAGCAGTGCCCGCGGATGTGCATGGGATCTGCTGTTACCAGTAGCTATTATCGTTGGTATCTTCGGTGGTTTTGTTTCCATTATGGAAGCAGCAGCTGTAACCGCCAGCTACGTACTATTTATTGAAACAAGTGTTTATCACCAGATTAACTTGCGCACGCAATTATTTCCCCTGCTCATCGAAGCCAGCGTATTATTTGGTAGCCTGCTTATCATTTTACTAATTGCACTAGGACTCACCAATTTATTAATCGATGCGCAAATCCCCATGAAGATGCTGGCTTTCCTGGAACAGCATATCGATAGCAAGTTGCAATTTTTATTGTTACTAAATTTATTCCTGTTGTTGGTAGGCGCAATGATGGATATTTTCTCTGCTATCGTTGTTGTTGTACCACTGATACTCCCCCTGGCAGTTCGTTATGGCATTGACCCGGTTCATCTTGGTATCATCTTTCTTGCTAATCTTGAAATTGGCTACTCAACACCACCAGTTGGTATCAATCTCTTTATTGCCAGTGAGCGATTCAGGCAGCCTGTCGTAAAACTATTTAAAGCAACCCTGCCATTTCTATTGCTGATGTTTGTCTGGCTAATGATTATCACCTACATCCCTGAACTATCGCTGTGGTGGAAAAACTAACAAAGCAGGTGAAATTTAAACTTAATAGCGTTATCCTAGCTGCTCAGCATCAAGCGTAATTTTGAAGGAGAAAATAATGAAACCCTGGTTAAACAGTTACCCTGACGGCATACCTGAAAACATCTCCATAGATGAATACGCTTCTATTGCTGAAGTCTTTGACCAGAGTGTAGAAAAATTTTCTGATCTCCCTGCATTTTCTAATTTTGGTAAATCATTAAGCTATCTTGAAATCAAGACTTACACCGATCAGCTTGGTGCTTACCTTATAAATGAACTGGGCTTAAAAAAAGGTGACCGCGTCGCCATTATGATGCCCAATCTTTTACAAAATCCTGTCGCTATTTTTGCCGCTCTGCGTGCAGGTCTTGTCGTGGTTAACACCAACCCGTTATACACTGCCCGTGAACTCAAACACCAGCTCAATGACTCAGGTGCAGAAACCATCATTATCCTGGAAAACTTCTGCAGCGTACTACAGCAGGTGGTAACAGAAACCGGCATAAAAAACATTATCGTCACACGTATGGGTGATATGTTGCCATTCCCGAAATCTGCCATTATTAATCTGGTGGTGAAATATATAAAAAAAATGGTGCCCGCATATTCACTTCCCAGCGCCGTTATGTTCAAAAAAGCCATTAAGTCTGGTTCACGGCATCACTTTGAAACTGTCGCCTCAAATCATAATGACATTGCTTTTTTGCAGTACACAGGGGGCACCACAGGCGTATCAAAGGGAGCGGTGTTAACCAATAAGAACTTGATTGCGAATATGCAACAAGCTTCTGCATGGATAAAAACATTAGTGGGTGATAAACGAGAAATCATCATCACCGCACTTCCGCTTTATCATATCTTTTCACTCACGGCTAACTGCCTGACTTTTATGAAGCAGGGCTGGATGAATTACCTGATCACGAACCCACGTGACCTGAATGGCTTCATCAAAGAAATAAAAGACCTTAAATTTGCGGGCATCACAGGGGTTAATACATTATTCAATGGCTTGCTCAATCAACCTGAATTTAAAAATGTAGATTTCTCGAAATTAATACTGGCATTAGGCGGCGGCATGTCGGTACAACATTCAGTCGCAGAGCGCTGGAAAGAAACCACCGGCACCACGCTTGTTGAGGCCTATGGCTTAACTGAAACATCGCCTGCGGCGTGCATGAACCCAATGGATCTTCAGGAGTTTAACGGCATGATAGGGCTACCCATTCCATCAACCGAGGTATCTATTCAAAACGATGACTGGAATGAAATGCCAATCGGTGAATCCGGAGAAATTTGCATACGTGGCCCACAGGTCATGCAAGGCTACTGGCAACGCCCGAAAGAAACCGCCAATGTACTCAGCGCAGATGGCTGGTTACATACCGGTGATATCGGCATAATGAATGAACAAGGCTTTGTTAAAATCGTCGATCGCAAAAAAGATATGATTCTGGTTTCCGGCTTCAACGTCTTTCCCAACGAAATTGAAAACGTTATCTCTGAACACCCGGACGTGCTTGAAGTTGGTGTGGTTGGTAAACCTGACGAGAAAAGCGGTGAGTCTGTGCTGGCAGTGATCGTGAAAAAAAATCCCGATTTAACAGAAGAAGCCATCATAGCTTTC
This sequence comes from Gammaproteobacteria bacterium, assembly GCA_029882355.1. Lineage (GTDB taxonomy): Bacteria > Pseudomonadota > Gammaproteobacteria > SZUA-229 > SZUA-229 > LH-M37. The sequence goes on along the minus strand of JAOUKV010000014.1, from coordinate 2,057 downwards.
TGTCGCGAAAACCTGACCGGCTATAAAATCCCAAGGACTGTTATCTTCGCCAAGGAACTTCCAAAAACTAATGTCGGCAAGATTCTGCGTAGAGAAATCAGGGACAAATACGTAGATCACTGATCACCAGCCGGCCTTTGCGCATTGATGGCAAGTATTCATATATTGAAAGGGCTTACGATCAGCCTTACAAGAATGCGTACTCCCTATTCTCCATAAAGGCTATTTCTTCCGGTGTGCTTACGCGCCCAAGAATCTCATTTAACTCTGGAAAACGGCCAAAATTTTCGATGACATAGTGATGCTTCATGGCGTATTCCAGCATTTCTCTGTAGGGCTGCTGATGCGTTTCCGGCACATCGGCGAGCAACTGATTGTAGGCTTGAATACTCCATTTCTGTTTTTCACCGTCTTCCGCATGTTGTAGTGGTAAGTAGAAAAAACTACGTTCTACCGGATGCAGACTAAAATCATCACCCGCACCAATACCTTCAAGACAGATTGCCTGGGCTTTTTCATCCTGTGCAAACGCCTCAGGATAGCCGCGGTGAATATGCCGCGAAAACTGATCTAGCAGTACGATTATTGCCAGTCGGCCTCTGGGTATATCCAGCCAATGCTCCAACTCGCCTTCGATAGCACGTTGATAAACAGCACCAAATTCAATGAAAATTTCCTGATCGTATTTATACCCCTGTTCAAACCACATTGCCTGGCGCGACAGATCCGCACTATAGGCATCAGGAAATCCGCCAAACCAGTAATCTAATATTCTTTCAATCGTCTCATTCATCATTTGATTATAAATTGTATACGATATAAATTTCACCAAAAAACAAGAACACCCGTATAATCAACACCCATGTCACGATTTGTCATCATTCTCGCTATTGCCGCCATCGCTTACCTGATCTGGTTCAAGATCAAAAAAGCCAAAGGTGAAGAAAAGAAAAAGCTGATCATCTGGTCGATCGCTGGCAGTGTTATTGTGGTACTGGGTTTTCTCGCTATAACTGGTCGACTCAACTTTATTACAGCGGCTATAACTGGTGCAGTCGCCTTACTGCCAAAAGCGGCTCAATTATTACGCTATCTCCCCATACTCAACAAAGTTCGGCAGCAGGCGAGTAATTCGAACCAGCAACAGAGCAATCAACAGTCGCCATCGCAAACCGCAATGAACCATAAACAGGCTTGCGACATTCTCGGTATTCCGCCTGATGCGACTAAAGAAGAAATTATCAAGGCTCACAAACGCATGATGCAGAAAGTACACCCTGACCGGGGTGGTTCGGATTATCTTGCCGCGCAGATCAATCAAGCCAAGGACACATTACTCGGCTAACACCACATCGACTCAGGGTTTATATACCCAGCACCAATGGCGCATAATGTGCCCGCTTTATCTGCAACATCGCACACGTTAAAATATGACTTTACCGGCCAACAACCAATATATTTGGGAGAATCATCATGCCACTCAGTGACGAAAAAAAATCTGAAACCCGTGAACGCATTAATCGCGACCCGGACTTTCGCGATGAATTTCTCGCCGGCGCACGCAACATGTACATGAAAGCCATGAAATTCAACCCAGAACTTGCCAATGAAATAGACCGCTTTGAAAAAATACTCGGTGCTGAACCAGACGCTTACGAATTCGAAAAAGACGAAGACGATGAAATTGGTATCTTCGAAAAAATATTAATAGCTTACGACAATCAGGTCCTACTCGAAGAAAAAGAAGCCAGCACTATTAATTAAGCGCAATCTCTGATTATGCGTACAAAAATCGAACATTTAAAGATGAACTGAATAAGGTTACAGCTTAATCATCGAGTGGGCTTTTGACATTGTCATGATTCTTCTGCATCACATGAGTATATATTTCTGTAGTTTTAACATCGTTATGACCTAACAGCACTTGTAGCACCCTAATATTTTCACCGTTTTCTAACAGGTGTGTAGCAAAACTATGTCTTAGAGTATGCGGCGAGACGCGTTTAATGATCTTTGCCTTTGCTCTTGCGTTTGCTACCGCTTTTTGCAGAACTGAT
>JAOUKV010000013.1 GCA_029882355.1 Gammaproteobacteria bacterium | reverse complement strand
CTCCTTCTAAAGCAATAAATCTGCGGCATTCTGCCTGGCATATAAGGCGTTGCACGCGGACGGCAATAAATTATGAATGGTAATAACAATAACAATAACAATAACAATAACAATAACAATAACAATAACAATGGCAGGAAATTCGCCTCAGTAATTCTTAAAAAACCGAGAAAGAATGTTCTTGAAAAAAAAGAAGCTGCTCCCGAGACTAATGTAAGCGATCTGCTCCTGGATGGCAAAGACGATATAAGGCTGCGATTAACAAAATATTTTATTTTGGTTATGCTTGTTATTACTTCAGGAGGGATGTTTGCCCCTGATAAAATAGCAGATGAAACATTTCTTGTGATTGCGATGTTTTTTATACTAGCTGTGACTATGTATGTTGGTCTTCTCGCGCTAAGAAATGATACTGTCGGCTCTCTTATTTTTTCTCTTTTATCGGGTTATATTTTGGTTGCATACCCTTTTAAATTAATGATTGCAGTTAATTATCCTGAAGTCTTGTGGGTTTCTGGTGGGGTAGTTGATTCTGAAGTTCTTAGAGGGGAAATAGCGGGATCTTTTATTACGGTATTTCCATCATTAGTTTTTTTACTCTTAGGTTTATTTTTATTTCATAGGATGAGATATGCTAAGTCTAGCTATGTGATAACAAAGATTAATCATAGTATGTTTATTACAGTAATAACGCTAATAATGTGTATCAAGGTTTATGCTCAGGTAGTATATAACATTGGTATGCCGGGCGTAACTCCCGAGGTTCTCCCGATTCCTTATTTAGCGGGTGCTCTATCTTTGCTTTCCAAGCATGTGTTGTTTGCAATAGTTAACCTATATTTTTATTATGTGATTCGGTTGAATGACAGAAAAAAAATCCTGCTGCCTTTAGTGTTTATATTGATTAATGTTGCTTTAACTCTACGTATTGGTTCTAAGGGTGAAATGGTACTCCAGGGATTGCTATTGATCTATTATTACTTTGATGCTTATCGCTATTTATCTAAAATAAATCGAAAGCTCATTGCAAGCATTACTGCATCAATGGTCGTATTTGTTGTAATAGTCTATCCGTTAGTGAATTATTATCGTGCCTCTATATTAACTGGTGCTGATTTTTCAGAAGCTGTTGAGACTGCACAGAAACACTCTGGGAGTGATACTAAATCTTTTTCTTTTTCTTTTATCGATCGAGTAAATGGTGTGTCTGAGTTTTATGCGGCAACAAAGCTTGGAGAAGGTAGGGCATTTGGTTTTGAAACTATCTTTAACAACGACGTAATGGATTTGTTCAAAGAAAAGCTGTACGGTCCAGCTAGTAATAAAGCGTCCACTGCTTTTTCAGCCACTTATTTTTCTGTTTTCTATCTGGTTGGTGGTGGACTGCTACTGGTTGTGTCAGGTTTTGTTGCCGGCTGGGTAATTAGATGGAGTCTAATGTTCATAAGAGCCAATGTGTTTAAGTCGAGCTTTACCTTTTATGCTTATTTGCCACTGGTCTGTATATTATGGGTTAGGGTATTAGCCGCAGGCGGTAATATATTACTTCCTATGAAGCAACTTCTTCTAGAGGTTCTTTTTCTTTTTTTATTAGAAAGATATGCTACCAAAGGGAAATAGTTGTATCGAAAACAGTGCTATATTTTTCAGGTAGAAGTAAACTCCTGTAATTACAATTTTATAAATAATTTGGAGTAAGTCAGTGAAATATATTCCGCAAATTGAGCCGTGGATAGATGGTGCCGAACTCAAGCAATTAGAAGAAGTTATCTCCAGTACCTTTATTACTGAGAATAAGAAGACTGAAGAGTTTTTGAATCAAATATGTCAGTTGACGGGGTCTCCGCACGCCATTGCGACCTCTAATGGCACGCTTGCGCTTGTGGCATCACTGCTTAGTGCAGGGATAGGTGATGGTGATGAGGTAATTGTGCCTGATTTGACTTTTATCGCAACATCTAATGCAGTTATTCTGGTAGGTGCGAAACCTGTTTTTTGTGATGTGTTACCTACGTCTGGATGTCTGGATGTTGATGCTTGTGCTGAACTAATAAATGAAAAAACAAAAGCTATTATACCTGTACATCTTTATGGGCAGTCTGTAGAAATGGAGCAATTAGAGGCGCTAGTAACCAAGCATGGAATTGTAGTTATTGAAGATGCAGCAGAGTCAATGGGTGTTTTTTATAAGGGAAAGCATACAGGTACATTTGGTGATTACGGTATATTTTCGTTTTTTGGTAATAAGCTCATAACCTGTGGTGAGGGCGGTGTGGTCCTTACTAAAACGACTGAAAATTATAAAGAGCTTTACAGAATTAAAAATCATGGGCGCGATAGAAAAGGTATCTTCATTCATGAAAATGTTGGCTATAACTTTTGTTTTACTGATCTACAGGCAGCAATAGGTGTGGCCCAGTTGCAAAAATATGAAACAATGATAACTGCAAAAAAGAGCCATTTTAAGCTTTATAGTCAATTGCTGGCTGACATTGATGAAGTTGAAGTTGTCGATGTGCCGGACTATGTCGATTCAAATTACTGGTTTGTGAATATTCTGCTTGAATCACCTGCTGACTTAAACGATTACTTGGAAAGTAAAGGGATAGGTACAAGACGTTATTTTTATCCTTTACATCTACAACCTTGTTATCAACCGTTGCAGCGTGATTGTCCAAATAGCCTGGCTTTGTATGAGAAAGGTTTGAGTCTACCATCTTCAGTTCTTTTAAAAGAAGATGAGATTAAGTATGTATGTAGTCAGATCAGGTCGTTTTATACTAGTAAGTTGAAACGTTGATATGTTTGGAAAAGGTGTTGTTAGCCTGGGTAGTGCTATTGCTGTAGGGCGTATCCTGCAGATTATAGCGGCACTAACACTAATAAGAAATCTGTCGCCGTACCAGATGGGTGTGGTTGGGCTGCTTACAGCAGTATTTATTGGGGTGTATAGCCTGTCAAATCTTGGATTTGATCGGTATTTAATACATGCCGATGACGAAAAAGTTTTGTCAAATACCGTTTTTGATAATATATGGTCTCTTCAGGTTATAAGAGGTAGCCTTGTACTTCTTCTTTGCATAGTGCTATCAATTATTATTCCTTCGCACAGTGAGTTTTCAACAGAAATTTCACCTCAACTAATATTTATTGGTGTGGCATTATTAATACATAATTTTTCAAACCCTCACTTTGTAATGTATGAACGTAATGGTGTTTTTAATTGTCTTGCTGCATGCAGAGGTATATCAATATCCCTTAGTTCATTGGTCATGATAATATTGATTCAATTTATAGCTGACCCGTGGGTATATGTTATTGGTCAGTTAGTTAATACAAGTGTATATACTGTTATTACGTATGTATTATCAAAACAATTGCCCGCTTTTAGGCTGGATTTAAAGATATCAAAAGATGTTTTTAATTATTGTAAATATCTTTTGTTAATAGCAGTTGTTTCTTTTATTGCTGTCCAATTTGAAAGTTTTTATGTTGGCTTTGTTTTTGGGGTTGTGGCATTAGGGTATTATTTTACCTGGGGGAGAGTGATATTTTTACCCAGAGAGATCATTGCTCAGTTTATAGATAAAATATTATTTACTAAAGCTTGTTCTTCGAGAAGAAATGGTGAATGTGTAGCTCGTGAGCATTTAATCCTACTGGTTTTTTCGTTAGCACTATTGTCGCCTTTTTATTTTTTTACATGGCATTATGGAGAGTGGATGATATCTATAATAGCTGGCGAAGAATGGGCTGAGTACTTGTGGGTTGGTAAGTTTTTTATAATTATAGGGGTTTTTCAATTGGTTGCGTTATTGTTTAGTCCACTTGTTTTGTCAATGTACCCGAAGATATCAAGTGTTATTAGGAGTGTGGAGACTATAATTCTTGTGTTTTTAATGATTTTATTGGGGCAGGTTTATGGAATAGAGGGGGTGTTATTAGCTTCTATGTTTGTCGCCATAATAGCCTGTTGCATTAGAGTATATATTTCATACCGCTATATTCTGAATAATAACTGGTACTGGCACTTGAAATGGTTTGTGGGTGCTTGTGTATTATTGTTTGCTTATTTATGGGGAGCGGAGTTTATTTTAGGAGGTGCGAGCATTAGCAATACTCCGAATAAAAGCATACTTGTTAATTATGTTTTTTATTATTTACTAACGGCGTTCGTCGCTTATAAAACATTTAGGCATGTAAGTATACAGGGTAAAAATTAATGAAAGTATTATATGTTGCGCCTGATTTTCCCAATAATAATAGCTGTGCAGCTCATGTGCGGGCAAATCAACTTTTACCAATTCTGGCTAAAAAAGTAGATTTGTACGTGTTTGGCTATAGCAATATTTCGGTAAATGAGACGAAAAATTATGAGTTTAAATTTAAATTTATAAGGCCTGGCAAGCTAAATATTCAATCCATGTTGTCAAAAAAACCAAGGGCATTTTTTAGATACGCATATAAGGAGGCCGAAAATTTATTTTGTGATATGGTTGAAGAAATTCAACCAGATGTTATTCATTTTGACTCGATTGCAACTTTTGGTCTTTTCTCGCGTATTCCTAGGGCTGCACTAAAAAATCAACCTAAAACAATATTTCATTCTCATGATTCTGTGACTCGTTTGTATACAAATCAATTTCTTGGAGAAACGAATATCATTCGTCGCTTCGATTTATGGCTGCAATTATTAAAAATAAAACAAGTTGAAAAAAACTTATACCCTTTGGCTGATTTATGTATTGTGGATTCGCATGAAGATGTGAGTTTTTTGAAAAATCTCACGCATGATATAAATGTGAGTGTACTCCCACTTGGTTTTGATGATTCAGAATATTGTAAAGACGGGAGTAATGCAGCATTAAAAAACCCAAATATTGTTTTTTCTGGCGCTATGTCGTCAGCTCAGTCTATTGATGCTGCTAGTTATCTTTGCCAAGAAATAATGCCTAAGGTATGGGAGAAAAAACCTGAGACTAATGTGTATCTTGTTGGCGGTAACCCCGCCAAACAAATCTCTGAGTTGAAAAAAATAAACCCTCGAATACATGTAACTGGTTTCGTCGACAGCTTAGCGTCATATTTGCGCGGGGCTGATGTTTATGTGTGCCCATTGAGGTTAGGCTCAGGAATGCGTACACGTGTGGTGGAAGCGTTAGCGTGTGGATGTTCAGTGGTAGCAACACCTGATGCCGTTGTTGGGTTGAAAAAAATCGAGAGTGAAGCTCCATGGCTTTTAGCAGATTCTACAAGCAAGTTTGCTGAGAATATTATCAGCTTACTAGGTAATGAAAAAAAACGAGTGGAATTAGGTTGTCGGGCAGCAATCTATGCTACTTCTAACTATTCATGGAATAACGTTACTGGCATGTTACATGCTGTTTATAACGATTTGATAAAGAAATGAAAAAACGACTACTTCTCAATGCGTTGAAATTTATTGCGCTAGATATACCTGTTTATAGGGAATTGTTATCGCGTTTTTTGTCATTTTTTTCTCCATTAATTGGTCTTTCACCCTTAAGGATAGAGAATTACATTAGAGGTATGACATACAAAAAAAATTCTAATGGTAATAAAATTCAAGTAGGTCGTTATGTGGTTATTAATGCTGGGTTTGGAGAAATATCTTTTTCAAATGGGGTTTATATAAATAACTATTGTAATTTAACTGCAGATTATGAAGGTGGTTATATTCGTATAGGTGAGCGCAGTCACATTGACGTTTTTTCTGCTTTACATGGGCAAGGCGGAATTTCTATAGGAAATAAATGTGCTATTGCTAGTGGTGTTGTTATTTATTCACAGAGTAATCAGTATAAAGATGATAATAGCCTTGATATTATTGACCAACCAATTGTTTTTAAATCGGTAGTAATTGAGAGCGATGTATGGATTGGCGCAAACGCAACAATACTGCCTGGTATAACGATTGGGCGTGGTGCAATAATTGGTGCTGGATCAGTAGTAAATAAAAATGTTGCAGCTTATGAGATAGTTGCTGGTGTACCAGCGCGTACAATTGGGAAAAGAGATAAGGTATAAAACTTATGAAAAAAAATAATGCACCTGATTTTTTGTGTGTAGGAGCGCCTAAGGCAGGAACTACCGCATTATGTACATATTTGTCTCAGCATCCCGATATATTTATGCCTATTACTAAAGAGCCGCGGTATTTTGTAAGAGAATATTACAAGAATTTATGCCCTGATGACCCTAGATATTTACGGTCAAAGTCTACGGTTGTGTATACCGATGATGATTATAGAGGATTATTCGATACAGATATAAAACACCAAGGTGAGGGGAGTGTGCAATATTTGTATTTGCATGAGTACGCTATTCCAGAAATTAAAAGATATGCCGGAGATCCAAAAATAATTATTATGCTTAGGAATCCCGTTCATCGGGCACTCTCATCATATATGAGAGCAATCAGGGATGGGTTTGAAACTAAGTCTTTTTTAGAAAGCTTATTAGATGAAGAAAACAAAATTTCAAATAACTGGTCTCTAGGGCATTTTCATATGAATCTGGGCTTGTATTATGAGCCTGTGAAGGCATATTTGGAAAACTTTTCTAACGTTGAAGTGTTGTTTTACGAAGACTACTGTAAAAATCCTGAAGGTACAATTGAAAGCATTTATACATTTCTTGATGTGGATAACTCATTTAGACCTAACTTAAGTGTTAGGTACAATGAATCAGGTGTGCCCAGAGCACGATACCTCCATAATTTTTTAATTAACCCATCTAAATTTAGATCTGGAATGACAAGGGTTTTAAGAAAAGCATTACCTGAAAAGAACATTAAGATTATTAAAGAAGTCGTTATGTCATTGAACTTGAATAAAAAAAAGTACAATTTAAGCGAGGAGGAATTAAACTTTCTATTATCAGTGTTAGAGGATGATGTAAGAAAGTTAAGTCATTTACTTAAAAGAGATCTTGACCATTGGCTGACAATGTAGAATCATTTTATGATGAGTATCCTTAAGCTTTAAATATTACAAGCAAATTAAACTATTTATGGACAACAGACCCCACATAATCATAAAGCTTGAAGCTTTGCAGCGTTTAACAATGGTAAATACATTATCAAGTATTTTGCCATTGTATATAGTCACGGAATACCCAAAATCGGGCGGCTCATGGTTATGTTCAATGTTAGCTGAATATATGGGAATTCCTTTTCCACGAAATAGAAGACCCAATATTACTTCTTCTATTATGCATGGGCATATGTCGTATTCCCCACTAATGAAAAATGTTACCTGCTTGTATCGAGATGGTAGGGACGTTATGGTTTCGCTTTATTATCATATGTTATTTGAAAATGATAAAAATTCATCAATCGTGGTAGCACGTACAAGAAGTGATCTTGATTTTTCTAATTTTGATGATATTAGGTCGAACTTGTCTGGCTTTATTGAATATGTTCATAGTAATGAATATAAATCTTTAAGCCCTTTTAAATTTACCTGGGGCGAGTTTGTTAGGCAGTGGATTGATAAAGATGTGCAAATGGTTAGATACGAATCGTTGATAGAGGACTGCTACGGTACTATGAAATCGTTGCTGGAAAATCTGATTAATAGCCCCATTGATGAAGAACGACTAAATGCAATAATTAAGAAATATTCTTTTGAGAATCAGACTAAACGTAAGCCTGGACAGGAAGATATAAAGAGCTTTATCAGAAAAGGTCAGCCTGGCGATTGGAAAGAGAAATTTACTAAGAAGTCAGCAGAAGTATTTAGTAATTATTATGGGCAGGAAATGATTCGACTTGGTTACGTTGTTGATAATCAATGGATTGATGAGTTAAAAGATTAAAATCTATTATTTTTAATTTATATGCGATATAAAATTATTCTTAATGCAACAACGCTACCAAAAGGAGGGGGTATACAGGCTTGTGTATCTTTCATCCATAAATCACTAGATTTATCAAAAAATATCGACTGGGTTTATATTGTATCGGACAAAGTTGCAGGAGAATTACAAAAATTTGGTACAGTAATCCCAAATTATCGATTGATTATTTTCAATGAGTCACCTGCGAAAAATGTAGATTCGAGAAAACGGTTGTTAAAACTTTCAGAAGACCTGGCGCCAGATGCAATATTTACTTTTTTTGGCCCCGCTTACGTTAAATTCAAAAGGCCTCATCTTTGTGGTGTGGCAGATGGTTGGGTTACTCATTCCACCCGACTTGCTTACCAGTCACTAGATTCTATAACGTCTAAAATTTTGACATTCATGCGTTGCTTATATAAAGGATACTGGTACAGGTATGCTGATCAATGGGTAGTAGAAGCCGATTGTGCAAAAAAAGGTATGGTAAGGCGAATCAGGGTGCCTGAGGAATCTGTACACGTCGTTAAAAATACATGTGCCACGCACTATACTGAGAAAGTAAATAAGCCTTATCTATTTAATACTGGGAAACACACAAAAATACTGACGCTCTCTTCATACTACCCACATAAAAATCTGAATATAATTCCTTATATTGCTCAGCAGTTAAAGAAAATGGGTTATGATGATTTTCAGTTTATTATTACTATCGCAAAGGAAACACCTGAAGATTATCATATTATTGAATTATGTAAGCAGTTGGGTGTAGTCGACTGTGTAAATAATATCGGCCCGGTAAATATTATCGATGGTCCCGCCTTATATGCTGCTGTAGATATTGTATTGCAGCCCTCGTTATTAGAAACCTTTTCTGCAAATTATCCAGAAGCCATGGCGCAGAAAAAACCTATAGTGACTACCGATCTGGATTTTGCACATGATATCTGTGAAGATGCCGCTTTGTATTATCCACCAGATGATGCAAAATCCGCTGCTGAATGTATCGATAAGCTCATTAACAATGATGATCTGGTGAATAATCTCACACAAAATGGAAGAAAAATACTGGAAAAATTACCAACATCTATGGATAAATATTATGCATATGAATCTATTTTGATTAATATGGCAAAGATTTTGTAAATCTAATTGCCAGTCAGAATCTGACTATATAATAATATACTAATTTGATTCCTTGTTATTCCTTGTTATTCCTTGTTAGGTTTTTAAAGAATCATTATAAATACTCGTTTTACACCATACTGATGGTGTCGATTTATTATGGCTGCACAAAATTATAATAAAGTTAAAAAGTTTATATGGAGTCTGTAAGGTGTGTGTATTAGGAGTTAATGTTTATCGCGATGAGTCATCTGCGCATTTAATTAAAGACGGAGAGTTAACTTCCGCTTCAGAGGAAGAGCGATTTAGATGGATAAAATGCTGGGCAGAATTTTCCTTAAGAGTTATTAAATCATGTCTTGAACAGGCTGGTATTGAAATTAATAAAATTGGGCATTTTGCAAACAATAATGAATAGAATGTCTTTGATAGCCGGTTTAGTTTTTGGGGTTGTATTGCTCCATTATTTTGCATCACAAAAAACTGTAACCCCGAAATTTGAAGAGCTTGCCCTTGGTAAGGGTACGAGTACTAGTTTGGCTAGTATAAATGGTGTCCAGATACATTGTTATGACCTGAACGATGCGCACCAATGCCTAGATGGCTATGTAAAACAGGCGATCGATTTACCTGTCGCACTTTGGCTTGGTAACTCTCAGGTGCATGCAATAAATCAGATGAAGTCTGGCGATGAAACTGCTGTGCCAGAGTTACATAGGAGATTGATTGATCAAGGCGCTTATTTTTTGACCTTTTCCCAGCCTAACGCCAATTTGCAGGAACATCTCCTTCTATTTCATTACCTACATGATCGGTTGCCAGTTAAGAAACTAGTGATACCAGTGGTGTTTGATGATATGAGAGAAACTGGTATTCGAACCAGTCTTGTTGATGTACTGAAAGATCATTCTGTTTCTGTGCGCATGGCACAGACAAAGATAGGCCAAAGATTGCTAGCCGACAATGGTGATCAGGATGCGGCAGGAAATGATATGTCAGCATTGGAAGACACGGTACAGGAGGCATCAGAGAAATGGTTGAATGCCCAAATGGATAAATTGATGATATGGTCAGAAAGGCCTGCACTACGTGGTCAATTCTTATTGTCTCTTTACAAGCTGCGTAACACTGCCTTAGGCATTAACCCCTCTACTGTGCGAAAGATGCTGCCAGGAAACTACAAGCTAAATCGACAGGCATTTGAAGCCATGCTGGATGAGGCTCGAAGGCAAGGTATTCAGGTATTGGTTTATGTGGTGCCATTGCGTAACGATGTTCCCATTCCTTATAACGCAGCAGAGTATTCTAATTTTAAAACTGATATGCAGGCTCTGTCCATTAGCATGGGTGCACACTTTGCTAATCTTGAGGATCTTGTGCCAGCGGAATACTGGGGTACCAAGCAATCAACAGCAGTTGGCAGTAAGCAGGAATTAGATTTCATGCACTTTAGTGCGGGTGGTCACAATTTACTTGCAAAGGCTCTGTATCAAGAGTTACAGGTGTTGCAGACAGTAGGTGCTACCCCATGATTTTTAATTCACTAACATATCTTTTGTTACTTGTTTTTGTTGTTGTACTTTACTGGGTGCTGCCATACCGTTCTCGACTATTGCTAATTTTTACTGCCAGCATGGCGTTTTATGGGTTCTGGCGAGTTGAGTTTTTACCCGTTATGCTGGCTTCTACATTAGTCGACTTCCTGGTATCAAAACGGATGCCAGAAGCTTCGGCGCGTGGACGAAAATCTTTATTGATGACTAGTCTGGTAATTAATCTGGGTATGTTGTTCTATTTTAAATATCTGATTTTCTTCGCAGATAATGCGATTGGTTTTGCAAACCTGCTTGGATTAGATATAGAACCTCTTGTTCTGAACATCATTTTACCGTTGGGTATCAGTTTCTATACTTTTCAGACAATTAGCTACACAGTCGATGTATACCGCGGTTTTATCAAACCCGAGCAGGACTTTGTGCTCTATGCCTGTTATGTAACTTTCTTTCCTCAATTAGTAGCAGGACCAGTACTTCGTGCCGCAGAGGTGATACACCAATTTGCTAATCGTGTGTCTTTTGACTGGAATGATATTGTCGTGGGAATACGACGAATCCTCTATGGTCTGTTTTTGAAGGTAGTATTGGCAGATAATATTGCGCCTCTGGTGGATACTGGTTTTGCCATGCCTGTAGAGACGATGTCAGCATTAGATGTTTGGACGATGGCATTTTTATTTGGATTCCAAATTTATTTTGATTTCTGCGCCTATTCACATATTGCCCTTGGTAGTGCTCGTTTAATGGGTATATGTTTCCCTGAGAATTTTAATTTCCCTTATATGGCTGTATCACCAAAGGATTTCTGGCGTCGCTGGCATATCTCTCTATCAAGTTGGATACGTGATTATCTTTATCTCCCGTTGGCAGGAATAAAAGTACATGACCGCTCCATAGGTGGGCTAGGTAATGCTGCAGTGGACAAGAGACATCACAGAGCTCTATTTTTAACGTGGGCTATAATGGGTTTGTGGCACGGTGCTAATTGGACATTTCTTCTGTGGGGCTTGTATCATGGGATAGTTATTTTTATCTACAGATTGATAGAGCCATATACACATAGCCTTAACTATAGCTTAAAATGGCTGGGCGGTTTTATAATTACTCTACCACTGATGATGTTAGCATGGATCCCATTTCGCGCTGATTCAGTATCAGTTACCTTTGAGATGTGGGGGCGAGTGTTAATGCCAAGTGCATACACGTGGTTAGGTATGCGTGAGAATATTTACTTGATAACCTTCTTGATTTTAATTGGATTTATTACGGTATATTTTTTCCAGAGAAAAATAATGCCATTATTACAAGAAAGAAAATTAGTCATTTTTGTTGGTGATACTGCTGCAGTGACTGTGATGACAGCGCTGGTAATTGTGTTTTTAAGGCCGATTAGTCAATTTATTTATTTTCAATTCTAAGATTGGGATATATCGATTATCTTTATGATTACAACTTCTGCTCGATATAGAATAAATACCTATTACTGACAGTAACGCACTATATATTTATTATTTTTTTGGGAGTGTTCTAGCTAATGTTTATACTTGGAATAAATGCATATCATGGTGATTCATCTGCGTGCTTAATCAAGGACGGAGAGATGGTATCTGCTTCTGAGGAGGAACGATTCAGAAGGATTAAGCACTGGGCAGGGTTTCCATCAGAAGCGATTAAATCATGTCTTGAACAGGCAGGTATTGATATAGGCCAGGTCGAGCATATTGCAATCAATAGTGATCCAAAAGCGAACCTGATAAAGAAAATTGGTTTTACGCTTTCCAAGCGACCAGAGTTTAGTCTTATTATGGATCGTTTGAAAAATGCAAAAGAAAGGGCATCTGTAAAAGAAGAATTAGAAAAAGCATTTCCAGCTTACCAATGTAAAGTGACGGTTCACCAGGTAGAGCATCATCAGTGTCATCTTGCATCCAGCTTTTTGGTTTCGCCTTTTGAAAAAGCGGTAGTAGTGTCGGTTGACGGATTTGGTGATTTTGCAAGTGCTGCCTGGGGAGTAGGTGAAGGCAATGTAATAAAAACAGATGATAGAGTCTATTTTCCACATTCCTTAGGCATATTCTATCAAGCCCTTACGCAATATATAGGTTTTCCTAATTATGGTGATGAATATAAAGTTATGGGTCTTGCGCCATACGGGGAACCAGTATTTCTGGAGAAATTACGGGAAATTGTTTTACTTCAAAAAGATGGATCATTTAAGCTTGATCTTAAATATTTCAGGCATCATAGTGAAAAAATAGAGTACGAATGGGATAACAATTCACCTTCAGTTGGCACACTATACACAAGTGCCTTAAATGATTTGTTAGGTTGTGAAAGAAAAGGTAGTGATAGTCTCGATCAGGTTCATATGGATCTCGCTCGTTCAATTCAGGCAATGTATGAAGAGGCGTTCTTTCATTTATTAAATACCCTTCATAATAAATATAAGATTGATAATCTTGCACTTGCTGGTGGTTGTGCAATGAATTCAGTTGCAAATGGAAAAGTATACGACAATACGCCGTTTAAAAAGTGTTACATTCAGTCGGCTGCAGGTGATGCTGGTGGTGCAATTGGTGCCGCATATGAAGTATGGGCCAATCTAGCAAAATCCAAACGAACCTTTGTTATGGATCATTCGTACTGGGGTCCTGAGTATAGCGGTGAATATATTGAAAATATGTTGTCATCGGAGCAGCAGCAATTAACGGCTGAAGGTTGTGTTGTTCAGAGAATGGATGACGAAGAAGAATTATGTAAAAAAACAGCTCAGGCAATATCTGAAGGCCGAGTGATTGGCTGGTTTCAGGGTAAAATGGAATGGGGTCCACGTGCGTTGGGTAATCGCTCGATTTTAGGTGATCCACGTCGGTCTGATATGAAAGACATACTAAATTTAAAAATTAAGAGGAGGGAGTCTTTTCGACCTTTTGCTCCGTCGATTCTTAGAGAAGTGGTACCAGATTGGTTTGAAACTGATGATGATGTACCGTTTATGATGAAAGTTTTTAAAATCAAACATGATAAACAATCTGAAATACCTGCTGTAACTCATGCTGATGGTTCAGGTAGATTGCAGACGGTTAATTTAAGCACTAACCCTCGATATCATAAACTTATTACTGCTTTTGGTGGAATAACGGGTGTTCCAATTGTTTTAAATACCTCATTTAATGAAAATGAACCTGTGGTATGTACTCCAGATGAGGCGCTTAATTGCTTCTTGCGTACAAAAATGGATGTTCTTGTAATTAATGATTATTATATTGAACGAACATAATTGAGCTTCTCGCGTTCTATGAAAAAAGAGAAAGTTATAAAAAGAAGAATAATTTTTATTAATCGCTATTTTTATCCTGATCATTCGGCAACAAGCCAGATCCTTAGTGATCTGGCTTTTTATCTTTCTTCAAGGGGCATGGATATAGAAATTATATCAAGTCGACAAAAGTATGATAACCCAGCTGCAGTGTTAAAAAAACACGAAGTTATTAATGGCGTTAGAGTTAATCGGATATGGACAACGCGGTTTGGTCGACAGAATTTGCCAGGGCGAGCCATAGATTATTTGTCTTTTTATTTGAGTGCGATGTCTTATTTTCTTTTTAATTTGAAATCAAACGATGTTGTTGTTGCAAAAACGGATCCGCCGTTAATTTCGATTATTTCTGCATTAATGTGCGGGTTAAAAGGTGCGAGTCTTATTAATTGGATACAAGATTTGTTTCCGGAAGTTGCTCAATCTCTAGGCGTAAAAGGACTGTCTTTGGTCTATCCTTTGTTGATATCTGTGCGTAACTATTCCCTAAGGAGCGCTTATAAGAATGTAGTTATAGGTGAAATAATGTCTCAGCGGCTACAGGATTATGGGATAGAGAAAAATAAAATAGAAGTTATTCATAACTGGTCTATTGAAGATAATATTGTGCCGCTTGATCCTTCAAATAACCCGCTTCGTGAAGAGTGGCATTTGCAAGATAAGTTTGTTGTTGGTTACTCTGGTAATATTGGTCGTGCTCATGAATATGCTACTCTCCTCGGCATAGCTAAATCACTTGTGAATGAAACAGATGTGGTTTTCGTTATCATTGGCGGAGGTGCGTTGTATGACAAGTTTAAGCAGCAAGTAGTCAATCTGGGTTTGACTAATGTTGTGTTTCAGCCTTATCAGCCAAAAGAAATTCTACCGTATAGTCTTACTTTTCCTGATCTTCATGTGATTAGTTTACGACCTGATCTTGAAGGTTTAATTGTACCAAGTAAATTTTATGGTATTGCCGCTTCTGGACGCCCGGTGCTTTATATAGGGAATCTCAAAGGAGAAATTCCAAGTATATTAAAAGAGCGTATTTGTGGTCAAACTGTAACTATTGGCGATGTTGAATCGGCGGTTAAATTTATTGAAAAACTAAAAATGGACTCAGAAACGACAATAAAAATGGGAGGTGCTTCTCGTCAGATATTTGATGAAAAGTTTAATAAGCAGATTTCCTTTGATTCATGGGTTAGTCTGCTATCCCCATTAATTAGCATAGATAACAAACCTAATTAAATAATTTAGGTTTGTTATATCTAAATAACGATCTTTTCTAACGAAAAATACGATTTTAACTTAAGTTCGCTTCATCGCGAGTTTGGTTTTATGAAGAAATATTAGTGTAATATTACAGAGTAATCGTTGAATTTGTAATATAGATCAGATATACCATTCTGCTCTATTATGCTTATAATTCATCACCCTAATAAATATCTCAATTTAACTTTGGATGCATAGAAAAATATGAAACCAGATACCAATCCAGCAATGGAGCAACAAAATGATGTATGGGAAATTACACCTGTGCTATGGGGTATGTTTGTAATATGTGCAATATTAATGGGTGTACTCTTTTACGACGGACTGGAATTGATGGTTTCTTGGTGGCTTACACGCGAAGAATATGGTCACGGTGTTATGATACCGCTAATTACAGCTTTTCTTATCTGGCAAAGAAAGGATCAGTTAGAGTATATTGAATTCACTGGTTCCTGGGTCGGTGTTGTTTTTGTTTTGATTGGAGTCATTGTGTTTTTTCTCTCCGATTTAGCTTCAATTTATACAATAAGCCAATATGCTTTTTTGATTACCGTATATGGAATAGCTCTTTCTTTAATGGGGATCACTAGTTTTAGAGTGATTCTTGCTCCATTAATTATTCTTTTCTTTATGATTCCATTGCCAAATTTTCTGTTTAATGATCTTTCGGCTCAATTACAATTGATTTCATCTCAGCTCGGTGTCGCATTTATTCGTCTTATTGATATTAGCGTCTACCTTGAAGGCAATGTAATTGATCTGGGGATTTTTAAATTACAGGTTGTTGAGGCGTGTAGTGGCTTAAATTATTTATTTCCATTAATGACCTTAGGATTTATTGCTGCCTATTTTTTTACAGGAGCATTATGGAAAAAAGTCATTATTTTTATATCGACAATACCTATTACGGTTTTAATGAATAGTTTAAGGATTGGTGTAATAGGTGTCACAGTCGAATACTGGGGTGTGGAAATGGCAGAAGGATTCTTGCATGATTTTCAGGGCTGGGCCGTGTTTATGAGCTGTACTGCAATTCTTATCTTTGAGATGTGGCTGCTTGCAAGGATTGGTGCAAACAAATTACCTTTGATAGAAGCATTTGGCATTGAGTTTCCTGAGCCTGCACCTGAAGATGCAAATATTCATTATCGCTCTGTGACTAAAATGTTTATCGTCTCTATTATGATATTAACTGTTGCAGTCCCTGCGGCTTTTTTATTAGAAAAGAGGTCTGAAATTATTCCTGATCGAAATTCATTTGCTGGTTTCCCATTGAATATAGATAAATGGACTGGTCGGCCGGAAGTTATGGAGAGTATCTTTCTTGATAAATTAAAGCTGACTGATTATGCGTTTATTAATTATACAAGCGATAACGAAACACTAATAAATTTTTATTCTGCTTATTATGAATCTCAAAGAAAAGATTCAACAACTCATTCTCCGAGAGCGTGTTTACCTGGGGGAGGGTGGCGTGTCATTAGTTCGAAGAAAGTAACATTAGATAATGTTACTATTTCGTCGATACCTCTTAATGTTAACCGGTTTGTTATTGAGAAGGATGGTGTTAGGCAATTGGTATATTACTGGTTCAAGCAACGTGATCGTATAGTTACTAATGAGCAAATGATTAAGTGGTATTTTTTCATAGACTCAATTCAGAAACAGAGAACGGATGGGGCGCTTATTAGATTAACCACAGTTGTACCTCAAGGAAAATCTATGGATGCGGCTGATAAACGCCTAACTGATTTTGTGAGTAAAATTAGCCCTATTATTTCTGAATATGTTCCAGATTGATCTTTTGTAATAACTAATGGATCCTAACGAGCTTAGTTTTTATATTCTGATTGCCATTACCTCGATGGTAATCTGCATGGTTATTACGCCAATTATGATAAGAATCGCCCCCATCATAGGTATGCTGGATAAGCCGGATGGTCGTAAGGTGCATACAGCGGCGATACCCAGATCAGGTGGAGTGGGCATTGTAGTCGGTATGCTTGTTCCTTTATTCTTATGGCTGGAACTTGATCGATTTATTATATCAATCCTAATCGGTTGTTCCATATTGTTATTTTTCGGTGCATGGGATGATTCTAGAAATATACGCCCAGCATTTAAGTTTTTTGGGCAGTTAATGGCTGCAATTGTTGTCGTATATTATGGCGATATTTATGTATTTCATTTCCCATTTATAGGTCTTGAAGAGCTCCATCCTTATGTTGGAAAACCATTCACCGTAATTGCAATCGTTGGAATGATTAATGCGTTGAATTTATCTGATGGTTTAGATGGGCTTGCTGGTGGTGAAGCGTTGATCTCGCTTGCAGCAATAGCCTTTTTATCATATTTGTACGATGCCACTAATGGGCTTGCAGTTGCTGCTGCAACAATTGGCGGAATCTTTGGTTTTCTTCGATTTAATTCATATCCTGCAAGGATATTCATGGGTGATACCGGGAGTCAAACACTGGGTTTTATTTTGGGGGTGATGGTTGTTTATATCTCGCAGCAGGTCAATCATACTATTAGCCCGGTTATAACGCTTTTGTTATTAGGTCTGCCTGTAGTTGATAGCATTGCGGTATTTTATTTGCGCGGCAAAAGAGGGGTTAGTCTGGTAGTTGCTGCTAAAGACCATTTGCACCATAGGTTGCTAGGGCTTGGATTTTATCATTACGAAACAGTAATAATTATTTACTCTATACAAATGATATTTGTAGTAGGAGCTGTTTTGTTACCCTATGAGAGTGATTATTTACTTATAGGTTTATATTTAGGTTCATCTATATTGCTTTTTTCTATAATTACTATTGCGGAACGAAGCAGTTGGAGTGCACATATTAGCAATACCGTAAAACCACTTTTTCTTTCTAATGTTTTAGATAAAAATGCACATTTGGCTATTATTCCATATTGGGTGCTTGAGTTGGGTATATCGCTGTTTATAGTTACTGCTGCACTCATGTCGAATAATATCCCGGTTGATTTGGGAGTTTCATCACTTATATTGCTTATACTGCTACTTTTAGTAGCCGTAACTAGCTTGTTTAGAATTCAGTTATATAGACTAATCATGTTTGTTACGATGGGTTTCTCAGTTTATTTAGTATCCACTTACCCACCTGTCTGGTTGTTAGATCAAATTAGTATTGTATATATATTCTTTGTGCTTATGGCTTTTTCCTCATTTGTTGTTGCTCGTATAACTATTGCAGATAAATTTCAAATTACTCCACTAGATTATCTCGTTATTATTGTGGTGATCATTGTAGGAATGTTGCCGGGAATTGATCATGGGTCGTCAAGTATGATTGGGATGGCGGTCCAAATAATTGTCCTTTTTTATGCCTGTGAACTGACCATTCAACACATGAAAAATCGTCTAAACGTTTTAACTGGCTCGGCAATGCTTGCGTTGGGTCTAATTGCTATTAGAGGTCTTGTTTAATGATGTGGTGACATTATCTGCTCGTTGTTGTGCATTGTTCGGTTTTATGTGCTGTTTTATTTTTTTTAGGTTGTATTTGAATGTTTAGGGTTTGCTTATATGCTTATATTCTTATGTGGTGATTGTTTTAATATAGCTTAACTGTCGTAAGGTATCTGTTATAATCCATCTTTGGTAGGCTGTGTCTTTTATTGGTTCATTAGCGCCTATGGATATGGTTCTAATGCTGATGTTGATGTGACATGTTCATTGGTGGTAAGACATTAAACTTAACTAAAGGTAAATAGGGGTTTGATTAGCTGCACATCTCTATGTGGCATGTTGAAACGAGATATAAATATGAAGAAAATTATTGGTTTTTTGCTGGTTATGTTTTTATGTGTCTTTGATGTTTATTCAGAGACTGATTTATATGTTATAGGTCCAGGTGATCTTCTATCGATTTCTGTCTGGAAAGAAGAAGGCTTGCAGAAAGAGGTTCTTGTTAAGCCAGATGGTTATATAACGTTCCCACTAGTTGGGGATATAAAGGCCGGTGGTATAGATACAAAAATGCTTACTAAAATGATAGTCGATAAACTTAATTCATATATCCCGAATCCTAATGTAACAGTTAGTGTCTTGCAGTCTACAAGTAACAGGGTTTATGTGATTGGGCAGGTTAATAAACCAGGTCAGTTTGTTACTTCACAATATATGGATGTATTGCAGGCTTTAACTTTGGCAGGTGGTCTCACACCGTATGCTGATTCTGATAATATAAAAATTCTTCGGCGTACTAATAAGACCAAGGAGATCTTTGAATTTGACTACGATGATGTCGTAAGTGGAGATGAGATAGAGATGAATATTATGTTGAAGGCTGGTGATACGGTTGTGGTGCCGTAATGAACGCTATTTCTTTAATTACTATGGAAGATAAAAACATGCTTAGATCTATCATTAATAACTGCCTTTTAATATTTTTTTGTCTATTTTCAACATTTACAAATGCTTCAAATTTTTTACTAGTGTCGGAAATTAATGCTCGTGTCACTTACGATGACAATATAAATGCATCGGCTACAGGTAATGATGAGTCATCATCTATCGTTAAGATTACTCCTAAGATAAAGTTAAAATACACTAGTGATGCCTGGGAAACTGCAGTGAATGCTAGTGTCGCTGGTACAACATATTCTGCTGACTATCAAGATAATTTTGATGCTCATCTGGATCTTGAAACAGCCTATAAAGATAATCGAAATATTTATTCGGCCTTTGTTGGTTATGACAACTTTTCGAGTCGTACAGCAGAGGAAAATGTTTTAGCCGAATCTCTTGAGCAGACTGATACTAAGAAGTTATCACTTGCACCAAAGTACTCACATCTTTTAACAGAAAGGCTATCACTTTCACTTGCTTATCAATACTCAGATGTGAAATATACTTCAGCATCACAGAGATATTTGCCATATGAAACTACAGGTGCATCGGGTGAGGTGGAATATAAGTTATCTCAGAAAAGTCAGCTCAGTTTTCTTTTGACATCTACAGATTATAGCTCTGAGAATGATATTTCTGAATATCATATGTTGGCATCAAAATTTGGAATTGATCATGATTTTTCTGAAATGATCACCTCGAAACTTTTCGTTGGTGTCAATACTCGTGACTTCAGTACTAGAAGTGCTGCGGGGTTTAATTTTCTTGGTTCTAATGTTACAGGTACTCAAGCGGTTGAAGGCAGTAATTCCGGTGCAACATTCGAAGCAGTTATTGATGCAAAATGGATTGAATTTGGTGCTAGTAGAAATGTTGTACCTAACTTCACGGGAGGGCTTGATCAAACCGATACAATACATACTAAGCTTAGGATGAAAGTGACAGCATTAATTGGTATTGTATTAGCTATTAATCAGGTAAGTATTGAAGAGCTTAATGATAACGTAGTAGATTACTCTCGTTCTTTCACAACGATTATTCCGGCGATGAATTTTTCTTTGGCGCATAACTTAAATCTTAGAGCTGAGTATTTTTATTCTAAGAATAATTATGAAGGTGTTTCGCAGGATGAAATAGGAAAGAATAAATTTGCTGTTAATTTGAAGTACGATTTTCCTTCCATTTGATTTACAAAAATTAATCTTGATATAGAAATTTAAATTTAACTGAGTGGTTGTATGGTGGAAGAAAAAAATCTTGATTTTCGCGATTATCTCGCTATCCTACGGAAGCAAAAAAAAGTTTTAATATCAATTATTGCTATTATCACATTTATTACTGTAGTGGTGGTATTTCTGTTGCCATCAGTGTATCGGTCTTCAGCCACAATTTTGATTGAGCAACAACAAATTCCTCAAGCACTAGTCATGTCAACCATGACCAGCTATGCAGCTGAAAGAATTCAATCAATACAGGCTCAGGTTATGAGCAGAAGTAATTTATTTAAGATTATTGATAAGTTTAATTTGTATAAAGATGAGCGTAAGCGCGAAACTTCAGAAGCAATAATCTATCGTATGCAAGATGATACCTCGCTGGATGTAATTAGTGCAGATGTTGTGAATCCTTCAACAGGCAGGGCATCTTCTGCGACTATTGCTTTTTCTTTATCATATGAGGGAGAGAATCCTGGCCAGGTGCAGAAAGTTGTCAGTGAGTTGACGACTTTGTATTTAAATAAGAATCTTGAAAGTAGAGCGAGCAAGGCTTTAGAAACATCGGAGTTTTTTAGGGAAGAGTCAGAGCGTATTAGAATTGATATTGCAGAACTTGAAGAGAAGTTAGCGAAATTCAAGCAGGCTAATGCAAAAATGTTGCCACAAGTTCAGCAAGTAAATATGCAGGTTTTGCAAAGAATTGAGTCGAATATAATCTCAACTAATACCACGCTTTTAAATCTTGAAGATAGAAAATTTTATTTAGAAGGAAGGCTTGATCAAATTCAACCAGATAATCCATTGGTGCAAAGTGTTAGTACCAGATTAAAGATCCTAGAATCAGAATATGCATCAGCGGCTTCACGATACTCAGAATCCCATCCCGATGTGATTGCCTTGAGGAATGAGATTGATGCGCTTCGATCTGGTTCTGGTGACAGTGTAGATTTTTTAGTAAAACAACTAACGGCTTTGCGTACAGAGTCAGAAGTTTTAAGAAAAAAATATACACAAGAACATCCTGATATCGTAGCTCTAAATGCAAAAATAACTGCTCTTGAAAATCAGTTAAGTGTTGCAAAAATTCAAAACGCTGCTGACAATGAGTCTGGCAAGTATTCACAGGAATCTCCAGATAACCCTGCTTATATAACTCTTAAGGCACAGTTAGAAGGTGTTTTGAGTGAGATGAGTGCTTTAAAAATACAGAAAAAAGGTTACCTGAAAAAACAGGAAGAATTAGAGCAAGTTATGCTGATGGCTCCGCAAGTTGAGCGAGAATACCTTGTTTTGCAGCGTGATTATGAAAATGCTTTGAGGCGGAATCAGGATGTTAGATCAAAACTACGTGCTGCAGATATATCTAAGCAACTTGAAACAGAAAGCAAAGGTGAACGGTTTACTTTAATCGATCCACCCGCATTACCTGAAGAACCTGTTAGGCCTAACAGACCTGCAATTTTATTTTTAGGCTTTATTTTCTCAATAGGGTCAGCTCTTGGTTTTGTGTTTCTTACTGAATCAATTAGCGGTACGGTACGCGGTTCAAGAGCTGTTGAGCGTATATTGGGTGTGGCTCCCTTGTCCGTAGTTCCTTATCAGTTGAATTTGGATGATATTGAAAACCATAACAAGTTAAATAAACGATTGTTACTTATTGTCATAGGGGTGGTCATTGTTGCTGTACTTATTGTGCATCTTCTAATAACTCCACTGGATGTTTTGTGGTTTCGTATATTGCGAAAATTTGATTTATTTTTTGGTTAATATTACTACTAGGTTTTAGATCGATGGAAAAAATTAAGCAGGCACTAGAGAGGGCTCGAAATGAACGCGCAGGGGGTTCAGGTCACTATGTAGATTTAGATGAGAATGACTCTCCTGTTAAGTATTCGACAACTCAAGCTATTAAAAGTTCAAATAAGATAATGCAGGAGAGCAGAATCTCAACTGCTTTAGGCCATGACAACTATACGGATGCATTTAATATACTGGGTATACAAGTTATTCAGCGCATGGAGGAGCATCGCTGGACCACACTGGCAATAACTAGTCCAACGGGAGGTGAAGGTAAAACAACTGCTGCAATAAACTTAGCGATTAGTATTGCAAAAGAAGTCGAATACTCCGTCATACTAGTCGATGCTAATCTAAGGAATCCAAAGGTACACGAATTTTTTGGTGTTCAGCCAAAATATGGATTGTGTGATTATTTACGTAGTGATATTGAGTTATCAGATGTACTCTATCGACCTGAGGAGATAGAGCATTTTATTATACTTCCTGGTGGTGTCCCACTCCTGAATTCATCCGAGATGATGGGTTCTCCTAAGATGTGCGGTCTCGTCGAAACATTAAAGGATCACTATCCGAAGAGAATTATTCTGTTTGTACTTCCTCCTGTATTAGGAACTGCAGACGCTATGTCTATAGCTCCTTGTATTGATGCAAGTCTTATCGTAATTGAAGATGATGTAACCAAGGAAAGTGACTTGAAGCAAGCTGTAGATATCTTGTCCGTCACTAATATTATTGGAACAGTGCTTAATAAATCTATTTATTAGGTGTTTTTTAAGTTCCCCAAAATCTATTGCCAACACTAACACTATGAACCACTTGATTTCACCATACCAGGGAGAGCTAATAGATCTTCTTTTGTCTGATGAAGAGGCCGAACAGTTAAAAATTGAGTCCGAAACATTTTCGGCTGTTGTGCTTTCGCAACGTCAACAATGTGATCTTGAGTTGTTACTGAATGGTGCGCTTTCACCTTTAACAGGGTTTATGACAGAGGATATTTATAATTCTGTCATTGAAAACACTTGTCTACCTGATAGTGTTATTTGGCCAATTCCATATTGTCTTGATGTTGGCGATGAATTTGCAGATATTGAAATTGGCAGCCAATTGGCATTGAGGGATACAGAAGGTTTTATGCCTGCAGTGTTGACTGTTGAAAGTGTTTGGCGTGTTGATAAAGCTAAGGAAGCTGAAGCTATTTATGGGACGTCTGATCATGAACATCCCGGTGTGAAGTATTTGTTTAATTCAGTTGGATCTTTTTATATTGGTGGTAGTGTTCGCGGTATCCAGCTTCCATTTCATTATGATTTTGATTTGTTGCGTAATACGCCTAGAGAGTTACGTCAAAAGTTTGCTAAACAGGGCTGGCAGAATATCGTCGCATTTCATACCAGTAAACCCATGCACCGTGTGCATCATGAGATTACAACGCTGGCTGCGAACGAGGCTAATGCGCATATTTTGATACATCCTGTTGTCGGCATGTCTAAGCCTGGCGATATTCAATATTATTCACGTGTTCATTGTTATCAGGCCATTATGGAATACTATCCAAAAGGTCTGGTTGAACTGTCTTTACTCCCTGCCGCTCTGCGCATGGCCGGTCCTCGTGAGGCCTTGATGAATGCCATAATAAGACAGAATTATGGGTGTTCACATTACATTGTCGGAACAGAACATGCTGCACCGCCTAATGTAAGGGATAATGCTGTTCGATTTTATCCTACGGGCGCTTCTCAGCAATATATTAAAAAGTATGAAGACGCGCTTGATATCAAGATTGTTTATGCAAATGAGCTTTGTTTTAATCAGCAGTTAGGGAAATTTCTGCCGATTCTTGAGATAAAATCAGCAGATTGTGAAGCTGTTAAGTTTTCGAATGATAAAATTCTTGAGGCTATATCGCGGAGCATGGTAATACCTTCGTGGGTGACTTATCCTGAAGTTCTTTCAGCGATGCATCAAGCGTGTCCTCCGCGTGAAAAACAGGGTATTACTTTATTTTTCACCGGTTTATCTGGTTCAGGAAAATCGACATTGGCACGCATTGTTTATGCTAAATTTATCGAGCATGGTGTGCGCCCTGTTACATTACTTGATGGTGATGTGGTCAGGCATAATCTATCTAGCGAGCTGGGTTTTTCTAAAAAAGACAGGGATATAAATGTTAAGCGTATTGGTTATGTTGCCAGTGAAATTACCAAGAACAGGGGAGTTGCTATATGCGCACCGATAGCGCCATACTCAAAGATGCGGAGAGAGGTGCGCGCTAATATCGAACAGTATGGCGCATTTATAGAGATCCATGTATCGACCTCGCTTGAAGAATGTGAAAGAAGGGATCGTAAGGGCTTGTATGCGAAAGCGCGAAAAGGATTGATACCTGAGTTTACTGGCATCAGTGATCCATATGATATACCAGAAAATCCCGAATTAATTATCAATACTGAAAATGTGTTACCAATACAGGCTGCAGAAGAGATTCATTTGTATCTTGTGCGTGAGGGGTATATTAATTCGAATACAAAAGTTTGAGTGGTTTTTGGAGTCTAACTGTGTGAAAGGTTTATTTTTTTAATGATTTAGAGTTGATTTGATATGAGTAAAATTGCATTAATTACGGGCATTACAGGGCAAGATGGTGCTTATTTAGCTGAGTTCCTGTTGGATAAGGGCTATGAAGTACATGGAATAAAAAGAAGAGCATCTTCTTTTAACACTGATCGTATTGATCATTTATATCAGGATCCTCATGAGAAAAATCAGAGGTTTAAGCTGCATTATGGCGATCTTACCGACTCCATGAATCTGGTACGCCTTGTTCAGGAAATTCAACCTGATGAGATTTATAATCTTGGCGCCCAAAGTCATGTGGCAGTGTCGTTTGAGTGTCCAGAATATACTGCCGATGCTGTAGGTATGGGTGCTCTTCGTATTCTTGAGGCGATTCGTATCGCTGGGCTGGAGAAAAAAACGCGTTATTATCAAGCATCGACTTCTGAGCTTTATGGAGAGGTTCAGGAAATTCCACAAACAGAAACAACGCCGTTTTATCCTAGGTCACCTTATGCAGTAGCTAAACTTTATGCTTACTGGATTACAGTGAATTATCGTGAAGCGTATGGGATCTATGCCTGTAATGGAATCTTATTTAATCATGAATCACCTGTAAGAGGGGAGACCTTTGTAACAAGAAAAATTACACGTGCTTTTGCAAGAATAAAATTAGGTCTTCAAGATAGCCTGTATCTTGGCAATATGGATGCTAAAAGAGATTGGGGGCATGCAAAAGACTATGTAGAAATGCAATGGTTAATGTTGCAGCAAGATAGTCCAGAGGATTTTGTGATTGCGACAGGAGTTCAATATTCAGTTAGAGATTTTGTCAATAAAGCAGCTAAAGCAGTCGGTATTGAAATGGATTGGAAAGGAGAGGGTGTAGATGAAAAGGGCTACGATAAAGCAACTGGAAAATGCCTTGTTGAAGTTGATAAGCGCTATTTTAGGCCAACGGAAGTTGAGACGTTATTAGGTGATCCGACAAATGCGAAAGTGAAGTTGGGCTGGATACCTAAGATAGGATTAGAAGAAATGGTAAAAGAAATGGTAGAGCACGATATTATGATTGCAAAGCGCGATTCACTTTGCGAAAAAGAAGGTTATAGAACTAATCGATACTACGAATAAATAAGATCTAGATTCTTGATACCTGTGTTTATAAATGTATAACAATATAAGGGTTATTTAGTATGAAGTATTTTTTGATATCAATAATTACCATAATGGCTCTAGTTGGTTGTGGTGGAGCTGAAGAAAGAAAATCAGTGTACATGGAAAAAGCAGAGCTATCCTTAAGAACGGGTGATCTGGATAAGGCACGAATTGAATTAAAAAATGTACTTCAGATTGATCCAAAACATGCTGAGGCTTATTCCAAGCTAGGTGATTTATATGATCTGCAGAAAGAATATCAAAGTGCATATAAAAACTACATAAAAGCGGTAGAGCTGGCTCCAGATAATCTTAAATTCCATGCAAAAGTTGGCATTTATTACATATTGTTGGCAAATGATGTCGATGCGGCTATAGAAAAAAGAGATCTTATTCTTGGTAAAGATGCCACTAATGTAGACGGACTTATACTCAAAGCAACTATTTTATCCAGACTGAACAATATAGCCGAAGCAAAGAAGATATCGCAGGCTGTATTTTCGAAAATGCCTAAGAACGTTCAGAATGCTATATTTCTATCAGCCATATATATTAAGGATAAGCAATTTGATGAGTCCATCAATGTACTAAAGGCTTGTATAAAAGAAAACCCTGAAGATCGCTCATTGGTACATGCATTAGCTAAAGCATATTATGAAGGAGGAAAATTGGATTTGGCAGAATTGGAGTACAGGGGGATTCTTGATAAAAATCCTGGGCAGTTTGCAAATTATTTGATGCTCGCGTCGTTTTATAAGGAAAGTGAGGCTTTTGAAAAAGCAGAAGATGTCCTACGAATGGCTGTCGATAAAAACGTTGACGATATCAAGAGGAAGCTAGCATTAGTTGTATTCATTCAACAGGCTAGAGGTAATAAAAGCGCTATAGATGAATTGAAACATTTTGTAAGAAATAATAAAGACATGGGTGAGTTACGATTAAGTTTAGCGGAACTTTACATAATAGAAAATAATACGGAGGATGCCGAAAAAGTATTAATAGCTGCGGCGTCAGACTTTTCTGAAGACTCTGTAGGTATTAAGGCAAGGGTGAATCTTGCAAATCTGTATATGCAGAAGAAAAATCAAGATGCAGCAATAAGTATTATTAATGAAGCTGTTAAGATATCCCCTAATGATTCTGAAGTGAATTTTATTAAAGGGAAATTGCAGTTAATTAATAAGGCCTATGAAAGCGCTATCATCTCACTTAGAATCGTAATTAAAGATGACCCAGAGAATGTCGTTGCATATATTTTATTGTCAGCGGCTCTTGAAGCAAATGGTGAAAATGAACAGGCTGTTGAAATAATTAGAAGAGCCTATGAAAATAATCGAACTAATAAAGATGGGCTGATGAAGTTGGCGGAATATCATGCTGATAAAAACAATAGTGATGAATTAGAAAAAGTTGTCGATGGTTATCTTTCTGTAGATGCTAACAATTATGAAGCGTTGACCTACAAAAGCAAAATTCTGAATAAAAAGAAAATGTTCTCTGAAGCATATGTTTATGCTTCACGGATGATCAAGCTATATCCCAATATGCCAAACGGATACATTCAATCTGTATCTTACCTGCGATCCGAAAGTAAAATAAATGAGGCAATTAATTTGCTTAAGGATGCGTATAGTCGTGTTAGTGAAAATAGCCGTATACTTGAACTCTTAGCTTCTCTTTATATTTCTCGTAAGGACTTTGATGTCGCAACTAGTATGGTTCGTTCGGCTATACTAGAGAAAGGTGAAACGGCAGAGTTAAATATGCTCATTGCTAAGATAGAATTGTCTTCAAATAAAATTGAGGACGCAAAATCAAGTATACTTAAAGTACTAAATATTAAGCCAGACTGGAATGAACCTTATTTTCTACTGGCTAAAATATACAATGACGAAAAACAAAACTCGAAGGCGATAGATATTCTTCAACGAGGTCTTGTAGAGACTGAAAATGATATACGGTTATCAATTGTTCTGGCAAAAATATATGAAGATCTTAACGATTTTAGTGCTGCTATTAATGTATATGAAAAGTCATATGAAAAAAATTCTGACAATGTTATTTTAATTAACAATCTTGCTGTGCTTTTATCTGAACATGGTGCTGCTGTAGATAGTATGAAACGAGCTGTGGAGCTGGCAGATAAACTTAAAAATGAAAAGCAGGCAGTGTTACTTGATACGGTTGGATGGATCTATTATAAGTCTGGAAATTATACTGAAGCCGTTAATATCTTGAATGTTGTTGTTGAAAAATCACCAAAAGTACCTGTCTTTAATTACCATTTAGGTATGGCTTTGCATAAAATAGGTGATGAGATAGCTGCAAAAGTATATTTAACGAATTCACTTGCTAATAATAATGATTTTATTGGTAAGGACGATGCGAAAGCTTTACTTAAGAAACTTCAATAAATAAAAACAATCTGTGAAAAAAGGATGGTCTCAGGTTGTTTATAATCACACCATGATTTTATAAAGTGCTAAGTTTACTATGAATATCGGATCAATCGGTTATTCTATTAGCGCTATTGCGTTCCTTGTTTTTTCTGCTGTATTACTTACAGATAAGCAAAAAGGCTCCGCTAAAATTCTTCTTGTCATAGCCGCATTCGCTAGCTGTATTTGGGCCTTCTCAATGACCTATCAGGCTATGACAGGAAGCGACCTAATAACTCCACAAGTTCTTGAGTTCATGAAAAGTATAAGCTGGATAGCGCTTTTACTAAGAATGCTTAGTGTTACTTATGGTGCAGGTATTACAACAAAAAGTTTCATGGTTGCTTTGGGATCAATCATTGTTTTTGTTATTTTAATGATGTTTCCAGTGTTGTATCAGTACCAGAATGATGGCATTACAACCTTCGGAGATAATTTTAATTATTTACTGACAAGTCACTTATTACTGGCGGTTATTGGAATAGTTCTTATTGAACAGTTATACAGGAATACCAGGCCTGAGAAGAGGGGGAGTATAAAGTTTCTCTGTTTGGGGCTAGGGGGAATGTGTATTTATGACTTTTACATGTACTCTGATGGACTTTTGTATAAACGTATAGATATAACATTATGGTACGCTAGAGGATTTGTAGATGCTCTTGTTGTTCCTTTGATGGGTGTTGCGATAATCAGGGATCCTCTGTGGTCTCCAGAAATTTTTATTTCAAGAAAAGTTGTATTTCATACTACATCTCTTTTGGCAAGTGCTGTTTATCTCATGACAATGGGAGCGGTTGGTTACTATGTCCGCGATTATGGAGGTAGTTGGGGATTAGTTGGGCAAGCCTTTCTTTTATTTTTTACTTTTCTATCATTATTGCTACTTCTTTTTTCGGAAAGGATACGTGCTCGCTGGAAGGTTTTACTTAATAAACATTTATATCCCTATAAGTATGACTATCGAGATGAATGGTTACGATTTATTCGCACAATATCTAGTTCAGAAGATTGTATAGAATTTTATACGAAGACGTTGAAGTCAATTGCCCAGATAATTGATAGTTCTGGTGCTATGCTCTGGCTTCGTAAGGAAGGAGGCAATTATCAATGTGTTGAGACGATGAATATTCCAACTATTAATATTAGTGAAGCCTCTGATTCATCACTAGTGAAATTTCTTGCGGAAAACGAATTTGTAATCAGTGTTGATGAATTTGACATGACTCCAGAAGTATATGATCGATTGGGATCTCTTGAACTTCCTTTATGGGTGCGTGATGTTGAGGCGTGGCTAATTGTTCCTCTAATAAATATTGATGATCTAATCGGATTTATTATACTTAATCACTCAAAAATTAGTAATAAACATTTCAATTGGGAAGATAGTGATTTGTTAAATACGGCTGCAAGGCAGGCAGCATCATTTATTGTACAACGAGAAGTTTCTGAACAGCTGGCAGAGGCAAAACAATTTGAAAGTTATAACAAACTCGCCACTTATATGGTGCATGATATAAAGAATCTTATAACACAGTTATCACTGATTACAAGCAATGCAGAAAAACATAAAAGTAATCCATTGTTCATTAACGATGTGATAAAAACAATTTCAAATTCTGTAGATAAGATGAACGTTATGATGGAGTTGTTACAAGGTAAGGTAATAACTAAGCCATTTGTGACAGTTAATATTGTGGGTCTTCTGGAAGAACTTGTGGTTAATCGAAATAAAGCGGGCGGTAAACCAGTACCAGTATTAGCGTCTGAAATCAAACAAAGCTATGTGAGAGGGGACCGTGGTCAACTCTTATCGATCTTTGGTCATTTGATTCAAAATGCACAGGATGCAACTGAGAGTGATGGAAAGATAGATGTCTTAGTTTCTGAACAAGGAGACTGGGTAGTAATAGAGATCAGGGATACAGGTTGTGGTATGTCTGAAGATTTTATAAAAAATGAATTATTTAAACCTTTTAAGACTACAAAGGGTTCTAGCGGTATGGGAATCGGTGTCTATGAAGCCAGAGAAATTCTTTCATCTTTTGGTGGTGGGATAGATGTTTTTAGTGAATATGGAAAGGGATCGAGCTTTATCGCTCGCATTCCAGTTGAATTATAATACTCATTATATGTAAAGTATTTCGACAATTGCGCAGTTTTATGGTAAAAAGGGTCTATGTCTACAGAAAAAAATAAATTGCTTATTGTGGAAGATGATCCTGGCTTGCAAAGCCAGATTAGGTGGTGTTTCGAAGGATACGATGTATTGCTAGCGGATGATCGTGAAAGTGCTCTTGAACAGGTGAGAGTACACAAACCATCGGTTGTAACTCTAGATCTTGGTTTGCCACCAGAAACAGATAACACCTCTGAAGGTTTTGCAACACTGGAAAGCATTCTAGAGATTGAGCCCAATACAAAAGTTATAGTGGTTACCGGTCAAGATGAAAAAGAAAATGCCGTGAAGGCAGTAGGTCTTGGGGCTTATGATTTCTATGCTAAGCCATTCCAGCCAGAAATCATGAGTCTTATTGTAGGGCGTGCGTTCAGGCTTAATGAATTAGAGAAAGAGAATAAGATATTACACGATACCTCAAATCATGAGCACTTTAATGGAGTTATAGCTTGCAGCCCACAGATGCAAAGTGTCTGTAAGGCCGTTGAAAAAGTTGCACCATCAGATGCGACAGTTCTGTTATTGGGGGAAAGTGGTACGGGTAAAGAGATTTGTGCCCGAGGTCTTCATGTGAAAGGGCGAAATAATAAGGGTAACTTTGTGGCAATAAACTGTGCTGCAATACCAGATAACTTATTAGAAAGTGAATTATTTGGTTATGAAAAAGGTGCTTTTACTGGTGCTTCCAAACAAACAATAGGCAAGATTGAATATGCTGACGGCGGCACGCTGTTTCTTGATGAAATGGGAGATCTGCCAATTGCATTGCAGGCAAAATTACTAAGATTTTTGCAGGAAAGGGTAGTGGAGCGTATTGGTAGTCATAAGCCGATTCCAGTTAATGTTCGTATTGTGTGCGCAACACATCAAAATTTAAGAAAAAAAATAACAACGGGTGAGTTCAGGGAAGATTTATTCTACAGGATCAGTGAAATTCCAATTGAGATTCCTCCACTAAGAGATCGAGAAGGGGATGTTGTATTGCTGGCCAAATATTTTTTTAAAGAATTTAATGAGCAGCATGGTGGAAAGCTAAAAGGATTTAGTAAAGACGGACTTATAGCTATGGAGTCTTACATATGGCCAGGAAATGTACGTGAGTTGCAAAATAGAATAAAACGAGCGGTAATAATGTCAGATGGAAAATATATATCGGCATCAGACCTTGAGTTAGATACAGCACCGACTGAAAGAATGCACTATGATTTAAAAGAGATTAGAGAAAAAGTAGAACGTCAAGCAATTATTCGAGCTATGTCTCATGTTAACGGAAAAATAGCACCTGCGGCTGAATTGCTAGGAGTAAGTCGACCCACCCTCTATGATTTAATTAAGAAGTTGAATATTACGGTTTAATTTCATATGTCTTTATGATTTGACTCTAAGATTTAGTTTTTTACCTTATGGGATTTAGTTATGTATAGGTTTTCAATAATTCGTTCGTTTTGTTTAATATTGTCAATACTTACATTCAATATATGTAATGCGGATACTGTCGTTCGTTTCAATATTCAGCAAGGGGTAGTTCTGAATACAGTCGACCTAAAATTATATGATGCCGACACACCATTAACTGTTAGTAACTTTATGAGCTATGTCAATGATGGTAGTTATGACAATAGTTTTATACATCGAAGTGTATCGAATTTTATTATTCAGGGTGGCGGCTACAAATATGACCCGAGTATTTCTGATATCGCTGGTAGTCTTTCGCTTGTTCTAAAAAAAGATCCAATTTTAAATGAGCCTGGTATCTCAAATTTACGGGGTACTATTGCAATGGCAAAGGTTGATGGGGATCCAAATAGTGCGACAAGCCAATGGTTTTTTAATCTAGCAGATAATTCGGCCAACCTTGACGGGCAGAATGGTGGTTTTACTGTGTTTGGCGAAGTAATTAATAATGGTATGCAGGTAATAGATTCAATATCTTTCATTCCAATCTACGATGTGGGGTGTTTGTTGTCTTTTGGTTGTTTAAGTGAAATTCCGTTACTTGATTATAATCCCCCCCCCGCACTTATATCTAGCTTTGTTAAGATAACTAAAGTTGAAGGCCTGGTTAAGATAAGCTCAGACTATGATTTTGGAGCTGTAGAATCCAATGCTTATCAGCAGTCTGACTTTATTATAGAAAATATAAGCGCACAGAATCTATCGATCGGTAACATTGGAAGCAGTGATCCAATTATGCCTCCATTCGGAATTAATGACACTGGGTGTAATAATACAACGCTTCTTCCCGGGGCTTCATGTGTTTTTGCTGTTTCATTCAGTCCGGTAGCAATTAATAGCTTTATTGATAGTTTTAACATTGAATTTCCTGGATTGGGATTTGATTACACGGTTAATGTATCTGGCGATGGAGTCTTATCATTAGCAGATTATGATTCAGATGGCGATGGAGTGAGTGATTTGATCGAAAGTTCAGGGCCAAACGGTGGTGATGGTAATCATGATGATGTATTAGATAGCACTCAAAGTAATGTTGTCAGTATTGCTAGCGGTAATGGTGTATATGTGACGCTAACAGGTTCAAGTTTCATAAATTATAGTGGTGTTCACTTTGTCGATAAGGCTGCGATACCCAATACACCGGGTAATGTGGCAAATCAGGTCGATGTGATCGGGTTTTCTCTAAATAGCCTTCAGCAGGATCAAAATGTTCAAATAGGAATGTATTTGCCAGCAACGCTCAATCCCGAGTCTTTTTATATATATGGTCCGATAGATATTGCAGCACAACCAAGTTGGTTTGAATTTATTTTGGACGCTAATACTGGGACGGGGTCTGAAATCATTTCGGATTTTACTTTTACAGCCGATAATGGAGATCTAATAACCAACACGCTTGTCACGTTATATTTAAAAAATGCGGCCAGAGGTGACTCTACCTTTGACTTGGACAATGAAATTAAGGTGGTTGGAGCCTTCCACGATTCGCTCAATAGTAGCTCATCTGGCCAATTACACCCAATTGTATTGTGTATACTATTCTTATCAATGATTGGCCGTAGGTTAAAAATTCTATATAACTAATATATGTGTTTTTCTCTGCTTATTTCCACCTAACTAGCTTAATTTTTGAGGTAAAATTGTAACGCTGCTTTATCTGCTCGTCTCCCTGCATTCAAGTCCTTCATAATCGTTTTACGCTCCTGATGGTTAATCCTTCGATATAGTTATTTAATGAATAGCTTTTATAGCTACTATTAAATCTTCGAATGTAGTCGAACTTTTTTACACAATAACTGAGCTTTAGCGAATAATTAGTGTATTATTAATCCTTAATATTCAAATGGTAAATATATCAATGGGTTAAGCGATAAACGAGCTAGTTGATCATGAAGTACAGAGGCATTTTCAAATATTTACTTGTCGATATTTCTTACAGACACGGAAAGAGTGAGCTATAGTTATCAGTGAGAAAGCTGTCTGCTAAGCTGTTTTAATTAAAAATATCAGTGTAATCAGTGTGTTATATATTTTGTTTGATAGTTGGTACGGTGATTGCATTAGTTACTTTGAGAGCTAAGAATACTTTGGCTTTTTTACTAAATAAATTTTTACTAAATAAAAATTAAATCTTTTTCGGAGAAGAAATATGAATAAATCAATAATCGCAGGTGCTATTGCTTTAGCTCTTGGTACTGTTGCGACTTCTGCTTCAGCAGTTGTTATTAGTGTTACAGGCATGAATTTCCCAGGCCTTAGTGCTGCTTCTGGTGTTGCTGATACTAGTACTATGGGTACAACCTTTGGTGGTACATTCTTCAGTCAGCCTTGGACTGCTACTACACTGGTTGCTTACACAACTACTGCTCCAAACACTTGGGCTGGTACATCTCCACAAGGTGCTTACTCTTACAACTTCACAATGACTGCTGGTCAGGTTGCATTTGGTACTTACTTCGACTGGAGCGGTAATAACGGTATTCCAGTTCTTGCTATCTTTAATGCTGATGGTTCTGCTGGTCCAGGTGTACCAATGCAGACTCCTCCTTTCCCAGGTCAGGCACCTTCATTCCAGGGTACAGTTGCTGTTCCAGTTCCTGCCGCAGTTTGGTTGTTTGGTTCAGGTATGCTAGGTTTAGTTGGTATTGCGCGTCGTCGCAAAGCTGCCTAAGCATTAGGGCAAGTAACAATTTGTTACTGAAAATGGACACCCTAGGGTGTCCATTTTTTTTGATTCAGATAAAAGTTCCAATAAGTATATTTTGTAAATTAGTCTTTTGTTTATAGGTGTTTGTCGAAAACGATATGTTAAATCAACAGTTAACTCATAATAAGCAGCAAGCATGGAAGAGAATGTCACAAGGGCGTTACCAAGATGCGTTAAAAATACTTGCGAAGATCAAGAAGCAGTCACCAAATGATGCAGAATTAATGTATATGTACGGTTGTTGTTATGCAAATATGCAACAGTGGAATAATGCGATTAAAGCATTTGAGCTTTGTATACAAATTAAACCAGATGTGGCTCAGAGTCATTTTGCATATGCTGGAGCTATGATAGCCATAGGAGAGCAGGAGAAAGCTATTCATTGTTTACAGAATGCTTTGAAGTATGATGATAATATGGACGAGGCGCATTGCAGTCTGGCTAATTTGTTGGTTGCAAAAGGTGATATAGAGGCTGCAAAAGATCATTTAAATCATGTTATTGAATTAAATCCAAATAAAAGTGATGCTTATTTTATATTAGGGCGGATTGAGCAGGAGGCTGGTGCTCATAAAATAGCCATACTATATTTTGAAAAAACTATTAAATTGGATAGTAATAATATAAATGCATTGAATGGTATTGCGACCTCATTGATGAATTTAGCAAGAAAAAATGATGCAAAGAATTATTATAAAAAAGCTTTAAAGATTGACAAGGGCGATATTGGGGCAATTTCAGGCTTGGCATTAGTGTATGCTTCTAGTGGGGATTATAAAAAATCTGGAGAACTTATTAATCCAATATTGGATAAAAAAATTATAAATCCATCAATAGGTCTGGCTTTTGCGCAGATATGCCGCTATTTAAACAAATGTTCTGAAGCTATTGCATATATTGAGACGGTGTTAAAATTGCCGAGTCTGCCAAAACCTATGATTAAAAGCTTAAATATATCTATTGGTCAATTACTAGATAAAAAAGGAGAGTTTGATAGAGCCTTTTCTCATTTTAAAATAGGAAATGATGTGATGAGGAATATGTATGAAGCCGTTTCTCATAAAAAACAGATAGATGAGATAATGGAAGTGTTTAATTCTGATTTCTATATGAAGCATTCTGGCGCGTATAGCTTAGATACGACACCGGTATTTATTGTTGGGATGCCACGTTCTGGTACAAGCTTAACTGAGCAAATACTTGCGGCGCACTCAGAAGTCTTTGCGGCGGGTGAATTGACTTATTTATATGAACTCACTATGGGTTCTAAGCTTAACGTGAATAATAAAAAACAGTATCCTGGCCTAATTAAAGAGGCTTCAAATGATCAGCTGAGAAAAGTAGCTGATGAATATTTAAGTAAAACTGCTAAATTATCAAATAATGCGCATTACGTAATAGACAAAATGCCGCATAATTTTTATCTTTTAGGTTTAATTCAGTTGATATTCCCAAAATCAAAGATAATCCACTGTACACGTGACCCATTGGATACGTCCTTGTCAATTTATTTTCAGGATTTTACTGATGGTCATCAATATTCAAATGACTTGTTTAACATTGGAACGCATTATAATCAGTATCAATATCTGATGGATTATTGGGATAAAGTGTTGAATATACCAATTTTGCATGTTGCTTATGAAGATCTTGTTTCCGACCAAGAAATGTCGACAAGAAAAATCTTGGAATTTATTGGTTTGGAGTGGGAGGATGATTGTATGAATTTTCACAAAGTTGATAGAGAAGTTAATACTGCAAGTGTTCATCAAGTGCGACAACCGATGTATAAAGATTCGCTCAATCGCTGGCGAAATTATGAAAAATATTTGAGTGGTCTAAAAGAAGGTCTAGCAAGAGATTTTTAATCCCCCTTTTCCGATAGAATGAAGTATCCTTACGTTAATAAGTAGTGACATGTAGAGCCTTATTGTAAAAGAATAAGGCAAAGCTTATTTTCAATAAATACAACACACTTGCACTGTACAATTATAAATCAAATATATTAATAACTATGATTAAACAACCATCAAAAAAAGATAAGATAAATTTTCAGAATGCCATGAATGAGCTAAACGGGGGCAACCCTGAGAACTCATTAAAGTTATTTGCCAAAGTAAGAAAATCATGGTGTGAAAATGCTGATATCTTTTACCTGGAAGGACTTGCTTACGGAAAGTTAGGAAGAATGAATGACGTTAAACGCGTTTCTAATAAAGCACTGAAAATCGTACCCGGGCATTTTGGCGCTATGTGTAATCTGGCCAATGCGCTGATCACTTTAGGAGATCCTGCTACCGCTCTTGAATATTACGAAAAAGCATTAGAGATTAACCCTAACGCTGGAGAAATTTTTAATAATTATGGCAGGGCTTTGTCACTTATTGGTAGACGTGATGAAAGTATTGATATTTTCTTGAAAGCGTTGAATGCAGATGAGAACCATGCGCCGACTCATGCGTCTTTAGGTAAAGTGTATGTGGAGTCAGGTCAGATTGAAAATGCAAAAAATGAATTTAATACAGCGTTAGAGTTAGATCCCAATTTAGCTGAGGCTCATATTGGTAAAGGAATAGTGGTTTGTGGTGCGGGTTTGCTCGATGAGGCAGAGCGCCATTTCAATAAAGCCATTGAACTTGATAAAAGCA
This sequence comes from Gammaproteobacteria bacterium, assembly GCA_029882355.1. Lineage (GTDB taxonomy): Bacteria > Pseudomonadota > Gammaproteobacteria > SZUA-229 > SZUA-229 > LH-M37. The sequence goes on along the minus strand of JAOUKV010000013.1, from coordinate 41,425 downwards.
GTATTGAGCCTTATGTAGGCCTGGCTAATGTTAAGCGCTTCACGGCAGAATACGATATTGGGCTGGATTTTCTTGCAAAGGCTGAAAAGTTATCACCAGAGCACACGACTATATTGTCCTTGAAGGCTCATTTACTGGAGCAAAAAGGCGATAAGGAAGGGGCATATGAGATTATAAATAAATTATTGGATACAGGGCAAATTACAGCTCAAGCTATTGCTGTCTTCTCAAGATTATGTCGTATCTACGATCGTTGTGATGAAGCAATCGAATTAATAAATTCAACAATAGATCGAATTGAAGTTTCTAGTTCAGATAAGCAGGCATTGTTATTTGCAGCAGGGGACTTGCTAGATAAGCTGAAACGATATGATGAATCCATGACTTATTATAAACGTGCAAATTTATTGTTGGATCTTAAGTGTAATAAGAAACGCTATCAAGAAATATACGATGATATATCAAGCTCTTTCACTGAATCAAATTTCTCTAAATATCCGCGTTCAAATAAGAAGAGTTCAAGACCAATTTTCATTGTTGGTATGCCTCGATCAGGTACAACATTGACGGAGCAGATTTTGGCTAGTCATAGTGATGTTTATGGTGCAGGTGAGCTAGGTTATATCACAGATATTAATCGTGATATTCAAGCAACTTCTTCCAATGTTGAATTTTTTAACAATGCAAGTATAGAAAAACTTAATGATTTGACGGAGCAATATTTAAATAATATTAGTCATTTAAATAATGAAACCAGATATGTTGTCGATAAGATGCCTCATAACTTTATGCATCTTGGTTCAATTGCATTGTTGTTTCCGGAAGCAAAAATTATTCATTGTCGTCGTCACCCACTTGATAATGCTTTGTCTATCTATTTTCAAAGTTTTAACTGGGCTCATGACTATGCTTTGGATCTATCAGATTTGGGGTTCTTTTATGGGTTTTATGACAAGATGATGCAACACTGGGAGAATGTTTTAGATGTCCCAATACTCACTGTTCAGTATGAAGATGTAATTGATGATCAGGAGTCAATGTCTCGCAAAATTCTCGATTTTTGTGACCTTGAATGGGATGACGCTATTTTGGATTTCCATAAAAACAAAAGGGATGTTGCAACGGCTAGTTATGATCAGGTTCGACAACCGATTTATAAATCATCTAGGGAGAGGTGGCGTAATTATGAGCAATATATACAGCCGCTATATGATGCACTACCTGAACACATAAAGGCATCAATAGATTTTCCTGCTTCAGATTAATCTGAGATATCGTTTATAGTGTTCTTAATATAAGAATAATGCCTTTAAGTGTCCTTGGTCATCACTAAGCAATATGGCAACATTAAATTATTTGTGATTTTTTAAATCAGGAAAAGGTTGTAGAGTGTCTCCGGTGATTTCCAGATAGCTTGTATCGCCTATCGATGCAGCATATCTTAGCCAGAAAAACATGGCGTGCACATCTTGTAAATTATATGAAGGATGATTATATGAGATGCTTGTAGAGGGGGAGGGGGTAAGAGCCATTTTTTTATCAATAATATCTTCAAATTTTCTCCATTCTTTATTGTATCTCATCATTTTAGCGCCATGGGATGTTTGGGTGTATTCTGGAAATACCTCGGCAAATTCAGAGCATCCTCTCTTTAAGGTAATTGGAATGTCTTTTGCAATTTCTCTTGTTATAATTTTCTGTAGTATTTTTACTAGTTTTTTACCTTCTTTGAGTTCTCTACAATAAATAAACCCCTTGTAGTCACCGGAAGCTTGTTCTCTGATTTCTACAGTGCATTTACGCGTATTGTCAGTGGGTAGTTTTATTTGTGCAAAAACCATCATAAGTTTAAAAAGTTCCAGAACAGTTCTAGGTTCAATAACTATTTTATAGCAATTAAAGCAATATTCTGGAATGATCTTGAATGTTATAAATGCAGAGGTATGTCGTTTACAACTGGCTGGATGTTGGTTTACCCAGGTATGCGGAGATCTCCCTCTGTAAAATTGAGAGTGCATCCTTAAGTCGCTAAGTTGTGCATTTAATAGTTGGTTGCAATTCATGTCTCTAGTTAGAATGCCTTGTGCATCTTTGTATAATCGTTTCACATCTGTGTCTGATATCATGATTGTGCCTGTAACTGAATATTTGTAATGCTTTGTATTTAAACACAGTGCAGTCATATGAAAAGAAAATTACCTGATTTCTAAAGAATTATTTACTCTTCAAATGTGCAGTTATTTGACGGTTCTACAGAATGCTAATCGTGGGTAATAGCAATATTTTGCAATTTATATCTTTGTGTTTTCGTATCTAATCACGACTATTTTTTACTGCTTGTTCCTTGTTGTTCAGCTTTATTTATTACGGGCTTTAAATAGCGGGAGGTGACTGTCGTCTCTTTTGTAGCTCATTTTCGAGTCGAATTAATTGATGCATACTTATAGGTCGTTCGTATCTTTAATTGCCTTAATTTTTTTATGATTGATGATATTTCTTGCGGTGCGGTATTTAGTGGTAAGTGGTCTGTTTTTTGGCACTATAGGCATTAGAAATTTTGTACAACAATTATTACACATTAATATTTAATGAAATGCTCATGTTGTTATAATGATTTGATAATATTGATTTTTTTTATTATGGCACGTGTTTTGCTGTTGTTACTTGTAGGTGAATGTATTAGGTTGAAGTGTAAAAGAAGTTTACACAAGTGAGATTTGCTACTTTAGAAAAGCATATTCCGATGGATGTAGAACTTAATGTTAATTTTATAATAAATACGATTTTTTTCGTAAAATTTGATAATAAATGATCAAAACAATAAAAAGGTGCTGACATAATGAAATACAATAAATTCTCATTGCTAATTATCTTAGCAACGATTTCTTCTAGCAGTAGTTATGCTGACTCTACGCTATGGGTTGGAGGCGATTTGGTAAGAACCATGGACGGAACAAATCATAATGGATGGCACGGTACAATCACGCTTGATGATTGGGATTTTGTTGGGCCAAATGGTCGTACTGCAATGGACTTTGAGCCTCTTGGTGGTTTTGGTAATGGTGTGTTTAACGCAGGAACTGCTGCAACTTGTATTGCAGATCCCGCATCTTGTGGCATTGGTCAAATGCAGCACGTAGTTACTACAGGACCTGATGGGCTTACTCAGGATCCTGCGCATTACATTGAAGGTGATTTCATGAGTCCAAATGGTCCTTATGCCGAGGCAAATGTTGACTCATTAACAACGTTTTATAAATGGGGGTATACAACCGTTGCTGGTTCTACATTCAGTAATATGCTGATTGACTTCGATGGGGACTATCATATTGCCAAGGATGATATGTCCTTCGAATATTACAGTGTTATTGATTATAAACAAATAGTTCCGGATGGTCAGCCTAGAGTAGGAACTGTTGTTGATGGTGTATACAGCAATACACTAGGTTTTCAACCATATGCAATTAGTGATGCGAAAGGCTGGTGTGGTTCGGTGATAGCAACACATCCCAATGCACATGAGGCAATGGCAGGCCAGGTAACCTTTGATGTTGTTTTTGATGTTTACTTTACCAATGCAGATAGTTCGCTTACTTACTGGAGTTCTGAAATTACCGATGGTTTTCAGATGAGAAGCTTTGGTGATATTTATCTTGAAATGACAAATGCGGCAGGTACTGGCACTCAAGTAATGAGTGCCAGAGCTATTGTAAATAACACAGATCCTACTGTAGTTAGTCAGAGTGTTGGTCCTGCTACCCCGGTTGGTGATCCTGGTGTCTGGCATAATAAGGTTTCTTTCATGGGAGCAGATGTGATTCCTGGTGGTTCTGGTTTGGGATTTTGTGGTATAGAAACTGCTGAGTGGATTGCTGGGCAGCGTGGACCTGGTATCAAAAGGTTTGAATCACTTATCCCGGGTATAGCTGATACTACAGCGTGCACTGCAGCAAATCCTGATGCCAAATGGAATCAGAATGCTTTCGCAGGTTATGCATATATTTTAAGAGCAGACGGTATACGAGTTCCTGATTACTTTGATGCTGGTGTATATGGTCCAGATCCTATGACATTAGATGCTAATGGTAATGGCCAAATGGATTATTTAGAAGATACAGATGCTGATGGTGTCCTAGCTTATGATGATAATTGTGATAACTTAAGTAATCCTGATCAGCAAGATACAGATGCTGATGGTTTTGGAAATGGCTGTGATGCTGATTTTAATAATGATGGAGTTGTTAATTCATTAGATATCGGGTTTTTTAGGTCAATGTTTTTTACATCCGGTAACATTGATGCGGACCTTAATGCTGATGGGGTGGTTAATTCATTAGATATAGGTTTATTCAAGACACGTTTCTTTATATCTCCAGGTGCATAAAAAGAAAAAATTAAAGGAATTTTAAAATGATAAATGAAAAGAATCTTCTTAGGGGAAATTTGAATATGAAAAATGTAACAAAATTATTTTTTGTAATTTCAATGTTGTTGAGTAGTCATGTACTTGCAGCCACTATTACCTGGGGTGCGCCGACTACGTATGTTAGTGTCAATGATGTTTTTAGTATTGATGTTGTTGGAACTGGCTTTCTAAGTAATGTAGATGGCGGTGGAGTTAATATTTCATTTGATCAAACGGTGGTGAACGTATTGTCTGTAACCATTAATGAGGTTGTGTGGGATTTTGGTGGTGCAGGTATTAGTACTGGTTTAATCGATAATTTAAATGGTACTTTAAATGGAATAATGGTCAATACCTTTGCAAATGTAACAGGTGACTTTGTTGTTGCCAGTATACAAATGCAGGCAATTGGGGTTGGCAACAGTTCGTTGCTATTAACAGAAAATGCACTGAACCCCTGGGCTAGCGGTGGCAGTGCGATTAATCCTACATATGTTGGTGGTGTCATTGCTGTACCCGTGCCTGCGGCTGTTTGGTTATTTGGCTCAGGGCTTTTAGGTATGTTTGGTGTAGCCAAACGGAAAAGAAGTGCTTAGTATAATTACATGTTTTGTATTTAAACCCCGCCTAAGTGCGGGGGTTTGTTATTTTATGAATTAATATTTAACAAGCTGTAGATAATATATGAATTATTTTACTGTGAAAATATAGTTTGTAAGGTGAGGTTGCTGACGTCTCTTTTTTGCAATAATCCAAAAGACATATTTGAACACTAAATGATTAACTCTATAAAACGACAAGGCAGCATTAGAAATATTAAAAGGAAGAATTATGATGAATTCTTTTAATTTGACTAGAAATTCAGTAAAAGCATCTGAATTTTTATGCAGAATTATATTTTTTCTTAAGAATCATACCTGTCATCAGAAATATCCCTACTTTTTGAATTATTGAGTGGAAACTTACCTCTCAACGTGATTAAATTCAGCAGAGTTCTCACTAAATAGTAAAAACAACTCCTAAAACAGATTGTTAATTGCTTTGGCTAGTTTTTTACACTTGAAGAGGCTTCATGAAGGGTTTGTAATAGAGTTAACTGGAAGTTTGCATCATGGTGAATATTTTCCTGATAATAATAAACTCGACTGTATGAGGTCACTTTATTGCACATATGTCAAAGTTGTGTATGAAGTTCGAATTCAAATCCTGATCTGATAAAGATCGGAGCATAAATGCTTTGGTAACAAGGTAATAGTTAGATCATTGGCATTGCTGATGAATACATTAAAAGTAGAAGCTGCATGGTTAAATATTTGCAGTTCGGGTACTAAAAATTCTGTTGAGGTTGATTTTAATGAATATGAAATATCAAATTATTGCAATACTGGCACTGACACTGGTTAGTGGTTTTACACAGGCGGTGGGGCCTGCGGTACAAACAATTAACGTGGACACAATGCATTTCTATAGTGCTGGTGGGGTTGCAGCGGCTATTCCTGATACTGGACTTGGTTCTTACAACGACCAAGTTACAGGTAATGTAAATTCAAATGGCGATGGTATTCTAACCTCGGGAACAGTTCCTTTCTTCTTCGAGCCATGGACAGCAACTCAACAGATGTGGGACAGCACTCCGGGCGCTGGTAAAGTCTGGGCGGGTACCACTGCAGTTGGAGATTATAGTTTTACCTATGTATTAACTGAAAATCAGGTCGCAGTCGGTTTATACTTCGACTGGAGTGTAAATACAGGTATAGCCGTATTACAGATTTTTGATTGTCCAAACGGTACGGCCGGAGCCTGTATCGGTGTACACAATGATTCTACAGATGATTTGTATGTAGACCCAGCCTTTCATGCAGCGGATCACCCTGATGTTCCCGGTTCTACCATGGTCAATGGTCCGTTTCCTGGCCAGCACGCCACTTTTAGTGGTACTACGCTGGCTAATATTGATGCGACCCCTGTTGCCAATGATGATGTGACTAGTACAACAGCTGATCTCACCAAAAATATAGCGGTTCTAGCTAATGATATCGATTTTGAAGACGGTGTTGGCATGGCGCCACCGCTACCAACAACCACAACTGTAAATGCACCAGCCACTTCTACTCAGGGGTTTGCGTTAACTGTATTAAGTGATGGCACTATTGATTACACGCCAACGGGTGGATATATAGGGCCAGATAGCTTTACCTACACGGTGACAGATACTTTTTTAAATACATCGGCTACTGCGACGGTAAATATTACGGTTACTGCAGCACCTAATGCGGCTCCCGTTGCATTAGACCCAAGTCTGAATACCGATGAAGATACACCTCTGGTTATCGTTATGACTAGCCTGGCTACTGATGCTGACGTCACCGATACTCTGACTTTTTCTAACTTTGATGCGGGCACTCTGCAGGGCGGTAGTGTAACTGTTAATGTAGCAAACAATGAACTAACGTACACACCGCCTACTAATTATGATGGCGTAGATGATACATTTACTTATCAGGTGACTGATACTATTGATAGTTCAAGTGTGGGTACTGTAACAATTTCGATTAATCCGGTTAATGATGATCCTGTTTGTGCCGATGTTAATTTGGAAACCGATACAGATGTACCACTGACTATTAGTGAAGCGACTGATCTGATCGCGACCTGTTCGGATATTGAAGGAGATACATTAGTTGTTACTGGTACAACAAACCCTGTTGTGACTGGTAGTACACTTGCCAGTGACGGTGCGGGCACATTAACTTATACACCATTCGCTGGTTATATTGGTGATGATAGCTTTGACTTCACCGTATCAGATGGTGGTACCGGTCCAGTAACAGCAACCGCGAATGTTACGGTAGGTGTTTTGTACGGTAATTTCACCATGCTAACCGCTAGCGGAGAGTCTTTCGGTGGTACTAATGATGTGATCTTTACCTGGGATTATTCCACGCTCAATGTTGACGAGAATGATACTGATTTCAGTATTATGACCATTGAGTCGAAAGGTCCAGAACCATTTTTGGGTGTGCCATGGTATGCACATCATGTGCGTGTCTTTGGTGAAGGTACTTATACTTTTGAAACAGATAACGCTATATGTACTACAGCTGTATTAGAAAGTACTGGTTGTCCTGGCACGGGTGGCCCAAGTGAAATGACATTGGTTGTTGGCCCGGGTCAGTACGGTGCACATATACTGTTTGACTACAGTGGTAGCGTTGATATTGATGTAGTTAATCTCTGGGATGTAGACGGTGTCTGGATTGATCCTGATGGTACTGCATCTATTGTAAATGACTTATATGTAGGACCTGCTGGCACAGCACCTGATCCACTGACAACCTGGGCACTTGTTTCTCGAGATGTAAATGGTGACGGTTTTAATGGTTCACCCATGATCGATGGGCCCTTTGTTGGTTTTTCTGCAAACTTCAGCGATGGCCCCACTGGTTCTGGTGCTGCCTTACCAGACATAACCAGTACCGTATCTGATACACAACTTGGTAATGGGGCGATGGGATTAGTATCCTTGTTGGGTTTACTGCCTGTTATTGCTTTCTTTAGAAGACGCGTCAGACACTAATAGTAAGATTAGCGATATACGGGCGGCAATATAGCCGCCCGTTATAAAAATAAATAAAAAATATTTAGGGGAGAAACCCATGATTTTAAATTCCAGACGCATTCTGTTGTCTGCACTTGCCTTAAGTGTGGCTGTACCACTTAACGCTTTCGCTACAAACGGTTATTTTTTAATTGGTTTTGGTGCAAAATCTCGATCTATGGGTGGCACGGGTGTTGCCTATAGCATGGATGGTCTGTCATCTGCATTTAACCCTGCAACCATGACTGAAGCCTCTGATAGCTTTGATATTGGTGGTGATTTTTTCAGACCAGAAATGGCCATCAAGCATGATAGTGGTTTAATGGGACAAACTGATGAAACAAGTAACCATGACAAGTTTTTGATTCCTGCAATGGGTGGCGTTTATCACTTGAATGAGAAAATTACTCTGGGTGCTGCCGTGATTGGCGCAGGTATGAAATCCGAGTTCAATCAAACTGCTAATAATAGCGCTTGTCTCCAATCAAGTGGTGGTTGTCCTCCAACGGTGTTTAATATTCTTGATAATCTGGCCTCTAACGAAGCCGGTATTGAGCTGTACCAGATACAAATGACACCCAGTATCGCCTACAAACTTAATGATCAGCATTCAGTAGGCGCTACTTTTGTTATAGCCGGTCAGTACTTCCGTGCTGAAGGCCTTGAAGATTTTGGTTCTGCAGGTTTTACTGCTGGTGGCGCCGCTACGAATCTCACAGACGCTCAAAATGGTTTGACTGGGGTCGACTTCTCACATTCTTTTGGTATGGGTTATCGACTTGGCTGGTTTGGTAAATTCATGAATGACGATTTATCTCTAGGTATTAATTATTCTGCCCGAGTTCATATGAGTAAATTTGCACGTTATCAAAATTTATTTGCAGAGCAGGGAGATTTTGATATCCCAGAGAACTTTACTTTTGGTGTGGCTTACAAGATTACCCCTGCTATTACAGGAATCATTGATTTTCAACGCATCAACTACAGTGATATTGCCTCGGTGGGAAACCCTGGACCTAATGCGGCAGATCCTTCAGACTTGAACCCACTTTGTCCTGGAGCTGATACAGCAGAATGTAAATTAGGTGGCACTCTAGGTATGGGTTTTGGTTGGACAGATCAAACTATTATCAAATTGGGTGTTAACTGGCAGTACACTGAACAACTCGCTCTTAGAGCTGGCTTGAATCACGGTGATAGTCCTATCCCAGATGATCAGGTTTTATTCAATATGCTGGCGCCTGCCACGATTGAAGATCACATAACTCTGGGTGCTGAATATAAGTTTAACGAAGATTATTGGTTATCGGTGAATTATATGCATGCTTTCCTCAATACCATTAAAGGCCCTACAGCTTTCGGTCAGGGTGGTGCAACGGTGACAGGTTCTAATGCTTCAATTGCTATGGAACAGGACTCTCTCGGTGCAACATTGAGCATTAGATTCTAAATATTTAGCATAAGATCAAGCTGTAAAATTTAAAGCAGATATCTTTTTAAGGTATCTGCTTTTTTCATTTGTATAGAAATATCATCAAAAGACATGATGAGATTTAGATTACATAATTGTCGATTTAATTGACAGTATGATAATTAGCGAGGTTCACTTAACAAAATTACTTTTGCCTAATTCATTGGTTTTATTTGGTTTATTTAAATTTGGCATAGTTAATGCTGTTAAATAATTTTAAGGTGAATGAGGTCGTTGTGCTTTTAGGTAATCATAAAGACAAATGTGAGCGACGAATACAACTGAGACGTCTATGCGAGGATCGCAGGGCAGTGGTTCGATTTGGTGATGCTTTGGGTAGAAGGCTTGGGGTCGAACGAAGAGAACATCATCCCTTAAAGTCTTTTAAGGATTTATTAAAGGGCATTTTGGGCGTCAAGCCAAAAAAATAATTTTATTTATGGAGCGGCTTTGAGTCCAATAGATTCATTATTATCTTCCACTGAGTGCAGTAGCTCGATTGGGCTGACGAGGATAAGAATGCCCAGTAGTGGGTGGTCGAGATAATGTAGTTCTTTGCTGCGCATTCTGCGTTGGGATTTTATTTTAAATTCACTAAAAATCTTACTGTCTAATGTAGGTAACGCTTGCTTGTCAGCATTGTTAAGGCGCGTGTAGAGTAAATCGGTATGAATGTGCAGGTAGCGTCCCAGTACCAGTTTGAGTGTGCCCTGGACATTAGATTCGAGCTTTTGATTTGTTGTGCCAGAAAGTTGATGAGCAGGGTTGGGTAACGCCTCATTATACTTTTCGCTGTCGTTTGGCTTCGTCGTATTGACCTGAATATTTATAGCATCAGTATCACTCAGTCCTGACTGTTGCCATGATTGGTGGAGTAGTACGTTGTATCTGGATGATAGATTTAGCTTTGCAACATAATCAGCGAGAGCATCACTTGCATGATGAGTGACATTGATGACACTGTTATTTTTTGGATGCGTTTCTAGTTTATTTTTGAGTTCCAAATTTGTATCACCAGGTGGTAAAACATCTAATTCCTGATTTAACATTTCAGTTGTTTGAATGTCTTCTGGATGATGAATTACTGGCCATTGTTCGCTATTGAGATAACGGTCAGAAATGTCTTCAAAGATAACAATTTCTATATTGTATCGAGTAGTCTCTGCTTGAACGGAGATGGCTATTAGGGATAGCAGTAAGCTGAACAGTGATGTTATAAATTTTTTCATAATCTGATGGTGTTATTCTTGTATTGTTAATGTGTTGATGGCTTCAATGATTGCAGATGTACGTTTGTTGTAATCCTCATCGTCCATATCATAGCTAATTCGTAATGTGTCGGTGCCGTTAAATTGGTAGACGCTAGACTGTGTTTGAATTAACTCTATCAGCTTCGCTGGATTAATATTGGGTTGTTCGGTAAAGATTACTCTGAAACCATTGTCGTTGGTATCAATTTTTGAAATGCCTGCGGCTTCTGCCAGCAGTTTTACTTCGGTAATGGCAAACAGGTTCTTGGTGCTGTCAGGTAATAAACCAAAACGATCGATAAATTCGACGCGTAGCTCATCCAGTTCAGCCGAGTTCTTGGCGCTGGCAATTCGTTTATAGAGGATCAAACGAAGGTGTATATCGTAAACATAATCATCGGGAATGATAGCTGGCATGCCGAGGTCGATTTCAACGCCCGAATTGAGTGGTACGTTTGAACTTTCACCTTTTTTCAATGATTCAACCGCTCTTTCCAGTAATTCACTGTAAAGGCTGAAACCGATCTCTGTAATTTGCCCACTTTGATTCTCACCTAATAATTCACCTGCACCACGAATTTCCAGGTCATGTGTTGCGAGTGTGAAACCAACACCCAGATCTTCCAGTGACTCGATGGCGGTTAAACGTTTTTTTGCGTCATCGGTGAGTAATGATTCGGGTGGCGTAATTAAATACGCATAAGCTCTATGATGAGAGCGACCAACGCGACCACGAATTTGATGAAGTTGTGATAAGCCTAATTTATCGGCTCTATTAATTATAATGGTGTTGGCGGTGGGAACGTCAATGCCGCTTTCAATAATGGTGGTGGCAACCAGTATGCTAAATCTTTGATGATAAAAATCCAGCATGATTTGCTCAAGATTTTTTTCTGGCATTTGGCCATGGGCAAATTCTATTTTTGTTCCCGGTAATAATTCTTTTAAATCATGGGTAAATTTTTCTATGGTTTTAACTTCGTTGTGCAAGAAATAAATCTGACCGCCACGTTTTAATTCACGTTGGCAGGCTTCCTTGATAGCAACTTCATCCCACTGGGTAACAAAGGTATTGATTGAATGTCGTTGGTTAGGTGGTGTCGCGATAATGGAAAGGTCGCGTATACCCGCTAAAGACATGTTTAGTGTTCTTGGAATGGGGGTCGCTGTTAACGTCAGGATGTCCACTTCGGAACGCAGCGATTTCATTTGCTCTTTATGTTTGACTCCAAAACGATGTTCCTCGTCGATAATGACCAAACCAAGATCTTTAAACTTGACGCTTTTTTGCAGAAGTTTATGTGTGCCAATAACAATATCTACTTTTCCAGATTCCAGGCTATCAAGTACTGTCTGTTGTTTTTTTGCACTATTGAACCGGGTTAGTCCTTCGACTTTAATCGGCCAGTCGGCAAATCTATCGCTAAAGTTTTGATAGTGTTGTTGTGCGAGCAGGGTAGTGGGCACCAGTATGGCAACCTGTTTACCGGTATTGGCAACAGCAAATGCGGCGCGCATGGCTACTTCTGTTTTACCAAAACCCACATCACCACACACTACACGATCCATCGGCATAGGGCTGCTTAGATCATCCAGTACGTTCATGATGGCGACAGCCTGATCATGCGTTTCTTCAAATGGGAAACCATTGCAGAAACTTTGGTATTCATCATGATTAATTTCGTACTGATTGCCTTTAGCCGCAGCACGCCGTGCATGTATATCCAGTAACTCAGCAGCAACATCACGGGCCTTTTTAATGGCCTTGCTTTTAGCTTTCTGCCATAGCTCAGAACCAAGTCTGTGCAAAGGTGCATGGTCTTGCGATGCACCGGTGTATCGGCTGATAAGATGTAATGATGAAACAGGAACGTAGAGTTTGTCACCACCAGCGTACTCAATGGTTAAAAACTCGGTATCAAAAGCAGTGCTCGACAGTTTTTGTAAACCAAGGTATCGGCCGACGCCATGGTCAAGATGGACAACCGGAGAACCTATATTTAGATCGGTTAAGTTTTTTACTACCGTGTCAGGATCCAAGCCACGTTTTGTTCTGCGTCTTTTTTGAATGGCACGTTGGCCATAAATCTGTGGCTCGGTGATGAGACATAGTTCCGGTTCAATGATGCTTAAACCATTTTCAATTTCGAAGACTGTTAAGCAGATGGGTTCTTCTGCATTGACGAACTCATCCCATGATTGACAAAGTTTTGGATAGATATGGTGGGAACGTAATAATTCAGAAATTATTTCTCGGCGCCCCGGTGTTTCTGCGGCAAACAGAATACGGCCGGTGTATTCCTGAAGAAAAGCTGTCAATGCAGAGGAGGGGTCTTTACTTTGTGTGTTGAGTTTTAGTTCGGGTGGCCTTTTTACCGCCAGATCATGTTTTTTTTCGAGACCACCAAATTTTGAAACGCTGACGCCTGCGTAGCTTTTTATTCTTTGTTTTATTTCATCCTGACCAAGGAAGATCGATTGTGGTGGCAGAATGGGGCGCTCAATATCGTGTCTACGCTGTTCATAACGGTTTTCTAAATCTTGTGTGAAAGATTCAACAATTTCATCTAAGTTATCTGGTTGTATAAATAAGGAGCCATCAGGCAGATAATCAAAGGTAGTTTCAAGCTGGTTAAAAAATAGCGGCAAATAATATTCGATACCTGTGGGTATAAGGCCGTCACTGATGCTGCTATAGATGATACTTTTTAGCGGGTCGCCGACAATATGTTGGCGATAATTTTCGCGAAATAGCTGAACGCCTTCCTTGTCAGTTGGAAATTCTCTCGCGGGTAATAATTCAATGGCATCGATTATTTTATCTGAACGCTGATTAGCGGGATCGAACTCTCTAATTGATTCAATTTCATCATCAAATAAATCTATGCGAAACGGTGTTGATGAGCCACTTGGGAAAATATCGATGATCGAACCACGGACTGTAAATTCGCCGTGTTCCATAACTTGTGACACAAAAGAATATCCTGCCGATTCTAGATTGGTTCTAAATTCATGGGTATCCAGTTTCTGGCCAGGTTTAAAGATCAGAACGCTATCGTTAATATATTTTCGTGGTGTGAGCTTCTGTAGCAGCGTAGTGACAGGTAATAAAAGAATATCGCCAGCCTGTATGTTTTGCAGCTGGTATAGCGTTTTTAGACGCTCCGAGACAATATCCTGATGTGGTGAGAAAACATCGTAAGGTAAAGTTTCCCAGTCCGGTAGATGTAGGATATTAATAGCGCTTGAGCCGTAGAACTGGATTTCAGTGGTGAGTGCATCTGCGTGTGCAATATCCTCAACGATAATAACCACAGGACCTTGCTTAAACTGTTTCGATGCTTCGACAATAGCCAATGCAAAGGCGCTGCCGTACAAACGACTCCAGTTAGTTGAGGTTTCGGTGTTGTTGGGTAAAAGAGGCTTTAGCACAGGTTCATATCGATGTTATTTACAATGAATCGAGCATTATCCAGTCCTTAACGCTAAACACAAGGGCTATGTTGTGGTTTGCCCTTTATACTGGTTACTTATATGTCTTAGTGCGCATAATGTATATTATGTTAAATATGATAAGTGACTATAAAATAGCAAAAATACATAAAAGTTTCATGATCTTAGCTCTGCTCTGTTATTATTCACCTCGTTTTATTTTTGCTAGAGCCTGATGATATGAATAACGCTACACTTGAATTACAGATTGATAATCCTGCCCTTGATCCTGCTAATAATTCTGATCGAACCAAGCTCGCACGGCTTTGGTTGACACTTGGAATTTCAGCCTTGGTGGCTTCAGGTTTCTATTCAATCTTGCTGGTGTTATCGAGAACACCAGCGATTCAGGACATGATCCCCCTGCTTGATTTCTTTCATATCGCTTTGGTGGTTCACGTTGACCTGTCGGTGCTAATCTGGTTCCTTGCCTTTGAAGGTGTACTCTGGGCGCTGCTTGATAATGGTCGAATGATGTCGATGGCGAAGCTCAGTTTCTGGTTGTGCGCTGTTGGTACTGTGATTATCGCGATCTCACCGTTTCTGGGAGCGGATAAGCCCTTAATGAATAACTATGTGCCTGTATTGGTGCATCCTGTTTATTTTGCAGGTTTATTTATGTTTGGTGCAGGTTTCTTAATACTGGTATTTCGAGCTGTATTTTTCGCATCGGCCGGGCAATCATCAGCCGCCTTTACTTTTGCATTAAAAACAGCCGCTTTTGCAGCCATGCTTGCGATGGTGGCCTTGTTAGTTTCTTATTCAGGAATATCCGGTGATTTGAACGATGTCACCGATTTTGAGGTTTTATTCTGGGGTGGCGGCCATGTTTTGCAATTTACGCACAGTATTGTGTTGTTAGTTGTCTGGTTATGGTTGTCCTCTGCTTCCGGATCCATCCTCAATATAAATTCTAAGACACTACGTATTTTATTTGCTATTGCCATCGCCCCGGTATTGTTGGCTATACCTGTTTATTTTATGTATGACGTTACTTCTTTAGAGCATAGAAACTCATTTACACAGTTGATGCGTTTTGGTGGTTTGGCTGTTTTGCCGTTAATGGTAATTGTCATCGTTAGCGTGTTATCAACACGTAATATTGATACAAAAATGCGCCCTGCCCACAATGCATTAATAGCATCGATAATATTATTCAGTGCAGGCGGTATTCTCGGTTTTATGATTGAAGGTATAAACGTAGTGATACCTGCGCATTATCATGGATCAATTGTAGGGGTAACTTTGGCTTTTATGGGGTTGACCTATTATCTGTTGCCGAAACTAGGTTTTCGTTCTGCTGTTTCACGCGCAGCCAGGATTCAACCATGGGTTTATGGTGGTGGCCAAATGATGCATATCCTTGGTCTGGCATGGTCGGGTGGTTATGGTGTTCAGCGCAAGACGGCAGGCAGTGCGCAAGGGCTTGAGAACCTCCCCGAGATCGCCGGAATGGCGATGATGGGGCTGGGAGGTTTAATAGCGATTATTGGTGGTTTGATCTTTGTGGTGGTAACCATCAAAGCTATGTGGCCAGGAAAGGCTTAGACGTCAGCTTTTGTCTCGCCCTGCTCTGAAGTGTTTCTAACTAATACCACGAAGCCAAGGGCGAGAACGATGCCACCTGTTAATGCGACAATAATTTGATTAGTTGAAAAAGAGGTCTTACGATTTTCTTTCAATGATAACAGCGTTTTAGTTCCTGGCAGCCAGTCTCCTTCCAGTTCGTATTTGATGTAGCCCTCAAAGTCGTAGCCAAATTTGTGATCACCTAATTTGTAATAGAAGATATCATCAATTTCCTGTCTGATAGTTTTAAAAGCTAAATCTCTCCTGAATCCTTTAATAATTTCTTTATTTGAATCAAGTATAGATACAACAATTTTAAAGTTTTTGGTTTCAACGTCTTTGTTTGGCAAGGCTAACCAAAATGAGATTTTCCTTTTATCTGGATTGTTAAATGCAATGGTCTCAGTTTTTAGTTCGAGATCAATATTATAAGACTGGGTTTCTTGATATAAATGACTGGAAGAATCGATAATGGCGTCGATGGAGCTGGTGTTAATCATTAGCAGGCCGACGGCCATAATAACGATGCCTGCGATAACTTTTGGTTTTTTCATTACTTTATCTCACTGTTGCTTCAAGCTTAAAATTTTATGTAGGTGTAATTGTAGTTAGAGAGCGCTTAAGCTATTACAGATTTAATTAAATCTTTCTGTGATTTTTATAAAGTCATCGGCAATAGTTTGTGCATCATGGGGTGCTGATGATAAGGCTCTAAGGCGGCCCTTGGGATCAATCAGCATGATTACCACCGTGTGATCAATCTGGTAACCCTCTTCTCCATTTTGCGCTTCTCTTTTCTGATTCAGAATGCCTAAATTTTTTGTTAGCACTGCAATTTTCTCAGCAGTGCCAGTGAGGCCGATGAAATCTTTATTGAACCAGGGGATGTATTCTGACAGTGTCTTCACATTATCACGTTCTGGATCCAGCGTTATAAAAACAGTCTGAGGCAGAATGGCATTATCCATTTCGTTCAGAATTTTATCTACGTGATCTAAAGTCTTTAGTGTGGTTGGGCATATGTCCGGGCAATGCGTGTAACCAAAACTCAGAAAGCTCCACTTATCGATTAAATTGTCCTGAGTAAAGATTTCATCATTATGATTCTTCAAAGCAAAAGAAGTGATCGGTGTTGCATCATAAAGAATGGTGGCTGATATGCCATCATCTTTATACTGAATATTATCGTTAGACATTCCATATTTAAGAAATGCAAATTGTGCCAGTGTCGCCAGTATTATAATTGTGGCAACGACAAGGTAGAGCGCCCTTGGTGCTTTAACTTTATTATCAGACATGGTTTTGTTTAGAAGATAAAGTTACGAAGCAGTAATCGAGCGTAGTGGTCGACCAACAAGAAAGTAAACAATAAGCTGAGATAGAAAATGGAATAGCCGAAGGTTTTCATGGCCAATTCGTCTGAATCAGTGCGGTAAAGTTTAACTGCGTAGTACAGAAAGCCTATGCCGAGTGCGATGGCACCACTGAGATAAATAAGGCCACTCATCTGAATGAAAAATGGCAGTATGGAGACAAAAACGAGCAGAATGGTATAAGCCAGTATTTGACGTTTGGTTGCGGCAACGCCATGTGTCACTGGTAACATTGGAATGCCAGCAGCACGGTATTCTTCACGACGTTTAATCGCCAGCGCCCAGAAGTGAGGTGGGGTCCAGATAAATATAATCAGGAACAATAATAATGCCTCTGGAGGCACATCACCAGTGACTGCTGCCCAGCCCAGTAATGGCGGCGCGGCACCAGCAGCACCACCTAGAACGATGTTCATGGGTGTGGTTCTCTTCAAATACATCGTATAGATAACGGCATAACCGATCAGCGATAGAAAGGTTAGAAGCGCGGTGATGTTGTTGACGAAGACAATCAGTATGTAGCTGGATATGGCTGCCAGTGTTAGAGAAAAAATCAGTGCTGCATAGGGAGGTAAGTCGCCCTGTGGCAGTGGCCTGTTGCTGGTGCGATCCATGACGCCATCGATTCGAAAATCGACCCAGTGATTCATTGCGGCGCCGGATGCAGCACCTATGCCTATGCCCAGCGTTCCAAACAGCAAAGCATGCCATGGGATACCATCTGGCGAGGCCAGCAGCATCCCAACGACGGCTGTAAAGATAATTAAGGCAACCACTTTGGGTTTGCACAGTGCCCAGTAACTTTTATAGTTAATGGAGGTAATCATATTGAGGGCTTTTTCATGCATGGCGTTATTCTAACTCATTGTTTACAAAAAAAAAGAGGGTTTTAAACCCTCTTTTTCAGTTAAGCCTTGTACTGCTAAATCAGGCTTTATCGGTACCGTACTCGTACGGGCCCCAACCTTCTGCAATAGTAGGTACTGCTTCCCAGTTACCATGTGCAAGAGGTGGTGAAGTTGTTGTCCACTCAAGTGAACGTGAACCCCAGGGATTATCACCAGCAGGTGTGCCTTTGAATAAACCGTGTATCCAGCTAATCAAAATCACGATGAAGCCTATTGCGATAATGCCTGCGCCAATGCCCATTATTGTATGGTATGGCGCTGCATCAGGGAACTGTGAATAATCCCAGTATCTGCGTGGCATACCGGTGGTAACGCCGACGATCATCATTGGGAAGAAGATAGTGTTCACACCGATGAATGATAACCAGAAACCAATTTTAGCAATCGCTTCATTGTACATTTTACCGGTGAATTTAGGGTAGAGATAGTAAACGCCACCGAAAATCGAGAACGTACCAGCTACTGCCATTACATAATGGAAATGACCGATGATGAAGTAAGTATCTGATACATGTAAATCCAAAGATACAATTGCCAGAGGAATACCAGTCAAGCCACCAATCAACATCAGGAAGATAACTGATAGTCCGTAAAGCATCGGAGTTCTAAAGTCGATAGAGCCTTTAAACAAGGTGCCAACCAAACTGATGAACAACAAGCCAACAGGGATACTGATCATCAATGTAGTTATCATCTGACCTACACGAATCCAGTCAGGCATACCTGTTACATACAGATGGTGAATCCATACTTCACCAGCCAATAATACGATACCGCCTACACCGCCATATATAGCCGCTTTGTAGTTAAAGATACGGTTACGAGCAAATGTCGCAACGATATCAAATACGATACCAATGAATGGTAGGAAGATTACATATACAGCTGGATGTGAGTAGAACCAGAAAAGATTCTGGTAAATCAATACATCACCACCGGCAGCGGGATCAAAGAAATGCGTGCCCATGTATTTATCGAGCGTGATCATGGTTACCGCAGTACCTAATACAGGTACAAAGATCAGCTGCAGGATGAATGCACCATAAGTACACCAGGTGAAAACATTCAACTGATTCCAGCCGATGCCAGGAGCGCGCATGAAGGTAATCGTGGTTAAGAAGTTAACACCACCCAAAATTGATGCAAAACCTAGCAACAATACGGTGAATGTATATAAAGCCGTGTTGCCCGGTGTCAGTACTGAGTATGGAGGGTAACCTGTCCACATTACATCAGGTGGGTTAGGAACCACAAAAGTCATCAGTGCCAGCACGATGCCCATGTAGAACAACCAGACACTCAATGCATTGACGCGTGGAAATGCTACGTCACGTGCACCGATTTGCAGTGGGATAAGATAGTTGGCAAGAAAACCTGTCAGTGCAGGAATCTGAAAGCCAAGAATCATGGCCGCACCATGGAAATACAACCAGACGTTATAGTCGCCGGGATTGTCAGTAATCGTTGGCCCAATTGCGCTAAGTTCGGTACGCATTAACAGTGCCATGCAACCAGCTAGTGCAAAAGCGGCGATTGATCCTATTAGATATAGCAGACCGATTTTTTTATGATCAGTCGTAAATATCCAGTCTTTTAATACATTCATCATCTAAGGTGTTCCCCTTGAATATATAGATTCTTATTAATTATTAAGTGTGTTTGTTTAGTTTAATGCTACGGCTTGTTCTAAATTCTCGCCTTCATTTTTATACCAGGCGGTGAATTCATCTTCCGGCATCACTGTGATCTTGCCATACATTTTTGAATGTAATAGACCACAGTACTCGGCACAGGTAACAACATGTTCACCCGGTTCCTGTGGGTAGAACCAGATGTAAGTTACTCGGCCAGGCATAGAGTCTTCTTTAATTCTAAAATCTGGGATGTAGTGACTGTGCAGAGTATCTCGGCTAGTCATACGTATTACGACAGGCGTTCCTGCAGGCACACGCAATTCATTATAAGTTTTGGCGCCATTAGGATAGGTGTAGTCCCAGGTCCACATGGCCGCTTCCATTTGAACTTCAAATGCATTTTCAGGAACGTTACGGTAGTCGTTATATAACTCCCATCCACTAGCCGCCAAATAAAGGTCATCAGCCAGAAACATGAATACAGGAATCACTGACCAGCCTACGGCACTGACGGCTGACATGGGTTTTTGTGAGCCTTCTTGATCTGGGCTACGACGTCTATATTTGATCATGAAGTAGACCAATATGACGGCAAAAATCACACCGATAATGGTGATATCAACCATGACTTCATACCAGAGATGGTCAAAGCCTTGTGCATTATCAGGAATATCTTTAGCAAATCCACTGGTAGGTAGAAGGCTAGCGATAAAGCCGAATAAGGATGATGTCAGGCTTAAACCTGTCATTCCGAGCTTGTGCATGTTTTTACTCCTCGTTTTTCTTCTTATTGATCTTTACTCTGAACGCAAAGATCGTTATAAAAATGCCTGTTAACAATGAGGCTACGCCAACGACCAAAGGTACGCTGAGTGTGTATTTGCCTTCTTTATAGTTATAACTAAAGCAGGCACCAGCCAAAATATCTATTACTCGCCCAGCTCGGGAAATTTTTTCCCAATCTGCGTCTATCAGGGCAAGATTTAAATCTTTTACCGTGAATTCAGCGCCGTGCAAATAACGAGCAACACGTCCTTTAGGTGTTACAAAAATAAATGCATTTGGATGTATGAAAGTTTTGTCTCTATGAGACCAAAAGTATCGTACCCCTACACTATCGGTAAGACGTTTTATGTCTTCCGGGTTTTTCATCACTGAGAGTTTCCAGTGATCTTTTAGATCTTCAGGAACGCCTACTCTGTGATTAATAAAAGTGCCGAGTGATTCAATATTGTCATTTTTATCAAACGATATTGTTAATGCCTGGTAATCACGTTCGGGTTCACTTTCTTTTAGTTCAATTAAACGTTGAGCCAGATATTGGTTTAACGTTTCACATACACCGTCACAGGTGTAATAAGAGAAAAGCAGTATCAACGGCTTTCCCATTTTTTCAGCTAGCGTGAATTCATTCCCTTTCTCATCGATTAAGATCAGGTCTTTATCGAGAGGTGTACCGAGAAACTTTGCTTCATCAATTTTGACCACGTTAGGATCAAGTATTGAATTTACATTTCCATCGCTTATGGCTATTGCCTGTGTCGAAATCAACAGGCAAATAACCAGTAGCCATTTGTTCTTATAATAGTTTTTAATCTTCAAGCAAAAAAAAGCTGTCTGAATATCAGTTTTTGTTTTTAAGTTGCTTACCAAAAATACATTTGTGAAACAACAAAGAACCAGATGATATCGACAAAATGCCAATACAGTGAGCCGGTTCTAACAAAAACGTGGTTAATAGTTCCATTCAATGCCGGTAATAACATGGCGGTGAAAATGCCTAAACCAACGATAACGTGGGAGGCATGTAAACCTGTAATAGTGAAGAATGTTGAGCTATAAATGTTCGTCGACATGACAAAGCCCTGGTGGAATAAGTGATTCCACTCATACATAGACATCGTCAGGAATATAAGACCCAAAGCCATGGTTACCATTAGCAGCTTTTTAAAGACGTCTTCTCTGCCCTTTTCTAACGCTTCTTCTGCGTAATGAATAGTGAAACTCGAAGACACCAGTATTACAGTCATAATTATTGGCAGTAACGCAGGCATATCAACAGTGCCGGCTGGTGGCCATTCATCTGCGTTAAGACGCATCAACCAGTAGGTCGCAAAAGTCGGTAAGAAAATGAGCGCTTCAGCGAGGATAAACCATCCCATTGCGCCAAAACCAAGTCCGCGCATCTCCGGGAACTCCGCCCCACCGATGGCTTCTCTAACCCATCCAATAATGCCCATGATAATCATGGGTGCACCAAGGCCTAAACATAGAATGGCGGCAAATGGTTGGTGGTAAACAAACTTAGCCATGAAAGCAAAAGGTATGAGAAATAAGATTCCAATACTAATAACTAGTGGCCACGGTGTTGTTGGTGCGCCGTGTGCATGTGCTGCATGATCACTCATTATCCAAAATCCTCAGAAATTATTAATTGTTATTGTGATTTTATGACGGGAATTAACTATTGAGCCTTCAAGCTATTGAAGTAAGCTGCAAGATTAGGGATATCATCGCCACTCAATGATTGAGCCATAGGGGTCATCAGTTCATTTTTTCGGTCACCATTCTGGAAGGCGTGAAGCTGATTTTCAATATATTTAACATTCTGACCAGCAAGGTTTGGCCATTCGGGATTAAGGGCGTGACCGTCAGTACCATGACAGCCAATGCAGATGCCCGCCTTTTCTTTACCGGCTTCAATGTCGCCAGCTGCGTAACTATTACCGAAGGCAAACAATGAACAGAAAATTCCTAATATGGTTGTTTTTTTCACTCTTAATATCTCCAATTATTATTATTGATTATCTGGAGTGGTTATCGTGCTGGATTTTATTTTCTTGAGTTAAACTCAGTCATGAATCTCACACATCTCCCGGAATTTATACCTGCCCAGATTTGATGGCGGAATACTAGCACTTGCAGTGATGTCTTTCAATAACGAGTCTAAGATTTATTATCATTAATATTACTAAATCGATTAAATGAGTTAAAAATTATATCTTTAGAGGTTATTTCCAGTCTTTATGCGGGTTTGGTACTGTATAAATACATATTTACATTCGAATATTAGGGGGTCATTATATTTGAAACAAGGGAATATGGGTCGTATATTTATATTTGTAATATATGCGGAATAATATTCACCTTTGAGAAATCATAAGATGAACTGGGCTAGATTGAAGATGTTCAGGCAATTAAGGGATTGCTGAGCTATTTGGAGTAGAGTGGGATGCCCTTCCCCGACCTAGTGAGCGGAGAAGTTAGGATTGAGTTGTGATATTGCTACGCCATATCTATGGCATATCATCAACCACCTCTTCCTTTTCTTTTGTATGAGCAAGAAAGTCCTGTTTGGTAATGTTCATAGCCATCAAGGTGCTGCTGGCAACGTAGACTGAGGAATATGTACCGACAATAACACCGATGATGAGCGCGGAAGCAAAACCGTGAATCACTTCGCCACCAAGAAAAAAAAGTGCTAGTAGCACGATCAATGTGGTGAATGAAGTCATCAATGTACGTGACAAAGTTTGATTGATTGAAAGATTAATGATTTCGCCGGGATTAGTTCTTCGGACGTTCCTGAATGTCTCACGAATACGGTCGAGTACTACAACAGTGTCATTCAAGGAGTAGCCAATGATAGCGAGAATGGCCGCCAGAACGCTCAAGTCAAAATCTAACTGCAGAATTGAAAAGCAACCGATGGTGATGATAACGTCGTGTATCAATGCCAGAATCGCGCCGACTGCCGACTTGAACTGGAAGCGAAGGCTTACATAAACAAGAATAAAGAACAGTGCCACCAGCATAGCCATGCCGCCCTGGTCACGAAGTTCTTCACCCACTTGAGGGCCAACGTACTCAACACGTCGCATTTCGAGTGACTGATCAGTATTATTTTTCAGTGTCTCAAGTACCTTATCGCTGATGCTGGCCTTATTGATATCACTGGAAGGTGCTATGCGTATTAGGACATCCTTACTAGTACCAAAGTTTTGTACCTGTGCGTCTTTGAAATTATTATTGGCTAAGGCGTTACGAATCGATTCGATATCAGCATCGTTTGGATAGCCTACCTCGATAAGGTAGCCGCCAGTAAAGTCGACACCTAAATTAAGACCGTTTTTAGCCAGGCTGGCGATCGATAAGATAATTAATAATAATGATGTGGCAAGAGCAATCTTACGTTTGCTCATGAAATCAATATGTAGTTTTCCGTCTAAAAGTTGCATATGCTTGTCTCGTGTATGCGTTCTATATTGATATTTTGTCTAGATTACGATTACCGTATACAAGGTTCACAATAGCGCGTGTTCCTACGATGGCGGTGAACATCGAAGTCAGGATACCGATGCTTAATGTAACGGCAAAACCTTTGATCGGACCTGTGCCCAGACTGAACAAAACGATGGCAGCAATCAAAGTAGTGATGTTGGCATCGGTAATTGTACTAAAGGCTTTTTCATAGCCAGCATGGATACTCGCCTGAACTGAATTGCCATTACGCAACTCTTCCCTTATTCGCTCAAAGATCAGTACGTTTGCATCAACCGCCATACCCACAGTCAAAACGATACCAGCAATACCGGGTAACGTTAAGGTGGCCTGTAACATGGAAAGAATAGCAATAAGCAGCACCAGATTAATGGTCAGCGCAAGATTCGCAATCAGGCCAAATGCTTTGTAATAAACGGCCATGAAGATAAGCACTAGCAGGAAGCCAATCAACACTGAGCGATAGCCTTGTTGTATGTTATCGGCGCCCAGGCTTGGACCAATAGTACGTTCTTCGATGATTTCGATCGGAGCTCTAAGTGAGCCTGCGCGAAGCAATAAAGATAGGTCGCGTGCTTCCTGTGATTCCATACCGGTGATCTGAAATCTTGCGCCAAACACACCTTGTATAGTAGAAACGTTGATCACTTCTTTTGTTGTGGTGCGATGCTTCACCATCTCATCACCCACCATTTTGGTTTCGACTTTGTTTTCGATGAAGACTACCGCCATTTTATGACCAACGAATTCTCGCGTTGTATCATTCATTTTTTTAGCACCTTTGCCATTAAGGCTGACGCTGACAGCAGGTGTGCCTTTATCTGTATCAATGGTTGAAGCTGCGTCGGTAATCATGTCGCCGGTGACAATAACTCGACGGCTTAGTAAAACCGGGCTGCCATCACGTTCGTGATACATAAGAGCCTTGACTGGAACTCGGCCTGTTTCTTCAGCGCTATACCAGTCTGTAACATTACCTTCAGTGAGCCTGAACTCAAGTGTTGCAGTGCCACCAAGAATAGCTTTAGCGCGAGTAGAATCTTGAACGCCCGGTAGCTGCACAACAATACGTGAGTCACCCTGTTGCTGGATAATAGGTTCGGCAACCCCAAGTTCATTAACACGATTGCGTAAGGTGATAATGTTTTGTTGTAGGGCTGATTTCTTCTCTTCACGAACAGCAACTTCGCTTAATTTGGCATTGATGCGTAGTTGATCTTCTATTTCAGTAAATTCCAGTTGGCGGAACTGTCTTTTAAGTTTGGGTATTGCTTCAATAAGATTGTCCGCGTCACGAAATTCAATGACTAAAGTATTGTCGTCACGCTTTACGCCACGATAGCGAACTTTTTCTTCACGTAAAAAACTGCGGATATCAGAAAGCAGGCTCTCCTCAACGCGCTTGATCGCCGCATGCATATCAACTTCCATCAGGAAGTGAATGCCACCACGTAAATCCAGACCTAAATACATCGGTGATGCATTGAGTGATCGTAGCCAGTCAGGTGTCGCAGGTGCTAGATTGAGTGCAATCAGATGTTTTTTATCCAGTGCCTCTTTTAATGCGCGAGCTGCCTTGAGCTGTATTTGTGCATCATCGAAACGAACCAGAAATTTATTATCGGCAAACTCGATACGTTTAAAGCTGATTTCTTCTTTTTTCAAAGCCTGTTCAATAGTCAGACGATCGCTTTCTTCAAGTGCTTGAGAGCTATGAGAGATCTGTACAGAAGGATCTTCACCGTAGAGATTCGGTAATGCATAAATACTGCCTGCAATTAGCACGATGGCTAACATCAGGTATTTCCACAATGGATACTGGTTCAGCATGGCTGATGGCTTCCTTAAACTTTATTGTTGTTCTTTGATAGTGCCTTTAGGCATGATCGCTTGTATAGAATTTTTTTGTACATGAATACAGGCGTCTTTACTGATTTCCATGGTGACGAAATTTTCACCGACATTGGTGATTTTTCCTAACAGACCACCTGAAGTGATGACTTCTTCACCTTTTTGCAGGCCACTCACCATTTCTTTATGTTCTTTTTGACGTTTGCTTTGTGGGCGAATCAGGAAGAAGTAGAATAGCACGACCAGGCCGATAGGAAGTATCAGCGAAGCGAGTGGATCAGCTTGTCCGGCGGCGGCTGGTGCGGCCTCTGCGATTGCATCAGATATAAAAAAGCTCATTAGTATCCCCAGTGTCTATTTGTTAAAGCGCGATATTATGCCACAGATACCCCGTACGATAAGGGTTAATCAGAGTTTCTTTTCAGTTTTGGCGTAGAAATCTTCTGCAAATTGTTCGAAAGTCCCGCTTTCAATTGCTGAACGTATGTTACGCATTAAGTCCTGATAGAAATGTAAGTTGTGAATGGTGTTCAGGCGTACACCTAAAATCTCCCCGCATTTATCCAGATGCCTGAGATAAGAACGACTGTAATTTTTACAGGTATAGCAACCACATTGCTCATCGAGTGGTCTGATATCGTCTTTGTATTTGCTGTTCCTGATTTTGACGATACCGCTATGCGTGTATAAAAAACCAGTTCTAGCATGGCGTGTTGGAATGACACAATCGAACATATCAACACCACGACGGACCGATTCAATAATATCGCCCGGTGTGCCGACACCCATCAAATAACGGGGTTTGTCTTCGGGCAGAATGGGTAAAGTTTCGTCGAGAACACGATTACGATCTTCTTCGGGTTCACCGACTGACAGGCCGCCAATGGCATAACCATCGAAACCTATTTCGGTGAGCGCTGTTGCGGAACGATGACGTAGAGATGCGTACATGCCGCCTTGCACGATGCCAAATAAGGCGTTCGGGTTGCCCTCGTGCGCTTTTTTGCAGCGATCAGCCCATCGTAGCGATAATTCCATGGACTCGTTGGCTTCTGTTTCAGTCGCTGGATAGGGTGTGCACTCGTCAAAAATCATGACAATGTCAGAGCCCAGGTCTTTCTGAACCTGCATCGAGCTTTCTGGTGTTAGCTCAACCTTAGAGCCGTCAATGGGTGACTGGAATACCACGCCCTTCTCCGATATCTTTCTCATCTTCGCCAGGCTGAATACCTGAAAGCCGCCCGAGTCGGTCAATATGGGGCCTTGCCAGTGGGTGAAATCGTGGAGGTCGCCGTGTTTCTTGATGATTTCAGTACCCGGTCTGAGCATCAGATGGAAGGTGTTGCCCAGAATGATCTGTGCGCCCATGCCCTGAAGTTCTTCAGGGGTCATCGCCTTGACGGTGCCATAGGTGCCAACGGGCATAAATGCCGGTGTTTCGACGCTGCCGCGGTCAAATTCCAGTCGCCCTCTACGGGCCGTTTTATCATTGTTTATTAGTGTAAATTTCATATTGAAAACAGTAAGTTATATTGTCTTGTTAATGTATATTGTACTTTTGTGCGGTGCTTAGGATATGAACATAGCATCGCCATAACTGAAGAAGCGATAGCGGTTTTCAATGGCCTGCCGATAGGCTTCGAAGATTAAGTCTTTGCTGGCAAAGGCGCTGACAAGCATGAGTAAGGTTGATTCCGACAGGTGAAAGTTAGTGATCATGGCGTCAACGCTGCGGAACTCATAACCGGGATAGATGAAGATGTTGGTCTCTCCAGCAAAGGTTTGAAGCGAACCACTGGATGAGGCTGTTTCCAATGATCGAACCGCCGTGGTGCCAACCGCAATAATGCGTCCACCATTTTTTCTTGTTTGTCGGCAGGCATCGACGCTGGCCTGGCTAACCTCAAGATATTCGGAATGCATGGGGTGGTCTTCAATATTTTCAGTGCGAACTGGCTGAAAAGTACCCGCACCAACGTGCAAGGTGACAAAAGTTGATTGCACGCCCTTCTCTTTCAGTTGCTCTATCATGGCATCATCAAAATGAAGACCCGCTGTGGGTGCTGCTACCGCACCAGGATTTTTAGAATAGACTGTTTGATAGCGTTCAAAATCCACCGCTTCATCAGCGCGCGTAATATAAGGTGGCAAAGGAATGTGACCAACTTGCTGCATGATCTCAGTGAGTTTGACCTCAGTGTTTGAACTCAGAACGAATAAATCATCCTGACGGGCATCCACTTTTAGAGTGAAAGCACCACCATCTCCAATATGTAGTAGTGAATCAACCTTGGGTGTTTTGCTGGCTCGAACGTGTGCCAGACAGTGGTTCTCGTCGACAAGACGTTCGATCAGCACCTCTACTTTTCCACCCGTTGCCTTCTGTCCATATAAACGAGCTGGAATAACGCGGGTATCGTTGAAGACCAATAAATCGCCGGGATTGAGTAGTTCGATTAAATCTTTGAATTGGCGATGTTGTACAGGCTTCTGGTCGACGTCAGGTGTACGAGACAGGTGTAGCAAGCGGCTGGCAGAGCGTTGTTCGCAGGGTTGTTGAGCAATTAACTCATCAGGAAGGTCGAAATGGAAATCGTCGGTTCGCATAGCGCGCGTAGAGTATCACGAAACGACCGATTTCGATTTACTTCTCAGTGTTAAATTTACCAACAGCACAACTTACAAAGGATTTGGCTTTGGCTTTGGCTGCCGCGATGCCCTCAGTACTGCCCTTCTCGGGATACCCCATTTTGAGCAGACAGGCCAACAGGCTTTCATGGAGACCATCAATGGCGTTTATTTTTACAATGCCAGCCTCGATTTCTACATCAGTATTTTCAACACCATCAATCGCATTAATCTTTTTGACGATGGTGCCAGCGCAGCCACCACATTTGATGTTTTCGACACTGATTTCGTAATTCATATCATCTGATCCAGGCGTTGTTTAACAAAAAGCGTATTTAGTATAACTGCCGATATTATAAACATCTTCAAAGCCTAGAGAAATTAGGAATTGTTTGACCATGCCTGAGCGGTGACCAGAGCGACAATAAAGCAAAACAGGCTTCGACTGGTCGATTGAGTCTGTGTGGTGCTGTATCGAAGTGATTGGTAAATTAATAGCGCCATTCAGTGCGCCCTGATTGAATTCCATGATGGATCGTACGTCGATAAGTTGAGCTCCATTTTCTAAAAACTGCTTCAGCTCCGTGCAGGTAATCTCTTTGTTCATAAATCAACTCAAAGTAATTGTAACATAAGCATTTTATTATATATCGGTTAATGGGTCAATATTGCGGATAAACCCAGCGTCAGATATTGTGCCTAAGTGATTGATTATTTACGACTTGATGTGGCAGCGCTTGTTGGGTGTGAGCGGCTTCGAGAATACTGTTGAAGTAGTACTGGAGGAGTAGACATAAAGGCGTCTTCTCTGTTTTTAGCTATTTATGCATAATGTTTTAGTTGTTTTTAGATGGCATGTGTTATAAATACTTTTCGGATATATTTTAACAATTTAAATGGTTGGTTCTTTATCGGTATGATGTCACACCGTGATACGCTCGAAAATTTAAACAAACACTTGCCCCTCAGGGATAAGCTCATTGCTGCACATGAATCAATTTGCCAGCAGTTCCCTTTTATAGTGCGAGTTGCGGTAACGCTTTATGATTCTAAAACTAAGATTTTAAAGACCTATATACATAGTGGTGATGATGATAGTCAGTTAGAAAATTACCAGGAGCTTATTGCTAATTCCCCATCCCTAAAAGCACTTCTTGATCAAGGTGTACCACGTGTTATCAATAACTCTTTGACCTTTACCGAAGGCGAGAATGATCGGACGAAAAGAATTGCCCGGCAGGGATATAAAGCGAGCTATACCTTGCCAATGTTTAATGAGGGTGATTTTTTTGGTTTTATATTTTTTAATTCGACTGAGACAGACGTTTTTACCGAAGCAGTTTTACGTCAGGTAGATATTTATGGGCATATGATCGCGCTTATGGTGATTAATGAGTTGAGTTCGATAAAGGCATTGACTGCCGCGATCAAAACAACCAGCCAGATCACGCACTGTCGCGATCCGGAGACCGGTAGTCACTTAGATAGAATGTCGCGTTATAGCCGGCTTATTGCCAGTACCATTGCCAAAAAATATCATCTTGATGATGAGTATATTGAACATGTTTTTATGTTCTCATCATTGCATGATATTGGCAAAATCGCGATTCCTGACGAAGTGCTTTTGAAACCGGGTATATTGAGTGATGATGAAATCGTTATCATGAAAACACACGCGCGTAAAGGTCGTGAGATGATTGATGATCTGGTTAATAATTTTGGACTGCATAATATTAAACATATTGATGTGCTTCGTAATATTGCGGAATATCATCATGAAGCAGTTAATGGTACCGGATATCCTGAAGGTAAAATTCAAAATGATATTCCACTGGAAGCACGTATTGTTGCTGTGGCTGATGTTTTTGACGCGCTTACCAGTAGCCGTCCTTACAAACAGGCATGGACAAATCAAAAAGCTATTGAGGTGCTGAACGAGCTTGCCGGTGAAAAATTAGATGCGGATTGTGTAAGTGCTCTGGTAAATAATCTTGATGAAATAGAAAAAATACAACAGTTATTTATTGAAAATACGTACGGATAATTTAAAACTACTTCATCTTTTTCCAGTGCAATATGCGGTTATTAGCAGGCATTTCATAATCATTTATCAAATTCATTCCTGCCTGTTCAGCCATGGCATTTAAATCTTCAAAATTTCTTATCCGACTTTCGGGGTTGCGTAATTTCAGCCATTGATCAAATTGCTCGTTGCTAAGACTGGTGTATTTCTGATTGTAATTAAAAGGCCCATAAATTATCAGTTGTCCCATACCAGGTAATAAATCACCGATGCGCTTAAACATAATCTCAACGGATTGTTGGTTCATGATATGGCATGTGTTGGCTGTAAAAACGGTATCGAATGAGATTCTAGGCCAAACCTCCTGAGTAACGTCTAGTTCAACAGGCTGTGGAGTTTGTTTTGTATCAGTTTCAGATAACCAAAGTTTAATACCTTCGATATTTTCAGCTCGATCACTGGTGTTCCAGATGAGATGAGGTAGTTTTTTAGAAAAATATGCTGCGTGTTGACCAGTGCCGCTGCCTATTTCTAATACAGAACTTGAGTTCAGTAACAAAGGCTGAATGATGTTTAATATTGAATCACGGTTCTGATCGCAGGAATCGGCATAAGGCTTGTTATGCATGGTATTGGATAAATTATAAGTTTGTATATTATGCGGCCATTGAGCCAATAACTCTGCTGAGCGCGTGATCAAATGTTGAGTGATCAGCAAGAACGCGTGATATATTCTGGTTGAGTTCTTCTGCAAAATCACCTGCATCCTTTTCAATGACTTTAACGCCTTTTCTATCAACAAATATAATTTTCGCTGCCTCCGTTAGTATGGTTGACATCTTGACACGTCTTACTGCCCTATCCTTGCCATTGAACACCTCAAACCACACACCAGGTTTAACGTTATCAGGTAGGCGGCTAATTTTTTCCAGGGCTATCTGGGCTTCTTGTCGGGCAATATCAAACTCCTGTCCCATATCTGTATTGATTGATTCAAACGCCTGATTTTGTGCATCATAAGTTTCGTCTTCTACTTCATCAATGGTGTAGCCTAATTCATCGAGCATGGTTAGGAAAGTGTTACCCAGTAATGATAGTTTTGTGTCGATCTCGGTCTTATCCTGTTTAGTCTCATAGAGTTCATCATTAACTGCCTCGACCAAAGCAATATGATTATTGTTGAGGAATTCCCACTGTGATTTTTGTTCAATAGGTTGTAAGCATTTTAATAATAACTTAAGTAAAAGTATAGATTCGAGCCACTCATAACTTTCCTTGCCATGTTTTATATGGCGATTAAACATTAATGTAGACCAGTTCTTCAGTACAAGTGGCTGTATATCCTGTGGAATGATTTTGTTTGTGGTTAAGTCACGAAGTTCAGACAAAACAACACCTCGCGTATGTTCCTTGATAATGGTTCTTTGTTCTTCGAGTTCTTTTGTTTTTGCTAGTCGCTCTTCGTTCTCGATAAGGTCATAGAGTTGGTCAACGGCATGATCAAAACAAGTCGTATCGATTTCGTATTCATCGAGAATATTGGTAACAATTTTGTCTAAATCAGAATAAATTCGATCTTCTTTCTCTATTACACCCTTACCAGCCTGAGGTATGAGGTTCAAAACATTGCGAGCAGGATGTTGATCATTTGAGAATAGCTTTTCATCGCTAACAGCTACTTTGATCATGGGGATGTGAAGTTGCTTTATAAGGTCAGTGATAACAGGTGAAATGCTCTCGTCAGAGGCAATGGCATCAAACATCATGCCTACAAAGTCAATGCTGCGTTCATCAAGTATGCCTATTTCTTTCGCAATGGGGTCATTGGCATCTATGCCCATCTCTTTCATTAAAGCATCTTTGATCTCATTGTTGCTGGCTAGCTCGGATTGAATGCCTAATTCCAGTAATTTCTTTTGTAGCTTGTTAAGTGACTTTAGAACATCTCTTCTGGCATAAAGTTTTTTGTCGCTATTGTTTTGTTCGTTAGGGTCTCTATAGAAAGATGCGGGTAGTTCTAGTTCATCACCAGTGACGGAAATATTGCCTTTCATAAATTGACTGACAATACTGTTCATCTCTTCTTTTGAACGTGGAATAAAATTTGTTTCTACTTTTTCTTCTGGGTTGTAATAGGTAGCAGTTCGAGTTTCAAATACTTTTTCTTCTACTATTTCGTCATCACTATTTGAACTAAGGATGACTTCAGGAAGTACGCCAGCATCAATAAGCATTTTGTTAATTGTTTGATATAAATTACCAAGCTTTAAATTAACGTGTTCATCAAAATATTTAAATAAAACCATCTTGTTTTCAGTTCTTAATTCAAGAGGTTTTATCGCAATTTGAAAAGCTTCACATATGCGATTAGGGCTGACTGATTTGTGTGTAAAGATTGGTGCGTCCATTATTTCTAGAAATTCAATACGCGCTTCCAGGTGATTGACGTCTTCACCAAATAGATTAAGCGCATTAGAATGCATGGTGGTAATAGCTACCATTTCTTCCATTTCATCTGTATCTACTAGACTGAGCTCTTCTTCCTCATACTCTTCAAATGCCGAAAGAGTTGATGGAAGTAGCTGTTCGTTCATGGCTATAAAGAAATTTGTGTGGATGCTCGCACGTTCTCTATATAGGGTTTTTAATGTTTTGATCTCCAGGTCTTGTTTATCTTCAATCTGGTAGTTGCTGTCAGCTTCTACGGATAACGCAATATTCTGTTCATGTTCGTTCAGGGAGTTCTCTGAATTGGTCAACATTTCACTGAATAGTTGTAACAATTCATCATTAAGGAAACCATAAATACCTTCAATAAGTTGGCTATATTGATGGTCCTGAGGTTGATTCTCAGATAAGTCACCGGTCTTTAATGAGTAGTTATCTGTAGTCATGTGTTTTCACTCCGCTCGATTCCAGCGCGCGCAGATATATATTGGCGCGTGCCGACGCTAGCTGTTGCCTCATTTAAATAGGCTGATTAGGGATTTTTCGAGCATTTGAGGTCGATAGACTAGCTGTTAAAAGGCTGGTCTGACCATGATGATTTTTGAATTTGATTTAACTATCGTCAATAACTTGTTGATAGTAAGGAGCTAACTAAGAGATTTTCCTTCTATGATTAGTTCACAGTTGAAATATAGACTTAGTCTGTCGATATTTCAACAATAAATATAAAAAATAATGTCGACACATTGATAGGTTAACTGACAAGCGGTTGTTTTTATTGAAAAGACTAGGTAATTGTATGGTATTTATCTAGATTTTGATTACAGGTGAGTTTACAAAAAGATGCCTGAGTCTCCCTGTTTCCAGATATCGTATTTCTTCATGACGGCTAAAAAAAGATGAGGCTGACTACCATCTGAATCAATAAAATAGTTAAGCCAATTTCTTAGCTTTGGATATGGTGCCTGATCGAACCACTGTTGATCGACCATGGCAAATTGTCTTATGAATGGAAATATACCTATGTCGGCTATAGAGATTGCATTGGATAGAAGAAAGTCTGTTTGATTTAATTGGTCTTCCAGTTCCTGTAAAAATTCTTCACCCTGTTGTCGATAATGTTCCATTGGTTGTTCGGGATATCGATCAGCATATTTGTAGCGATCAAGATCCTGTTTGAAAGAGTAGTCATTTGTTTCCAGCAACATATTTGATTCGATCAGAAATTGATCGTTTTCACCCAACCATAAATCGGGGTCATTTTGTCGTACCGCCCATTGTACGATATCCCAGCTTTCATCAATCACGTTGCCGTCAGGTAAATGTAATACGGGTACGGTTGCATTTTTAGATATTTTGATTAATGCTTCTGGTGGCTCGTTTAGATCAACCTCCCGTAGCTCAACATTAACACCTGCGTATTTTAGTGCCAGGCGTGCACGCATAGCGTAGGGACAACGACGGAAACTGTAAAGTATAGGGGTGTTCATAGAGTTTAATCTTAGGTGTGTAACAGCTATCAGATTTCTAGCTTGTATTCAAAAATTTTGAAGATAATATCAGTCGTCAGGCTGAGCGAATCCATGTTTTCTATGATGGATTTCCCTTCAGTATTAGCTCTAAAAAGATGTGGAGTCATGCTGAGTAGATCTAAAATTTTCTGGTTACTGTTTAGCTGAATTTCAAATTCCAGTGTCTGTGTGTCAATCAGGCTGTAATCAGCATCTTTATCTGATTTATCTTTAGATTTTTCAGTAGTTGGTTCGGCATATATGATATTTCTTAATTCCTGCAAGTGTTTTTCACCAGGCTCAACAAGAATGAGTTTTCCTTCAGGTTTAAGTATTTTTTTAAAACCACAAAAGCTATGAAAACCAAAAACGCAGAAAATAAGATCAACAGATTGTTTTAGAAAAGGTGGCTGACTATTAGTGCCAACAACCCAGCTAGCCTGCTTCGTTCTTTTGCTTGCTGCAATGATAGCGGGTTTGGATATATCTATGCCGAGAAAAGAAATGTTAGAAGTATTATCAATTGCCTGGGCAACATTCATAACCTGATGTAAATAATAGCCTTCACCACAACCTGCATCTAAAACGCAGTGCTCATTTTCATCAGAGAGTTGAGAGAAAATGATTTTTGATAATTGATCAGCAATCGGCTTATAAAAATCACCATCAAGAAAATTGGTTCTCGCCTGCACCATGGCTTTGCTATCACCCGGATTTTTAGATTTCTTGTGTTGAACAGGTAACAGATTGACGTAGCCCTGTTTGGCAATATCAAAGCTATGACCATTAGCGCACTGGTAATAGTTTCCTTTGTTAAGTAATTCGAGTTTATCGATAGGACAGGCTAGATTATGTGCAGGAATAATATTCATCACGTGCATTTTAAGGCATTCAGCTTTAACATCCGACTAAATATCAAAAATTAAGAATAATAAAAATAATCTGATCATCAAGGGGAAGCTACATGGAGCTTATTAACAAACTACTGACTGAATTGAATGGTATTGTCTGGGGCCCGGTCATGCTGATATTGATACTTGGTACCGGCCTGTTCCTGATGGGCGGCTTGCGTTTTATACCTTTGCGTCATATTGGATACGGCTTTCGTATGTTGTGGGCAGGTCGTAAAGAGTCCGGTGAAGGTGATATAGCGCCCTTTAAGGCCCTGATGACCTCATTAGCGGCCACCATTGGTACTGGCAATATCGCCGGTGTGGCCACGGCTATCTTTCTGGGTGGTCCTGGCGCCCTGTTCTGGATGTGGTGCACCGCGCTGGTAGGTATGGCGACCAAATACGCTGAGGCGGTACTCGCAGTGCATTATCGTGAAATTGATGAACAGGGTAATCATATCGGTGGGCCGATGTTCTATATCAAAAACGGCCTGAAGAGTCACTGGGCATGGCTGGGTACCGCCTTTGCCATCTTCGGTGCACTGGCAGGTTTTGGTATTGGTAACACCATACAGGCCAATTCTGTCGCCGATGCGCTCAATTCTAAATTTGGGATTTCTCATTTATTAACAGGCTTTGTCATCGCTGCACTGGTTGCCCTGGTGCTGATCGGTGGTATTAAACGTATTGCAGATGTGGCCGGTAAGCTGGTGCCCTTCATGGCACTCGCTTATATTGCGGCTAGTCTGGTTGTTTTAGCCCTGTATGCATCGGAGATACCGGCGGCCCTCTCCCTCATCATTACTCATGCTTTTACACCGGTGGCTGCGACGGGTGGTTTTGCAGGTGCTGCGGTTTGGGCGGCAATTCGTTTCGGTGTGGCACGGGGTATTTTTTCAAACGAAGCAGGTTTGGGCAGTGCGCCCATAGCACACGCCGCCGCGGCAACTGACAGCCCCGTTCGTCAGGGCACCATTGCCATGCTAGGTACCTTCATTGATACACTAGTTCTTTGCACCATGACCGGCCTGGTTATCGTCGTTACTGGCGCATGGACCAGTGGTGAAACCGGCGCTACCTTATCTTCGCTGGCATTTGAAACTGCCCTGCCCGGTGTCGGTGCTTATGTGGTTACATTTGGTCTGAGTATTTTTGCCTTTACCACCCTGCTCGGCTGGAGTTTTTATGGGGAAAAATGTGTCGAGTATTTATTCGGCGTGCGCTCGATAATTCCGTTTCGCGTGCTCTGGGTTATTGCAATCCCAATTGGTGCTACGGCAAAGCTTTCGTTCATCTGGTTGCTGGCGGATACATTGAACGCGCTTATGGCATTACCCAATTTGATCGCCTTGTTATTGCTCAGTCCGTTGGTGTTTAAATTGACGCGTGAATATTTTTCGACGAAAGCCGTTAATGTTTAATACGTTTTAACGAGTTCGGCCAATCGAGAGGATCGGTTGTGCCGAGCAACGCATACTCGCCGACTTCGTTTTCATACCAGCCTTTATCATTTCTTAAAGGCTCAACTGAATAACCCCACCATGCGCCACTGCTGTCCTGTGCTATCCAGCATACCCAATCAGGAATTGAATCTAAGGAATGACTCATTGTTTTGTTATGGGTAGAACTGCTTATTTACCCTGTATCATCGAGATATAATTTTTACGGTCATCCGGTGAGCTTGCTCGATAAAAACCATAATAGGCATGCTCGTCCAGTTTGTTCTTATCTAAGGTGATCCCCCAGAGTGTGGCGATTTTATTTGGCAACATGCTGTATCGCATATCACCAAGTATATTGTCCTTGCCCGGTTCCATCGCTATAAAGCCGTCAGAGAATTTTTTGAAGCGAAGAATATCTGAATACAAAACGGAATCTTTAGGAATACCTATGGCATCGCGTTCCGGTACAAACAATGGTACGGAACTGCCGGGATAAATTTTATTTTCTGTAATACCAGCGCGTACGGCATCAACATAGATCGTTTCGTTGGCAATGTAGGTAGAACGCCAGACAAGATTATTGCCTAAGGATGGTTTTACTACTAACATTTCAACATCGTGTTGACGAGAATGTGCTAGCTCCATGGCGAGATCAGTGGCACGATTCAACTGCAACAAACCTAATAACAAATAGCCACTACATAATAATAAGCCGATATGTGCAATACGTGGTCGATGTTTTCGCCACGCCATAATGACGGCGATCATTAATGCCCCAGTGAAAATAGGATCGATAATCGATATCAGGTGAAACGTAATTCGTTCATCATTAAGTGGCCAAAGTAGATGCGTGCCATAGCTGGTACAGGCATCAATAAATCCACTCAAGCTATAACCTAATAAACAAAAAATATACAAACGTTTGAATGTTAATGGTTGTGTATTAAAAAATCGTTGTAGTATCGGCCATAAAATGAGTGCTGCGATTAAGGCACCAACAGGTACAAAAAATATTGAATGACTGAAGTGACGATGAAGTTCTATATTTAGCATCGGATCAGAAGCCGATGAAATTAATATATCTGCGTCAGCAATTAATCCCGCAAAAAAACCAACGCCGGTGGCAATACGAGTTTCTTTTTTATTGGCGATCGATTGTGAAAGCGCTGCACCTAGCAGGCCTTGAGTAAGTACATCCATAATAATTATTCTTTTTGTTTTTTATCGTTATTGTATTTAAATATGATCAAAATAATACTCATGATAATAATCAGCACAGCACAAACCATTAGAGGCGTGTTTGATGTGAATGAGGCCTGCACAAACCAGGCCGAGTTCCCCATGATGGCTAAGACAATCATCAACATGGAAATGTCCCGTGTTTTTTTTGTTGTAAAAGCCTTATGAAGTTGTGGCACAAAAATTGATGTGGTGAATATGGCGGCTAGCCAGCCTGATATTTCTTCTGCACTCATTTACATGGCCTTTGGTTATTGATCGTCATCACCGAATGAATCAATGATGTGTAATTCGAGTTGATCAGGGTGGATGGCTTCTTCAGAAACGGCAAATTCACTAACGGATGCGCCTGCATCAATAACGGAATCAGAATTTGAACTTGTTAATGGATGCCAGCTTTCGAGTGGCAAGCCTTTATATATAAGACGATAAGCACAAGTCTCAGGTAAATAATCCACCATTTCAGCTAAATCAGTTTTCAGATTCATGCACATTGGAACGATTTTTATTCTATTTAAGTAATCACTACAGCGGCAAGTTTCTAAATCGAGCAGTTTGCAGGCAACATTGGTCACGTATACTTTTTCATTTTCTTCATCTTCAAGTTTTACCAGGCAACAACGACCGCAGCCATCACATAGCAACTCCCATTCCTCATCGCTCATATCATCGAGCGATTTTGTTTCCCAGAAATTAGTTTTTATAGTCATAGTTGTTTACCAGAATGGCCACAAGTCCCAACGGGACTCAAGTTCCTTTTGACATTTCTTAAGTTGCGCTGAATACCGTTTGGCACGCGCCTCAACTTTTCTTGCGACCTTTACTAGCCATGGTTTTTTATTATATGTTTTACGCTTAAAACCACCGTGACCTTCGTGATAAGCTAAATACTGATTGTAAGTATCCCATTTAGATATGCCGAGAACTTTATGGGTTTGTTTTCCATACCAGCCGATAAAGTCAACGGCATCGTCAAAGTCATCACGATCTGCGCCTGAATTACCTGATTTTTCTATATACCAGTCCCAGGTGTCGTCTTTAACTTGAGCATAACCATAAGCATCAGATTTACGTCCTATGGGAATAATCCATAAAAAATATTGCATCGCTGTTTTGGCATCATAGTTAAAGCTCGATTCCTGATGAATGATCGCCAGCTGTACATGAATGGGTACGCCCCATTTTTCATAGCTGTCTTTTGCATCGTCGTACCAGTCATCCTTCTCAAAAAAAATATCGCAACTATTGTCGATGTTTTTTGGTGGTGTTGTTGAACATGCTGATGTGAATGTGATCAGCGTTAATGTCATGAGCGTGAGTAATTTTGAAAAATTCATATAACGACTTATGGTTCCAAACGGTTAACAAGCCATCGCCCATCGCTCTCTAGTTGGTAAAAGAAGCAATCATGTAAACGATTATCTCTGGCTTGCCAGAATTCTATTGTCTCAGCTTTGATTCGGTAACCACCCCAAAAATCAGGCAAGGGTATCTCGCCTTTGGAGAATTTATTTTTTACCTGCTCAAACATGCCGTCCAATAATGCGCGAGATTTTATTACCTGGCTTTGATGTGATGCCCATGCGCCAATCTGACTGCCGCGTGGACGGCTGGTGAAATATTTTAATGATTCAGCCGTGGATATTTTTTCCGCCTTCCCAGTTACTTTTATCTGGCGACCCATGGAGTGCCAGGGAAACAATAAACTAACCTTGGCATTGTTATCAATATGTTCGGCTTTTCGACTAGCGTAGTTGGTAAAAAAAACAAAACCACTTTCATCGAAAGTTTTTAGCAATACCATACGTTGCCAGGGTTGAGCATTAGTATCAACCGTCGCTAAAGACATTGCTGTTGGCTCGGCCAGATCAGAATTCATTGTTTGTTGATACCAGTTTTCAAACTGTTGATAAGGATCTGTTGACAGTTGGTTTTTCCGTAAACCTTCAGCCATAAATTTTTTACGTAATTCTTCAGTTCTAATCATGTGTTTTTGTTGTTACAAATAAGATAGGTTGGCTATGAATGTGCAGTAGTCTACTAATCTAAATTATCGACATCCAGGTTGTCACCGTTATCAATGTGATTAATGATGGCGATATACTGGCTAATGGTGTCATTTTCAACTTCCTGATCGGCATGCGATAAAAAACGTTTTATTTCTTCAAGCGCTTCTTCCTGTCGGTTCATTCGCCATAGCGTATTGAATAAACCGATTGAAAATTGGCCGATACCGGGTTCAAGTAAAATCAATCTTTCAAACACCATTTCAGCTTCTGCATATTTTTCCATGCTGAAATAAGAACCGCCTAGCATAATCAAAGCAGCTTTATTAGTGGCTTCTTCTTTTAGTACTTCCAGCAGGCACATACGTGCTTCATCATGCAGGCCTTCGTCAACAAACTGTTTGGCTTTTTGTATTGTTTCTTCGATATTCATTGTAATTGTGGATTATTTAAACGTTTTAATGGATAAGTAATTATACATCAGTCAAAACTCATCGCCTTATAAATCAGCATAATACCGCTAACCAGCAGCATGATACTGATCATTTGATTGAATCGGTGAGGTTCTATCTTTATATGCAGGTGATGGCCAACATACATGCCTAGCAGTAATACTGGAAACATGATCGCGACCAGTGTTAGCACCTTGGTGTTAAATAAACCCGTACTGGCGTAAGCCAACATGCGTGTGCCGCCATCGATCAAAAATACCATGGCGATGGTGGCTCTAAAAGCACCCTTATCGAGTCGGCGCATTTTCAGATAAGCGACATAAAAAGGCCCGCCAGTACCAAACAAGGCACCAACCAGACCACCGCAGCTACCGGCTAAAACAGCCCAGCCCCGACTACCGGGTGTGCTATGAAATGAAAATAGAGAATAGACCGAATAAGCCAGTACAAAAATCCCCAGTGCTAATACCAATAAATGCGCCTCAACATTAACCAGCAACCACACGGCAACACTGATGCCTGCCAGAGTGAAGGGTATGAGTGGTAACAAATCACCCCACACCACCTGCTTTCTTAGTTGTAGACTTTGCATGACCGTGCCGCTGTAACTGAGCAGTGCAAAAACAGGCACGATAAATTTAAGTGGAAATAACAGAGCCAAAAATGGAATGGCGACCAAACCCGAACCAAAGCCAGACAAACCTTTAACCACATAAGCGATAAAGATAATGATGATGGAAAGAACAATTTGTAAGGGGGTGAGTTGAAGTAACTCTGAAATCATAGTTTATTCCGGATATTCAGCGAAAGCTGGTAAATCATCTTCACACGACCAATCGGCACGCGAATTCCAGAAGATACGGGCTTCAGGTTTTATCTCAGGCTCGTGATCGAGCGAGCCTGCAGGAATCACCGCACGACCACTTTTCTCATCATAACGAGGTAAGGCAC
>JAOUKV010000035.1 GCA_029882355.1 Gammaproteobacteria bacterium | reverse complement strand
GCATTAGTGACATTTGGTTTGCACACCAATGTGGGATTGATGTGATAAGTGATGCCCGCTCCGATACGATAATGCTGGAAATTTACAAATTCGACCAGACTAACCGTACTCTGGGTAAAGCCATAATGAGTTAAAGGGGTCAGACCCCTTTAACGATTTTAGCTTAGCCGTTAGGCTTTATAGGTGTCACATGGCTCTAGAAAGAGCTAAAGGGGTCTGACCCCTTTAACAATTACAACCTG
Source organism: Gammaproteobacteria bacterium (assembly GCA_029882355.1). Taxonomy (GTDB): domain Bacteria; phylum Pseudomonadota; class Gammaproteobacteria; order SZUA-229; family SZUA-229; genus LH-M37. Next base: position 20,503 of record JAOUKV010000035.1, on the reverse strand, counting down.
CCCTGTCGGTCAAGCCTCAGCTTCCAACTTTGCCAACGCGTCGGCCTGACTCGCAATCCCGCTCGCAGGCCTCAATTCGCCATCCATGGCGAATTGACCCTACCAAAGATGGAAGCTGAGGCAGGCTGTATGAGGGGTAACAGGTCAAAAACAGAGTCACAAATTTGTCAGGAGCAAAATTTGAACAGCTGTTTTATAGCTGGCCCGTAGGGCGAATTACATGGATGTAATTCGTAATAGCGACTTTGTCCTTGCTATGTTCAAGGGTTTCGCGTAAAAAATGGTTTCGGGTTTTAAACAGCACAGGGTTCAAGGGAGGGTGCGGAGTTGGATAGTTCAAATATTGAAGTTTTTAAAAATGGACTTGTAAGTTCTCTATCAAGCCTGAGCCATTTAGTTTTGATGACCGGAATATTGAGATATACGGATTCCGTATATCTCAATATTCCGGTATCCATCTAACATACGTTATGACTTCTGAAGGTTCAAAGGAAAAACAATGAAGAAGAGAGTATTTTATTCTTGGCAGTCTGATTTGCCTAATAATACAAATAGAGCATTTATTAATAATGCCCTAGAAAAAGCAATAGCAGATATAAAATCGGATGATACTTTCAAAATGATCCCTTTTCTTGACCGAGATACTGCAGGTTTATCCGGTTCTCCTGATATTTCTGCATCAATATTTGACAAAATAAATCAAAGCTCTGTTTTTATAGCCGATGTATCTATTGTTAACGGCATATCAGAAGAATATCGGTCCACACCAAATCCAAACGTTTTAATTGAGCTAGGTTATGCTGTTGGTGAGCTAGGTTGGCATAAAATCATTCTAGTCATGAACGAAGTGTACGGTGGTGTTGAGTGTTTACCTTTCGATTTGAGAGGTAGAAAAGTACTGATTTATCGAATTACTAGCGAAGCAGAACATAAAGCTGAAGAGAGGAAAAAAGTTTCGTCAATTTTAAGGGTAGGAATTCGTGAAATACTAGAACAACTAGATAATCCTGTGAATGCTTTAATATCAAAGTCTCTTGTTCCACAAAAAAACGAAGAGGACCAATTAGAAAAGGAGGCAGTTAGTAAACTTAACGTTATAAAAAGTATTTCCTATACCCAACAAAAAAATGACGCTCTAATTAAAGAAGCAAACAAATACATAAAATTGAATCGTTTGGATTTAGCTGTTATCTTTGCATTAGATATTACATATACCCAACAAAAGAACGATTTTCTTATTTATATAACTGAGAACAGTATTAAAAATGGAAACTTAGAACTTGCTGAAAAAGCAGTTTCTGGTGTCACATACACCCGACAGCGTAATGAATTAAGTATGCGAATACTGGCACTCATGCAATGATAAAAATCATAACAAATCAATCAAGTTCGCCAGCAAAATGCGCTGGCGGGACTAGGCGATAAAGCCCGCCTAGCCCCTTATTTCAACCGTTATATTTCTAAAGCATATTAATAATGGGAAAAGTTACATACAAAACATCTCGAAAGAAGCAAATTCAAATGGCAATAGTCATGGTTATCGTTTATTTTGTTATTGTTTTTTCTTTTGTCTTACGTGATGCAGATAAAACTGTAACCTTATGGGCTATGGGAGGGTTTGCAATATTCTTGGGCGGTCTATTACTTTTTTACATTAGAAAACGTGCCAAAGAAGTCCAATGCCCTTATTGTGAAAAAGACTTATTTGAAATAATTGATGTTCCAAGAAATGAAAAATCAGAATTTAAATATTGTCCATTTTGCGGCAATAAAATTGAACTAGAATAGTGTTTATACATACAATGGAACTAAATAAATACAAAAAATATAACAAATCAATCAAGTTCGCCCACAAAAAGGGATCAAGGGGTCAGACTCCTTGATTTCGTACGTAAAAGATAAACGAGAGTTTTTACTCTGACCCCAAATATGTTGAATTCACCTAATACAAAAAGCCAGCGACTATTTCTGCCCCTGCCACATCAATGGATTGGCCATTGCCCTTGTAGGTGGTGGAGGTGGCGCGTAAACCGATAGTGAAATCGCCACTTTGGTTAAGAAAATCTATTTGCAACAACACGCCTGGCGCATCATCATATTCAACCACGGGGAGCCCGGAACATGCATTAGTGACATTTGGTTTGCACACCAATGTGGGATTGATGTGATAAGTGATGCCCGCTCCGATACGATAATGCTGGAAATTTACAAATTCGACCAGACTAACCGTACTCTGGGTAAAGCCATAATCATAGGGGGAGGAGGGGGTGCCACTATCTTCGCTATCATTACCAGACAAAAAATTCATCAAACTAAGCGTAGAATCAACAAAGTCAAGCATATCGCCCACAAAATTGTCACTCTGATATCCAATAGTCGCCATCGTTGCGAATGCGTTGTCATCATGTGGAAACAAGAGACCTATACTGGCGCGGGTGCTCAAGGAAGCAGCAAGCGTACTGCCATAAGCAGTGGCGGCAAGTTGGTCGGCACCAGAGTACCCCAACCCCGTATTAATTAAAAACTTAAAATTGCGCTCCACCGACAATCGCTTTTGTTCAGGGGCTGAATCCATAGAGATTTCGTCTGTACCGGAAGGCTCGTCATTGAGCGCCAGTATTTCCGTGTTGAGATTGAGAGGTGGACTCTCGTTAGCTTCGCTATTGCCGGGAAGAATAAACAGCCAGCCTGTGCAAGCCAGGGTAATGAAAGATTTATGTATGTGCATGGGGAATTCCTTTACTTGTTGCCGCTACGGGTGCAGGTGTTGAGTTACCCCCGCCACAGGCAACCAGTGATAGTAGCGCGCCGGTGATGAATAGACGTGAAATTATTTGAATCATATCTCGCTCCCTCTTGATAAATAAAATACTCGGCCATTTCTGAGATGGTCATGTATTTACATAGAGAAAGCATACATGAATTTGTAGGGAAGCCATATCAACCAAAAGGCTTAAGCTTTTTGGCTACATTTAAGAATAATTAGGATCAGAGTAAAATTAACCATACTATTAAACCAATTGTTTTTACTCTGACAAAAAAAACATTCAAAAATTTGAGGGAGCGCATGAAGTTTCAAGGTAAAGTTTTAAATTGGAATGATGATAAAGGATTTGGTTTTGTCGAGCCCAATGGTGGTGGAGAGCGTGCTTTTGTTCATATTAAAGCCTTTAAGCCTCGCACTCGTAGACCTGATAATGGTGAAGTCATTATCTATGAATTAGTTCACGAAAATAATAATCGTTATAAAGCTGAAAATATTAAATTTTCTAGTGACGAACAAACACGGGTCAGAGAGCAATTGTTTCTAATATTAGATAATGCTGTGAACCCATCCCCGGTACTAAAATGATGATGAATATTGCTAAGCATGTTCGCATTTTTTGTTTTTATAGGAGAGTTGTAATGATGCGTTTTTTAAATTTACTATTAATGATAATGGTGTTCTGTTTGTATTCCAAAGTTAGTCTCTCTGAAACTGTAACTGAAAACGTAACTGAAGGATTTGCTGGTATTTTGCAAGGCTATAGAATTGATTTAGGACTTTCGGTGAAAGACGCACAATTTAATGTTCGTGATAATGCGAACAGTAATGGTGCCGGTGATTTAGCAATACTCGGAACTATGACAGATGATGCCCAAGCTACGCTTTTATTAAGTCTAGGTAGTCCGTATACGTATTTTAATGATAGTGAATTTGGCTATTATTTTGAGTTCGGCGCATCTAGTTACAACATGGACACACAATTAGTGTCCGTTAATGGAATCAAGACTGAAGAAAAACTAGGAACCAGTGTTTCCGGTAAGTATTTATATCTCACTCCTGTATTATTCTTCAACTTTGGTGATAAATATCTAAAATTAAATAAACACCATTCCCTTAAACTTGGCTTAGGTGCTGGTATCGGTTATTTAGAAGCACACGGCGACATAATTTTTACTAACTCACCCTTACAAGAGCATCATGTTGTCGATATTGATACGCTTGGACTATCCATCGCGATGTTAATTGACTATAGGTATAATCAATGGCTGCTTAGACTAAGCTTAGCTGCCCCAGGAACAGAAAAAAATAATCTTAGCTATGAAATGACCGATGCTGCATTAAATATAGGATACACATTTATGTTTTAAGGAAAACCAGGGTAAAAAACCGGGGTCAAATCACAATACTTTTTAATATTAGCTCATGCTGTGATCCAACCCCAATTATTTATAAAGGATAAATTATGAAATTTAATATACTGATTCTAATCTCAATGATACTTACTGGATGCGCGACAATGTTTTCAGGTACAAGTGATGAAATAACATTTAGTACTAACGCTGACCCAGTTAGGGTATATATCGACGGCCTGAATGTAGGTGAAACACCTTTAAAGGTTGCTGTTGAGAAAAAAGTAGGGAAGGGGCGTGTGGTTCGTCTTGAAAAAGACGGTTATAAGACAGAAGAATTCAACCTTAGGAACAAATTCGATACAGTTGCGATACTTGATATTACTTCAGTCATAACGTCTGGTGGAATCGATGTTATAACTGGGGCTCTGATGGAATATAGTCCCAAGCAATATCACGTTGAAATGTTGAAAGATAATCAAGTGGCTTTAGTAGGCCATTCTAAACAAATTCAATTTGCTAGTTTCGTCCTCACAAATGCTGAACCTATAAAAGAAAATTTAGCAGTAGGTGGTGGTGAGGCTCTTGATGCATTAATTTTACTGGTTACCTCAGGAAAATCTTCTTATAAATTTTCAAAATGGTTAACTGACAACACGCAAGTAATACTTTCTGCAGAAACTTCTGAATCATTATTGACTAAACTAAGATCTAGCGGCATGACCCCATGAGTTAAAAGCAACAAAACAAGGATCAATGGACCAATGGGTCAGACTCCTTGATTGCGTACGTAAAAGATAAACGGACACAAGACTTAATTGTAGAACTAAACCTGGATCAGCCCGCGTAGGGCGCATTAACCGCAGGGCATTGCGCCGCATGAGTTAATTATGAAGGAATCACTAAATAGACTTGTTGCAATATTCAATGACGATAAGCAAATTGAACATACATTCAATTTTATTATTTGGATATCAATAACAGCTTTACTAACGCGTGGCGCTGTTATCTTATTTTATACAGGTGAGTATGTTGCTTCGATATTAATTTTTTTCTTAGTGTTTTTTCTTTTTTGGCAATTATCCACGTTTGGTTTTAGGCATATCATGCTACCTATTATGTCAGCATTATTTCCGGATACTGATTACGTAAAATCAAATCAGTTATTTCTAGGTTTAGATAGACCGAAAAGAATATCGCTCTTTAAAAGGCTTTTTTTTACACCGCAATCATTCCTCTTTATTACCTGCTATCTGGGACTTTATTATATTATGTACAAACTATTTACAGCTTTTTCCTATAGTGCATATTGAGCACGGTAGGTTGGGGTGAGGCACGAACCCTAACAGATTAGGGGTTTGGGGTCAGAGTAAAAACTCTGATGTATAGCAAGTGTTAACGTAAGCACTCTGACCTTTTAACTAATTATTAACATATAAATCCCATTTTATTTTCTAAAGAGAAAAAATGAATGATAAATAAATGTCCTAATTGCAACTAAACCTGGATCAGATCACAGTTTTCTCTAATATTAGAAAGTATTGTGACCTGACCCCGATTATTATCAGAGTCAATTATGCTATGAAGGCTATATTATTAATCGTTATTTTGCCTCTATTGATAACGTGCTCGTCAGAACCGTATGTGGTTAAACACACTGAAATGCCTGCTGCGGTCGGGCAGCAAGAAATATATATAGTGAGCCACGGTTGGCATACTGGATTTGTTGTACCTGCTAAAGGAATTCAAAATCAACTTCCTGAATTATGGAATAGGTTTGGCGATATACCGTTTATTGAATTTGGATGGGGTGATGAAGATTTCTACCAGGCTAAAGAAATAACAACAGGCTTAACTCTAAAAGCAATACTTTGGCCAACGGAGTCGGTTATTCATGCGGTAGCTGTGCCTGAGAAGGCTGATAAGTTTTTCGCAAATAGTGTAGTCGAGACATTATGCCTTAGTGGAAGAGAGTACTCTTCTCTATTACGATATATTTCAGAAAGCTTTTATAAAGATGAGAATGGTAAAATACTGGAGCTAGAGGGTGGAATATATGGAAATAGTCAGTTTTATAAAGGTGCTGGTAATTTTCATCTGATGAACACATGCAATAAATGGACTGCTAAAGGGCTAAAAAGTGCAGGAATAGACATATCTCCAACCTTTAAATTAACGGCTGATAGTGTTATGGATTATATGAAGGAATATAGGCAATCCCTTACAATGGGTTCCACAGGGCATTCAAAAGCTACGCCGCTTCGCTCTGCACCTTTTGAATGCCAGTGAACGCAAACATCATCACGCCACGCCACGCCCACCCCAAACACAACACATAAAATGGAGTTAAATATGTTGAATACAAATAGATTGCTGCTTGTTTCTTTTCTTTATCTGGGCTCATCACTTACTCAGCTATCTTTTGCTGAGCTATATAAATGTAAAGACAATAATAATAAAACAATCTACAGTGACGAAGCTTGCTTGAAAACAACTGGTCAGGAAATTGATATTGTTGATTCGTCTATTGATCTTTCAATATCGATAAAATCACACGAGCAGGAACAAGAGCAAAACCACAACCGATATTCGCCAAATAGAAGAGATAGCGTAAGTAAAAGAAAAATTGTTAGCGTAAAAACAAAAAAAGACAGTAAGAAGTGCAAGTCATACAAAAGTAAAATAAGAAGCAGGAAGCAGCAGCAGAAATCTGGCTATACCATATCTGAGGGCAAAAGAATCAAGAATTCCATGGATCGGTATTCAAATTTATATAACCAAAATTGTAAATAAAAGCAGGGCCAGGTCATTCATGATGGCTAATTGCTGTCTTTCCTCTATTGTTTTACCTGCTGTTTCTGTATTAATTGGTGTTAGGTGTTTATGTTTTGTGCGGAGTGTGTAAATATAGCGGCTCAAAAAAACGCAGGAAAGGAAGTTGTCTGCTTGCCGTGAATTAATGGCTGATCTCAAAATTTACAAAAAATAAAATAATGAAGATGATGATGAATATTGTCATTGCTACAATGAAAAATTATTAGAGGAATATTATGACTCCAAAACAAATGAATGAATTGATACTAAAAATATCACAGGTTCTTACTTTTTTAGTGGGTGTTGCTTTTACAACCTACAATCTTTTTAGCTTTAAGGGTGATAAGTCTGGTTATTTTTTCCATGATGATAATCAGCTTTGGTTGTCGTTTGGAATATGTTTTCTGGCGATTGCTTATGTTATAAAAAACTGGAAGAAGTTGTAAGTCAGGCAGATTGATCGCTGTTTTTGTTAATATAGCTTCAATATAAAATCTTTTTTAAAAATTAATATGGAACCCTTATATGAATATAGTAAAAATTCTCACTGCTATTACTTTGCTTGGCTTTTTAAGTGCATGTGAAGTCACTGGCCCCAGTATAAAAATTCCGGGCGTAGTGATTAAAATACCTGGCGTTGGTCACTGCCCTCCTGGGCAAGCTAAAAAAGGGCACTGCTAAAAACATTTAGTATTTAAAATTAGCATCTAAAAATTGGGGGTGAGCTTAATGCTCATCCCCAATTTGTTTTAAGGAGCAGAATTTTTAACCCACGAATCGCTCCTGTATTTTCCCTACGATTAAGCATTAATCACAACAAAATTTCACTCATCCTGAGGATAAGGTGCCGCCACCAGTTGTAGATCCTCGTCCATTTTATGTGGCTAACGTAAGTAGTTTTTACTCTATTCCTCTTAACTAATTATTGAAATAAGTATTTTAATCAGTATAAATACGGTTATATTGGAATAGAGTATTGTATTATCAAACAGATGCGTAGTTAGGGCCCTGGGAAGGTTTGAGGTAGCAAGAAGAAATGAAATTTGGTAACTAGATATGAATATAAATAGGCTAAATATTGTTAGTGCAATTATCTTGCCCATGCTTTTATTGGCAGTTGCTGTTATTGTCGGATATTTAGGGTTAGCAGAAATTGAAAGGCAGGTTAGAGTGGCCGCAGGAAACTCTCTAAGCACTGTGCTTCAAGCAACCAATGAATCTCATTCGTTATGGTTAGAAGAAAAGTATTCAAAATTAAGGCGCATGGTAGAAGATCCAGAGCTGGTAAGCTCGGTTAGAAAATTACTTAGGGAAACAATTAAAAATAAAAATCTTACCGATAATCAGCAATTAAGGGCGATCAGACAATATTTTGAAACAAAGATGCTTAGTTCAAAGCATACTGGATTTTCCATTATTTCTCGTGATTATATCAATATAGCTTCGTTTGATGACAGGGAAGTTGGATTAAAAAGTATTATTTTTAAAAAGCATCCTGAATTAATTGAACGCTCGTTAACTGGTGAGACGGTATTCATTCCTCCGATTAAAGCAGGATTTCAACAGCCGGAAAAATCTATCGAAAAAAACCCTTCCCTGTTTTTTGTTGCCCCAATAAAAGATAAAGGTAAAGTACTGGCTTTACTTGGTATTCGTTTTCAGGCCGACGATACTTTTTCACGTCTTACTCAAGTAGGCAGGATTGGTGATTCAGGAGAAACATATGCCTTCAATCGATCAGGGCTATTAATATCTAACAGCCGGTTCAACAAAGACCTGTATCAAATTGGCCTGCTTGATCATAATCAAGCAGAAGCAATATTAAATATTCATATTACTGATCCGGGCGGAAATATGTTCGAGGGTTTTAAGCCCGAGACGAAGTTGAAAAAGCAGCCGCTAACAGTAATGGCGGAAAGTGCTGTTTCCGGTATTTCAGATGTTAATGTTCAGGGTTATCGAGACTATCGTGGAGTTAAGGTTCTTGGCGCATGGTTGTGGAATGATAACCTGGGTTATGGACTGGCAACTGAAATTGATGAGTATGAAGCTTTAAGTTCTTACCGAACAGCCAAAAAAACAGCGTTTGTTTTTGTTTTTATATTGCTGTTGATTATTATAGCGTTAGTCTCTGTTATTTTTTGGCTTGAGCGTAAATCTAAGTCTATTCTAAAGGAATCAAATGTAGAGTTAGAGAAAAAGATTAGCGATCTGAAATACTTGCAAGGTATTATTCCGATTTGTAGTTATTGTAAAAACATACGAAATGATGAAGGTTCCTGGAATCAGGTAGAACACTATATATTAAAACAAACAGATGCAGATTTTAGTCATGGTATTTGTCCAACATGTTTGGAAAAAGCACGTCAGGAATCAGGTTTAATAAAAAATAATAAATAAAAAAGTGTGATAGGAATTACGGTGACAGTTTAATAATTACACCTAATTTTCGCCCTCAGGCCAGGAAAGGATTGCTTACTTACAAATAAAGCAAAAGACAGGTCCGCGCTAGCAAGCGCAGAAAAACCAGTTATAGATTGTTTCGGTAATGATTAAGAATTTATTATTCAGGGAGAAAACAGGATCAGACTCAAATATTGAACAATAACCCTATGTCTATTTTGATCAATTCATAAAACATTAACGACCTGTATAAATAAGACCCCTGCGTACCAGCCACTTTTCAATCTCGACCGCGACCAGTACCAACGAAGACAGCAAAAGACAAATCATCAAATCAAACATCGGTAATGGCTGGGTATGAAAGATATCGTTCAGCGCGGGCAGATAGATCACTGCCAGTTGCAATAGCAACGTTGATAGCACCGCGCCCAGCAGCGGAAGATTACTGAACAAACCAATACTGAGCAGCGATGCCCTTTCACTGCGAACCGCGAGTGAGTGAAACAGTTGCGAGATGGTGAGTACGGTGAATACCATGGTCTGCCAGTAGTCTATGTTTCGTGAAATCGCCCAGGCCATGGCTGCAATGGACAGGCCGCCAATAAACAAGCCGACCCAGATGATGTGCTGCCACATGCCGTGGGTAAAAATATTTTCCTGCGGCGGGCGTGGGGCGCGGGACATGATGTCTGCCTCGGCGGGTTCGGCGGTAAGGGCCAGTCCCGGCAGGCCGTCGGTGACCAGATTGATCCAGAGAATATGAATCGGTAACAGCGGTATCGGCAGGCCGAGAAAGGGCGCGAGAAAAAGCGTCCAGATTTCGCCCGAGTTGGAGCTCATGGTGTATTTGATAAACTTGCGTATGTTGTCGAAGATGCGGCGACCGGCGCGGACCGCAAGCACGATGGTGGTGAAGTCATCATCCAGCAGCACCATGTCGGCGGCTTCACGTGCGACATCGGTTCCCTGCAGACCCATGGCGACACCGATGCCGGCTCGTTTTAATGCCGGCGCATCATTGACGCCATCGCCGGTCATGGCGACAAATTCACCGTTCTCCTGTAGGGCCTTAACGATGCGTATTTTCTGCTCGGGGCTGACCCGAGCGTATACCCTAATGGATTCGACCCGCCGGGTAAATTGTTCATCAGAGAGTTTTGCCAGTTTTTCACCGCTGAGTATTTCATGACCATATTTGGCAATACCCAGACGCCTTGCAATGGCCATGGCCGTACCAGCATGGTCACCGGTGATCATCACCGGAGTGATACCGGCGGCTAGACAGTCGGCGATGGCCTGCGGTACTTCGGGTCGCGGCGGATCGATCAAGGCGACCAGCCCGAGGAAGGTCAGATCCTGTTCGATGTTTTCTGGCTGCAAGGGTTCGGGCAAACTGGCCAGTTCACGTTGGGCAAATGCCAGCACACGGTAACCTTCTTTGGCCAGGCGTTCTGCTTCGAGAAGCAGCGTCCTGGCATTAAATGCCACCGGGCCATCAATGCCCGAGGCTTTGGTACACTGTGCCAACAGCCGCTCCGGTGCGCCCTTGACGTAGGCGATCACGCCACCGGCCGACTGGTGTAGGGTCGTCATCTGTTTGCGTTTACTGCTAAAGGTGATCACCGCCAGGCGCGGATAAAGCAGCTCCAGTGCGACTTTGTCAAAACCTGCTTTGGCCGCCGCTTCGAATAAAGCCAGTTCGGTCGGCTCACCAGCGGGCTGACCATCTTTATCGGCGATGTCATTGCTCAATGCCATGGCCTGCCCCAGCCGCATGGCAACATTGCTGGCAGCGGCATCCGGCAATGCATCGCACCACCTACCATCAAGGTAAAAGCGCTCAGCGCTCATGCGGTTTCGGGTGAGTGTGCCGGTTTTGTCGGTGCAGATATAGGTGACCGAACCGAGCGTTTCCACCGCCGGCAGATTACGTACCAGGGCGTTGTAACGGATTAACTTATGCGCACCGAGGGTCAGCGAGATGGTTACTACCGCGGGCAGCGCTTCCGGTATTGCCGCCACCGCCAGGCTGACGGCGGTGAGGAACATGAGCATGACCGGCTGGCCCTGCAACAGTCCGGCGGTGAAGACGATGGAGCAAATCGCCAGCACCGAGAGCGCGAGGTAACGACCAAAACGTGCCAGGCGTTCCTGCAACGGTGTTCTGACACCCTCTTCGCCCTGCAGCAGACCGGCGATGCGGCCAATCTCGGTGCCCAGGCCGGTTGCCACCACTACGCCAATGCCGCGCCCGCGGGTAATCAGGCTGTTCTTGAAAGCCAGGTTCTGACGATCAGCGATGGCCAGATCAGCATGGTTTAAATCTGCTATTTGTTTTTCAGCAGGATGTGATTCGCCTGTCAACGCCGATTCATCAGCCTGCATTTCTTCGACTTCGAGCAGCCTTAAATCGGCAGGCACCACGTTACCGGCTTCCAGTGCCACGACATCGCCTGGTACCAGTTCAGCCGAGGCTAGCGTCACCGCCTGACCATCGCGATAAACATGCGCTTCCGGTGTGGCCATGTCGCGTAGTGCAGCAACCGCACGCTCTGCCCTGAATTCCTGAACCGCCCCAATGATGGCATTGAGCAGGACAATGACCAGAATGGCGATGGTATCCTGTGGCTCACCAACAAAACCGGAGATCAGCGCGGCGGCCAGCAGCACCATGATCATGAAATCGGCAAACTGGCCGAGCAGCATGGTCAGCAGGGAACGTTGTTGTTTTTCGGGAATGACATTCGGGCCATGTTCGGCCAGACGTTTTTTCGCTTCGCTGGAAGTTAGCCCCGTTGCCGATGATTCGAGGTGCTGTAAAACCTCATCAGACAGCATGCTGTGCCAGACGGGCGACGACATTTTTTAATGGCCTGTAAACAGATAAATAAGCACGGCAGTGACCACGGCGACCAACAGGGTATGCAGGCCACTGCGTAGCCAGGAGATGTCTGCAATCCGACCCAGAAAAACACCCAGTAGAAAGATTATAAATAACGCGACAATGATAGCGGCGTAAGGTGGTGACAGCGGCAGAGTCATACCGGAAGTCGCAAGCCATATCGGCAACAAGATTAGAAATGAAATCATCAGTGGTGCCAGACCATTGACCAGCGCGATCAACAACGGCACCCAGCGTGAGGCATCACCATGGGCGCTATCGCCAAGATCACTGATCATGGCCTGCTCCAGTTTTCCCAATGCCCGTTTACGTTCGGCCGATTCGCTGATGTAGGCGCTACTCAAGCCGCTCATGCCAAGGGCAATCGCCGCGCCCAGGCAGACATTTATAATCACAGCTAAATCGTCCGTTTCACTGACGATAAAACCGATGATCAGGCCCAGCATGGTGAGTGCACCGTCAAAGCCGTTGACGACAAAATAGCGCCGCACAATGTCGTGCGTTCGAGTGATATCGAGCAAAAATTTTATCTGGTCCAGCATGTTCATAAATCCTTAAACAGGATCAATTTCACTTTGCACTTCGACTTCATCAATGCTGTGTAACGAACCACCCAAATCTTTTATGGTTGATTGTATGGCTTCAAAATCGATAGTGCTCCCTGTTACCTCTATCTGGATGGTTTCGGTGTTTTCGTCCACTTCAAGGACAATCAAATGTACACGATAATCCACGCCGACATTGGCGATAGCCTGTGAAAACTCCAGCGCATTCGGCTGATGAGGTTTAAGTACATCCAGAAGGATTCTTTTGACGTAAACCATAACTATTACCCACCCGTTGTTTTTCAGTTTAACTCAAGCGTAACAGCTAACATACTCCGTTAACATCAAAAAATCATTCATATTGAAGTAACAGGAATTCGTCAAGACATCAAAAAAAACAGAAAAAATTCCGGCGGAAATACGGTTCAACGAAAGTTATTTCCAGATTTTAATTATCCTCAGGATAAGGCGCAGCCGCTAGTTGTGAAGCATCATTCAGTGCCTGTTGCAACTGTTGCTGATTGTTCCATTCTTCTTGTTTAATTTGCAGATATTCTGCTTCGTCCATCTCGTGTAGCTGTGGGAAACTGTTATTTTGTTGGAACCAGTTCAGCAGTGTGGCCATGTGTCGTGAAGCTTTGGGTAGTGACTGCGTGCTGAGGAAAGCGTTAATCGCGAGGTGGTAGCGCATTACATTGCGTTCGATAATTCCTTTAATGCCCTTAACCGGCTGCAATTCGCCGTTATCATCAATCAGGCTGAAGCCCTCTTTATTGCGGCCGACGGTAGATAGATATGAACTGGTTAGCATGGTGCTGAGCCAGCTGGGTTGGTAGGAAGAATGAATGCGTAGTCGTGTACCTGCATTCACTCGTTGTGCCTGTAATTCAATTTTGTAGTCACGGGTGTTGATGGGCCCATTGTCTGCGTGTAGGCGCAATAAGAGCTGGGAGTCGTCCTGCTGGATGACCTCAAAATGATATGTCATTTGGTAGCTATCTTCAGGGGCTTCATAAATTTTGCGTCCACTGTAAACAGTGAGCAGCTCACCACCATCGCGTATTTCATGGGTGCAGGCCTTGATATTGAAGTGTAGGGGCATTACTTCGCACCAGTTGCTAGCCTGAGTAAGCGAGTCCGCGACAATCTCGAAAGGAATGTGCAGGATGCTATTAATTTCTGCGCTTAGCATATCGTCCTGCTCCGATGAGGCAAGATCAACATCAGTGCCGGGCAGTGTGTTGCTCATGCCATGCTTGAGCGGTGTGGTCTCGCCTCGAGCCGTAGAGGTCATGAGCAGTAAAAGAAAGCCAGTGCCGAGATGGCGTAGCCGATATAAAGTCCGGATGAAAATGGACAAGAGAGCACCTCATTAATAATACAGAATCAACAGATTAGGGTCGTATTTTTACAGTAAGTTCAGTCAGATTTTGGTCGGCACTGGAATGAGAATGGTGTGGCGTGGGAGATGCTGCCTAAGGGCTGATATTAGAAAAACATTTTAAGCAAGAGAAAAAAGAAAGGAGAGTTCAAGGTTCATGGATATCATAATAAATATCAGGGAAAAGAGTTATTGAGCTCAGCGAATCAAAATTTCACGCCTTCAGGGAGGTTATGGTGGGTTATTAAAAGCTTCTTTATGCGTGGGGTTTTTACGAAAAAGAAAATGGCATACAATTTACGAAAAATACACAATGGATATTACAAGCAACATGCAGCATGAAGTTAATCGACTAATTTTTCCGCGCGCCATTTATCATAAAGCTCTACAAGCTATAGATGAAATTGATGGGCAAGAGATAAGTAATATAATAGTCAATGGATATGCAGGTTATGGAAAAAGTCAGTTTATAGAAGCTATCGCGGAAAAGTGTGATGTTGAGAAGTATATTGTTATAAAAGGTAAGTTTGAGCAGTTTACAAGTACGCCATACATGGCAATAAATCAGGTTCTGGCCGAACTTAGATTTGTGTACGATGATAAACATGTAAAAGACAGCCTTCTTTACCTAATAAAAAACACTTCAAAGAAGACGATATATGCTGTCTATTTACTGTGTGAAGATCTTTTTAAATATCACCAAATTAAAATTGAGCCGCAGGCTAATGTAGCTAATAAAGAAGATTTCTACAGTGCAATTAATTTACTTGTAAAACGCCTGGCTCAAGATAAGCGCAGGTTGTTTATTGTATTTGACGATATGCAATGGTGCGATAAGGAATCGTGTAATTTAATATTGAGACTTGTGAAAAATAGGCCAGCTTATGTACACTTTGTGTTCGCCTATAGAAGCAATGAATTATCGCTAAATGAACAGGCAAGTTATATTTTGTCTGTCTGTAATGATGATAAATCTTATGTTGAGTCAATAAATGGTTTTAGCGATGAAGAATGCTCTAGTTATGTAAAAAATTATATTGGATTGGATGTCGAGAAGAAATTCCTAATTGATATTAATCGTAGGGCACAAGGCAATCCATTTTTCATCAAGCAAATATTGACAAGCATGGAGCTTGAGAAAAAAAATATAATTAATTCAGGCAACTATAATAATTCTGGTGAGTATAAAAGTCTGGAGTATTATGTAACAAACAACATTAATAACATGAGTGATGATGTTCATACAGTTATTAAGTATCTTACCTGTTTTGCGAAGCCTGTGAATATAGAGTTGTTGTCTGAAATATGTGGGGTCTCACAAAATGATATTGAATATAGTGTTCGTGAAAATAATGGGTTTGAGTATATATTAGAGTCAAAGATTGGCCTGTCTTTGTCGCATGATAAAATCGGGCAGGTTGTTTATGATGGGATATCAAGTGAAGAGTTAAATTTAATCCATAAAAACATATCAAATTCATTGGTCAAAGGCGTTCATGACTATTCAGTTTTTGATACTGTTTCACATCTTAATTTATCGAAATCCGTGATAGATAATGACGATGCCATTAGAGCGGCTAGTTTAAATGTTGAAGCTGCGGACAGAGCGCTAACGCTGCAGGCTTACGAGTCAGCCAATTCATATTTTTTACATGCATTAGATTATTGCTCTCTTTCTGGAGATGGTCTCGATCCTGTTCTTAAGGACGAAATTAAGTTTGGCTATATTTACACTTCTTATCTTATAGGGAGCTCATCAAATTTACTTAATGATCTTGACCTGTTGTTAGCTGATAGTAGTAACATTTCCTACGCATCAAAATATTATTCTGTATATAAAGATATTGTTGTAAATTCTAGCTCAGATTATTCAGTGGCTAAAAATAAAGGCGTTACTCTTTTATCAAAGTTCAAAATAAATATAAATCATGAGAAATCTAACCTTGAACAGTTAAGGAGAAATGTGGATGATTCAAATGTTGTTGATATTTGCGTTAATAAACTCAAGGCGTGTGGCTCCAATGATTTTGTAAATAGTGATTCTAAGTATCAAATGCGTATGTTGCTAGATCTTTGGGAGGCATCATACTTTTCGCAAGATCTAGATCTTATGGAGTTGTCTATTTATAAGATAGTAGAACTGTCAATTGATAACCCATTATGTGCTGAAGCAGCATTTGGTTTTGTTATGTATGCTATGTACATGTCAAAAAATAGAGATTACGATTTATCGTATAAGTCAGGTGTCCTGGCTCTGCAAATAATTGACAAGTTTAATGATGAAACCATGTTTCCGAAAATTACAAATTTATTTTGTAATTATTCTGCCTTTTATAGCGAGAGTTTTTCCCGTATATCTGAAAGGTATTATTCTAGTTACCAAAAGTCAGTTTCTACAAGCGATTACTTATTCGGCGCCTGGGCCGTATATTTTAATATCTGGACAATGTTTATATCGGGTAAGCCTATTAAATTTATAGTTGATAGATGTATTGAGTTATATCCTTTTCTTGAAAAGACAAATGACAAGAAAATGATTATGTCGTTTTTTATATTGTCTGATATGTTTCACGACCTGACTTGTTCTGAAGGTGTGATTTTAAGCGACTATAGGAAAGGTCGATATGTTGATGTGGATAAAGCAATTGAATATTTCGGAGATATATCGTTTCCTCAAGGTGGTGCCTGGCAGTCAATTATAAGCTCAACTCGACATTATATTTTTGGCGACTATAAAAAAGTAATAAATGGTATTGATTTATATTTGACAAATGTGTCGATAGATATAGTTATGTTTCCATTGACCCAGATTTATTTCATTGAATCACTTTCCCTGGTACATATAATTCAGGAATGCGATGATACGATTATTCAGGATAGACTTTCTGATAGTGTGAATTCTCTTGCTGCTTTGGCTAAGGCCTCTCCTATAAATTTCAAAGTTCAGTACGATATTGTGAAAGTTGCAATTGTACTTTTCAAATTAGATGTAGATGTAGATGTAGATGTAGAGTTGTTGATTTCATATGTTGAGAATAATGGAAATTATTTAGAGAAGGGGATTCTGTATGAACTATTGGTGCAGTATGCCATTGCTGAAAACCAGCCTTCTTTGATTGAAGGCTATGTTTGCAAGTCTATTGAGGCATTTGAAGCCTGGGGCGCTGTACTTAAGGTGATGCATTTAAAGTATATGTATACACCCTATAGAGGGGCTGGGTCTTTAGATAAATCTAGGCTGTTAATAAAGCCTGTAAATGAGTTCATTGATATCAATAGTTTGTTCGATATAACAACATCATTGTCGAATTTGAAGGGAACGGAGTTTGTTGCTGATGTAGCGGTAAAACATATTTTTAAACAGTCTAATGCAGACAGGGTTTGTTTTATTGCTAGTGATCAGGGTAGCTTAAAAATAATGTGTAGCAAAGGTGGTGGTCATGATAATGCGTCGGAAACATTAAGAGGTGATCTACAGTCGAATTTTATCTGTGATGGGGTGGTTAATTTCTGTCATCAAAGCCGTGTAAATGTGTTTTTAGATACTTCTGATTCAAATGGTTTGTTTTCAGCTGATTCGTATATTATCAACAACTCTATAAAATCTATTATGTGTCTGCCAATAGTGAGAAATGAGTCTGTGCTCGGTATCATTTATCTCGAAAACTCACAGAATAATTCTATTTTTTCTCACCAATTATATAATTATTTAAAATTGCTGATGAGGCAGGTCGCGGTCTCGTTGGCTAATTCAAATATGTTTTTAGTTGTGTCGCAGGATTTAAATAAGGGCAATATTTCCAGGTCGGATCTTTTGAGTAAAGTTGATCGAATTAACCTGAGCCATAAGTACGCAAATATTGGCGTTTGGGAATGGTCTGTAGAGACTGGCGCGCTCGATTGGTCGGATGAAATATTTAAAATTTTTGGTTATTCATTACGTGATACGAAAGTATGTTATGAAAATTTTATGAAAGTTATACATCCAGATGACAGGCAAAGTGTGGCTATTGCAATACAGAACTGCCTTAATGGCGCGGAATATTTTGTAGAACATAGAATTATAAGGCCAGATGGTGGTATTCGTTGGCTTTCTGAAAAAGGTAATGTTATTCGCGATAGTGATAAAAATCCTATTAAGATGTTCGGTATTGTTCAGGATATAACGAGTAGGAAAGAAGTTGATGATGCCAATAAAGCATTGAGCCTGCAGCTAAACCAAACTCATAAAATGGAATCTATAGGTCAGTTAGCTGGAGGTATTGCGCATGACTTCAATAACATACTTGCATCAATTCTTGGCTACACAGAGTTGGCGCAAAGACGGTTGTCTTCTAATGATGATCTTAAGGCTAAAACATATCTTAATAATGTATACACGGCTGGATTGCGCGCAAAAGAACTTGTTGAGCAAATGATGTTATTTAGTCGTTCACGTACTAGTCAAGATCAAGCCATTTCTTTATCACCGATTATAAAAGAAAGTATTAAATTACTATCTTCAACAATTCCTTCTGGTATAAAAATTAAATATTTAATTTCAGAATTTGTTCCAGATATTTTGATGGATCCTATCCAGGCTCAGCAAATATTAATTAATTTATGTGTTAATTCTCGTGATGCTATTGGTGATATCGGTAACATAAAGATTACACTGAAATCTTCAAAACAGTCACGGCTATGTAATTCATGCCATTGTAATGTAACGGGTGAATATGTTGAATTAACCGTTGAGGATGATGGTAGTGGTATTGAAAATTCTGTTATGGATAAAATATTTGATCCATTCTTTACTACTAAAGATGTCGGCGAAGGCACTGGAATGGGGATGTCTGTTGTTCACGGAATTGTGCATTCACATAATGGTCACATTGTAATTAAGTCATCACCACAGGGGACAAGTGTAAGTATTTTATTCCCACCTACTTCTGATTCTAAAGAAGTCAATAAAGCTAAGAACATTGGGCTTGAAAACAATCGGTTAATTCAAGGTAATATAGTTGTTGTTGATGATGAAGAACTCATTCTTGAATTTGTTAAAGAGTTGCTGGGAATTCATGGTGCTAATGTAACGACGTTTGGAAAAAGCACAGATGCTTTGGAATATGTATTAAGTCATCCAAACGAAGTTGATCTGTTATTAACTGATATGACAATGCCTGATATGAACGGAGTTGATTTGTCGAAGAATATTCTTAGTGTATTGCCTGAGTTACCTATAGTTTTGAGTACAGGCTATTCACTGGATATTGATAAAGAAATCTCCAGGGACATAGGCATTGCTGAGTTTTTAAATAAACCGGTTAACTCTGATGAGCTTATTGAGTTGGTTTCCAGGTTGTTAGCTTAATTTCTGACTGGCTCTGTTTGTGTGTCTCCCTGTATTTTTGACAATGTGCCAGCTACAAAAAAGATTCGGTTATAGATTATTCCGGTAATTTAAATGCAGCCATGCCGTTTTCTTCTTCGTCCTCTTCATCTTCTTCATCTGCTACCAGACTTAGGCCGCCATGTTCATCTTTTTCGTCATCGTTGTGGTGACCCTTATCCGCTTTTTCAGCTAATTCAATTTTAAGTCGTAAGTTATTGGCAGCGTCAGCATTTTTGATGGCCTCATCAAAGGAAATTTTACCAGCGTTATATAGGTCAAGCAGCGCCATATCAAAAGTCTGCATGCCCATATTGCCGGATTTTTCCATAATTTCCTTGATTTCCAGAACTGAGCCTTCCTTGATCAGGTCTGCAATACGGGGTGAGTTAAGCAAAATCTCAATGGCTGCGCAGCGTTTGCCGTCGACCGTAGGGATAAGACGTTGAGAGACAAAGCACTGAAGGTTGATGGAGAGGTCGCTGAGCAGTGAGGTACGTTTTTCTTCGGGGAAGAAGTTAATAATACGATCAAGTGCCTGATTGGCGTTATTGGCATGTAGTGTTGAAATAGCGAGATGTCCGGTTTCTGCAAAAGCCAGTGCATGTTCCATGGTTTCACGGTCACGAATCTCACCGATGAGAATAACGTCAGGTGCTTGTCGCAGGGTATTCTTAAGCGCATCTTCAAATGAATCGGTATCCATGCCGACTTCGCGTTGATTGATGATGCAGCCCCGATGGTTGTGTACGAACTCGATGGGATCTTCAATGGTGATGATGTGGCCACTGGAATTACGGTTACGATGGTCGATGAGTGCTGCCAGCGAGGTTGATTTGCCCGAGCCGGTACCACCAACGAATAGAATCAGGCCATTTTTTAGCATAATGACTTTTTGGAGCACGTCGGGCAGGCCGAGATCCTTGAGGTTGGGTATTTCTGTGACGATGTTTCGGATCACCATAGAAAATTCG